>NZ_CP171358.1:0-306050 GCF_043518605.1 Agromyces sp. MMS24-JH15
CGACGTCGCCCGATACCCTCCACCGCAGCACCGTGCGGACGTGTTAATGCAGAAGAGCCGCCCCGTGTGGGGCGGCTCTTCTGGAATGGGTGTTCGGCGGTGTCCTACTCTCCCACAGGGTCGCCCCTGCAGTACCATCGGCGCTGCGAGTCTTAGCTTCCGGGTTCGGAATGTGTCCGGGCGTTTCCCTCGCGCTATGGCCGCCGAAACTCTGTCACCACATCACCCCACGTGTTGGGGGTGTGGTTGGTCTCGGTGTCCCCCAAACCCGAGCACCGTGGTGGTGGGGTGGGGGTGTGTCGTTATGTTGTTGTGTGTTCGCCTGTCGGGAACCACATGGTGGACGCGAGTCATCAGGGCCACGCACACGGCCTTTACTTGAATGAGTTCAAATCGTGTGTGTGTAGTGATAGTCAAGTTATCGGCTTATTAGTACCGGTCAGCTGCACGGGTCGTTAGTCCCCGCTTCCACATCCGGCCTATCAACCCAGTCGTCTACTGGGAGCCTCTCCCCCGAAGGGATGGAAATCTCATCTCGAGGCCGGCTTCCCGCTTAGATGCTTTCAGCGGTTATCCATCCCGAACGTAGCTAACCAGCGGTGCTCCTGGCGGAACAACTGGCACACCAGAGGTTCGTCCAACCCGGTCCTCTCGTACTAGGGTCAGATCCTCTCAAATTTCCTGCGCGCGCAGAGGATAGGGACCGAACTGTCTCACGACGTTCTAAACCCAGCTCGCGTACCGCTTTAATGGGCGAACAGCCCAACCCTTGGGACCTACTCCAGCCCCAGGATGCGACGAGCCGACATCGAGGTGCCAAACCATGCCGTCGATATGGACTCTTGGGCAAGATCAGCCTGTTATCCCCGAGGTACCTTTTATCCGTTGAGCGACAGCGCTTCCACAAGCCACTGCCGGATCACTAGTCCCGACTTTCGTCCCTGCTCGACCTGTCAGTCTCACAGTCAAGCTCCCTTGTGCACTTACACTCGCCACCTGATTGCCAACCAGGTTGAGGGAACCTTTGGGCGCCTCCGTTACTCTTTGGGAGGCAACCGCCCCAGTTAAACTACCCACCAGGCACTGTCCCTGAACCGGATCACGGTTCGAAGTTAGATATCCAGAGTGACCAGAGTGGTATTTCAACAATGACTCCACGAACACTGGCGTGCCCGCTTCAAAGTCTCCCACCTATCCTACACAAGCCACACCGAACACCAATACCAAGCTGTAGTAAAGGTCACGGGGTCTTTCCGTCCTTCTGCGCGTAACGAGCATCTTTACTCGTAATGCAATTTCGCCGAGTTCGCGGTTGAGACAGCTGGGAAGTCGTTACGCCATTCGTGCAGGTCGGAACTTACCCGACAAGGAATTTCGCTACCTTAGGATGGTTATAGTTACCACCGCCGTTTACTGGGGCTTAAATTCTCAGCTTCGCCTTGCGGCTAACCGGTCCTCTTAACCTTCCAGCACCGGGCAGGCGTCAGTCCGTATACATCGTCTTGCGACTTGGCACGGACCTGTGTTTTTAGTAAACAGTCGCTTCCCACTGGTCTCTGCGGCCCTGCAGCGCTTCCTGGAGCAAGTCCATTCACGCCTTAGGCCCCCCTTCTCCCGAAGTTACGGGGGCATTTTGCCGAGTTCCTTAACCACGATTCTCTCGATCTCCTTGGTATTCTCTACCTGACCACCTGAGTCGGTTTGGGGTACGGGCGGCTGGAACCTCGCGTCGATGCTTTTCTCGGCAGCATAGGATCACCCACTTTTCATCCGCATCGCGTCTCAGCCTGTATGAGTCGCGGATTTGCCTACGACTCGGCCTACACGCTTGCCCCGGGTCAACCATCGCCCGGGTTGGGCTACCTTCCTGCGTCACACCTGTTAATACGCTCACCGCACCAGACCGGTTCCCACGCTCCCCACCACGATGCACCCCGAAGGGCGCGGTGTGATGGTTCGGATGGTTAGCATTACTGGATTGGCGTGGGCGGTTCTTCGCCGGTACGGGAATATCAACCCGTTGTCCATCGACTACGCCTGTCGGCCTCGCCTTAGGTCCCGACTTACCCAGGGCAGATTAGCTTGACCCTGGAACCCTTGGTCTTCCGGAGGACGGGTTTCTCACCCGTCTTTCGCTACTCATGCCTGCATTCTCACTCGTGTGCCGTCCACGGCTGGTTTCCACCGCCGCTTCACCCGGCACACGACGCTCTCCTACCCATCCACACGACTGGACCACGAAGGCCTATCGAATATGCGAATGCCACGACTTCGGTGGCGTGCTTGAGCCCCGTTACATTGTCGGCGCGGAATCACTTGACCAGTGAGCTATTACGCACTCTTTCAAGGGTGGCTGCTTCTAAGCCAACCTCCTGGTTGTCTGTGCAACTCCACATCCTTTCCCACTTAGCACGCGCTTAGGGACCTTAGTCGGTGGTCTGGGTTGTTTCCCTCTCGACGATGAAGCTTATCCCCCACCGTCTCACTGCTGCGCTCTCACTTACCGGCATTCGGAGTTTGGCTGACGTCAGTAACCTGTTGGGGCCCATCGGCCATCCAGTAGCTCTACCTCCGGCAAGAAACACGCAACGCTGCACCTAAATGCATTTCGGAGAGAACCAGCTATCACGAAGTTTGATTGGCCTTTCACCCCTATCCACAGCTCATCCCCTCCATTTTCAACTGAAGTGGGTTCGGTCCTCCACGACGTCTTACCGTCGCTTCAACCTGGCCATGGATAGATCACTTCGCTTCGGGTCTAGGACCTGCGACTCAAAACGCCCTATTCAGACTCGCTTTCGCTACGGCTACCCCACACGGGTTAACCTCGCCACAGATCACTAACTCGCAGGCTCATTCTTCAAAAGGCACGCTGTCACCCCAACAAGGAGGCTCCAACGGTTTGTAAGCAAACGGTTTCAGGTACTATTTCACTCCCCTCCCGGGGTACTTTTCACCTTTCCCTCACGGTACTTGTCCGCTATCGGTCATCTGGGAGTATTTAGGCTTACCAGGTGGTCCTGGCAGATTCACACGGGATTTCTCGGGCCCCGTGCTACTTGGGATCCCTCTCCGGGCTGCGTGAAGTTTCGGCTACGGGACTCACACCCACTCCGGTCCGGCTTTCAATCCGGTTCGCCTACCACACGCACGTCACCGTGGCTGTTCGGCAGAACAGCCCGAAAGGTCCCACAACCCCGACCATGCAACCCCTGCCGGGTATCACACATGACCGGTTTGGCCTCTTCCGCTTTCGCTCGCCACTACTCACGGAATCACGGTTGTTTTCTCTTCCTGTGGGTACTGAGATGTTTCACTTCCCCACGTTCCCTCTACCCGCCCTATATATTCAGGCGGGAGTCACCAGGTCACCACGAAGGGCCTGGCGGGGTTTCCCCATTCGGAAATCCTCGGATCAAAGCTCGTTTATCAACTCCCCGAGGCTTATCGCAGATTACGACGTCCTTCTTCGGCTCCAGATGCCAAGGCATCCACCGTTTGCTCTTAAAAACTTGAAATCACATGAGTTTCAGAAACCACCACCCCGAAGGGCAGCGGTGACCAATGATCGTCAGAGCACCACCCGAAGGCGATGCCCAGAACAATCTTGTGAAACACACACCACCACCCCGAAAGACGATGATGCGAGTTTCTAAGATGCTCGCGTCCACTATGTAGTTCTCAACAGACGACCAGAACCCCCGACCCACCAGCACACAGCCGGCATCGCGAAGGCCTGAAGAAGTCCAGCCCCACACCCCCACAGGGGTGCGACGCCCGGTCCCTCAGGACCCAACAGCGTGCAACGTACCAACCTCCACGACCCGACCCGTTCCAACCCCCCGAAGAAGGCGTACTAGAACCAGACCACATCAGCCGGCACCTACGTTCAATGTTCCACCCATGAGCACCCAGCGAGAACGTTCGTCTCGATCTGAGCCTCCTGGAACCAGCAAGCTGGCCCAGTGCTCCTTAGAAAGGAGGTGATCCAGCCGCACCTTCCGGTACGGCTACCTTGTTACGACTTAGTCCTAATCACCGATCCCACCTTCGACGGCTCCCTCCAAAAGGTTGGGCCACCGGCTTCGGGTGTTACCGACTTTCATGACTTGACGGGCGGTGTGTACAAGGCCCGGGAACGTATTCACCGCAGCGTTGCTGATCTGCGATTACTAGCGACTCCGACTTCATGAGGTCGAGTTGCAGACCTCAATCCGAACTGAGACCGGCTTTTTGGGATTCGCTCCGCCTTACGGCATCGCAGCCCTTTGTACCGGCCATTGTAGCATGCGTGAAGCCCAAGACATAAGGGGCATGATGATTTGACGTCATCCCCACCTTCCTCCGAGTTGACCCCGGCAGTCTCACATGAGTCCCCACCATTACGTGCTGGCAACATGCGACGAGGGTTGCGCTCGTTGCGGGACTTAACCCAACATCTCACGACACGAGCTGACGACAACCATGCACCACCTGCACACCAGTGTCCAAAGAGTCCCCTGTTTCCAGGGTGTTCTGGTGCATGTCAAGCCTTGGTAAGGTTCTTCGCGTTGCATCGAATTAATCCGCATGCTCCGCCGCTTGTGCGGGCCCCCGTCAATTCCTTTGAGTTTTAGCCTTGCGGCCGTACTCCCCAGGCGGGGCGCTTAATGCGTTAGCTACGACACGGAAACCGTGGAAAGGTCCCCACATCTAGCGCCCAACGTTTACGGCGTGGACTACCAGGGTATCTAATCCTGTTCGCTCCCCACGCTTTCGCTCCTCAGCGTCAGTAAGTGCCCAGAGACCTGCCTTCGCCATCGGTGTTCCTCCTGATATCTGCGCATTCCACCGCTACACCAGGAATTCCAGTCTCCCCTACACCACTCAAGTCTGCCCGTACCCACTGCAGACCAGAGGTTGAGCCTCTGGCTTTCACAGCAGACGCGACAAACCGCCTACGAGCTCTTTACGCCCAATAATTCCGGACAACGCTCGGACCCTACGTATTACCGCGGCTGCTGGCACGTAGTTAGCCGGTCCTTTTTCTCCCAGTACCGTCACCCGAAGGCTTCTTCCTGGACAAAAGAGGTTTACAACCCGAAGGCCGTCATCCCCCACGCGGCGTTGCTGCATCAGGCTTCCGCCCATTGTGCAATATTCCCCACTGCTGCCTCCCGTAGGAGTCTGGGCCGTGTCTCAGTCCCAGTGTGGCCGGTCACCCTCTCAGGCCGGCTACCCGTCGACGCCTTGGTGAGCCATTACCTCACCAACAAGCTGATAGGCCGCGAGTCCATCCCAGACCGAAAAACTTTCCACCCCCCACCATGCGATGAGAAGTCATATCCGGTATTAGCTCCGATTTCTCGGGGTTATCCCAGAGTCCAGGGCAGGTTACTCACGTGTTACTCACCCGTTCGCCACTAATCCACCCAGCAAGCTGGGCTTCATCGTTCGACTTGCATGTGTTAAGCACGCCGCCAGCGTTCGTCCTGAGCCAGGATCAAACTCTCCAAAAAAAATGGTTCCAACCAACCCGAAGGCCGGTCAGGAGTTCAAATCACTGACAGAGAAACAACTGACTCAAAAAATCAAATTGTCCATCAATCAAAGGAATCCCACCCACCCCGAAGGGCAGGCCAGGGTTCAAAAAATTGGCATTGAACATAGTGCACGCTGTTGAGTTCTCAAGAAACGGACGCACACGCTTCGGACTCCCGAACAACCGGGAACCCTCAACTCGAGGCTTCGTTCCCGCCGGCTCCTCCACTGGGAAGGATTCCGACGCTTCGAGACCGCCGATCTGATCGATCGTACGAATCTCGGATGTCTCCGCTTGAGGCCGGGAGCTTCTCGCTCTCTCGCACCTTTGGGGCAACGAGTGATTACTCTACGACGCGCTGGGACACTGCGCAAATCGGCAGGGGCATCCCGGGCGTGTCGCGGCATCCATCGTCAGGAAGTCCCTGATCAGGGCCGGATCAGTTGAATTCGTCGGGGTGCGCGCTCACCCGGCCGCCGCGCTCGAGGGCCGTGATCGCCTGCATCTCGGCCTCGGAGAGCTCGAAGTCGAACACGTCGAAGTTCTCCTCCATCCGGTGGCGGTGGGCGGACTTCGGGAACACGACGTGCCGGCGCTGGAGATGCCAGCGGATGACCACCTGCGCCGGGGTCTTGCCGTGCGTCGCGGACGCCGCCTGCACCTGCGGGAGCTCGAAGAGCGGGTACTTGCCCTGGCCGAGCGGCCCCCACGCCTCGATCGCGATGCCGTGCTCGCGCGCGAACGCGCCGGTCTCCGGCTGCTGGTGGGCGGGGTGCAGCTCGATCTGGTCCACCGCGGGCACGACGTCGGTCTCCGCGAGGAGCCGCTCCAGGTGGTGGGCCAGGAAGTTCGAGACGCCGATCGATCGCACGCGCCCGGTCTCGCGGAGCCGCTCGAACGCCCTCCACGTCTCGAGGTACCGGTCGCGAGCAGGCGTCGGCCAGTGGATCAGGTAGAGGTCGAGGTACTCGAGCCCGAGCCGGTCGAGGCTCCGCTCGAACGCGTCGACGACGCCGGCCTCCGGACCCTGGTCGTCGTTCCAGAGCTTCGTGGTGACGAACAGCTCCTCGCGCGCGATCCCCGACGACGCGATCGCGCGGCCCACGCCCTCCTCGTTGCCGTAGATGCGCGCGGTGTCGAGGTGCCGGTAGCCGACCTCGAGCGCATCGGCCACGATGCGCTCGGTCTCGTGCGGGTCGACCTTGAACACGCCGAAGCCGAGCTGCGGGATGGAGTAGCCGTCGTTGAGCTGGATCCGGGTCACCTTCGATGCCGTCATGCCCCCAACCCAGCACGTTCCGCCCACGGGGCGACACTCCCCGCTCGACGGGGTGCGCCGCGGCTTACGATGGAACGCTATGCCGTCGCCGATCGCCACGATCTCGTATCCTCCCGAGCTGCCCGTCTCCGCGCAGCGGGAGGAGATCGCGCGCGCCATCCGCGACCACCAGGTCGTCATCGTCGCCGGCGCGACCGGCTCGGGCAAGACGACCCAGCTCCCGAAGATCTGCCTCGAGCTCGGGCGCGAGTCGATCGCGCACACCCAGCCGCGCCGCATCGCGGCCCGCACCATCGCCGAGCGCATCGCCGAGGAGCTCGGCAGCGACCTCGGCGGGCTCGTCGGCTACCAGGTGCGCTTCACCGACAAGGTGAGCGAGGCCACGCGCATCAAGGTCATGACCGACGGCATCCTGCTCAACGAGATCCACCGCGACCGCGAGCTCCGCCGATACGACACGATCATCATCGACGAGGCGCACGAGCGCAGCCTCAACATCGACTTCCTGCTCGGGTTCCTGAAACGGCTCCTGCCGCGCCGCCCGGACCTCAAGGTGATCGTCACGAGCGCGACCATCGATCCCGTGAGCTTCGCGCGGCACTTCTCCGCGACGGATGCCCCGGCGGGCGACGCCCTCCCGCCCGACGTCCCGGTCGTCGAGGTCTCGGGCCGGACCTACCCGGTCGAAGTCCGCTACCGCCCGCTCGTCGCGGACGGGGCATCCGGTTCCTCCGACGAGGACGACGACGAGGGCGCCGCCACCGAGGACCGCGACGTGCAGCGGGGCATCCTCGACGCCCTCGACGAGCTCGAGCGCGAGGCGCCCGGGGACGTGCTCGTCTTCCTCTCGGGCGAGGGCGAGATCCGCGATGCCGAGCAGGCCGTGCGCGCGCATGCGACCAGGCGCGGCGGCGCGGGCGCGACCGAGGTACTGCCGCTCTACGGTCGCCTCTCGTCGGCCGACCAGCACAAGGTGTTCGAGCCGTCGAAGGTGGCCGGTCTCCGCCGGCGCGTCGTGCTCGCGACGAACGTCGCCGAGACCAGCCTCACCGTGCCCGGCATCCGGTACGTCATCGACGCGGGCAGCGCGCGGATCAGCCGGTACTCGGCGCGGCTCAAGGTGCAGCGACTGCCGATCGAGGCGATCTCGCAGGCGTCCGCCAACCAGCGCTCGGGGCGGTCGGGCCGCACGAGCGACGGCATCGCGATCCGCCTCTACTCCGAGGCCGACTTCGACCGGCGACCCGAGTTCACCGACCCGGAGATCCTGCGCACCAACCTCGCGGCCGTCATCCTCCAGATGGCCTCGCTCGGGCTCGGCGCCATCGAGGACTTCCCGTTCCTCACGCCGCCCGACGCGCGGGGCATCCGCGACGGACTCGACCTGCTGCACGAGCTCGGCGCGCTCGAGGACCACTCCGCGACCGACGCACGCGGCCCGCGCCTCACGCGTGTCGGACGCCAACTCGCCCGCCTGCCGATCGAGCCGCGCTTCGCGCGCATGGTGCTCGAGTCCAAGGCGCAGGGCGTGAGCCGCGACGTGCTCGCGATCGTCGCCGGACTAACGATCCAGGACCCGCGCGAGCGGCCGCTCGCCGGGCGCGAGCAGGCGGATGCCTCGCACGCGCGCTTCCGCGACCCGACCAGCGACTTCCTCACGCTGCTCAACCTCTGGAACCACCTCGAGGAGCGCCAACGCGAGTTGAGCGGCAACGCGTTCCGCCGGATGTGCCGGAGCGAGCACCTCAACTACCTGCGCGTGCGCGAATGGCAGGACCTCACCCGCCAGCTCGTGCGGCTCGCGAAGCCGCTCGGGCTGCACGTGGCGAGCGCCGCGGGCGCGCCGAACCCGGACGGCATCCACCGGGCGCTGCTCGCGGGTCTGCTCTCGCAGCTCGGCCTGCGCGACGACGCGCGCACGTCCACCGGGCGCGGCGGCGCCGGCCCCGCGCGCGAGGCCGAACGCTCCGGGCGCCGCCAGACGGCCGAGTTCATCGGCGCGCGCAACGCGCGGTTCGTCGTGTTCCCGGGCTCCGCGCTCGCGAAGAAGCCGCCGGCCGCGCTCATGAGCGCCGAGCTCGTCGAGACGAGCCGGCTGTTCGCACGCATGAACGCCGCGATCGACCCGGCCTGGGCCGAGCCGCTCGCGGGTCCGCTCGCGAAGCGCTCGTTCAGCGCGCCGCGCTGGGAGCGGCGGATGGGCTCCGCGGTCGCCGACGAGAAGGTGACCCTCTACGGCGTGCCGATCGTGCCGAAGCGACGGATCCAGCTCGCCCGCGTGGACCGCGAGCTCGCGCGCGAGCTCTTCGTGCGGCACGCGCTCGTCGAGGAGGACTGGGACTGGACCTCGCTCGACAAGCGCGTGTACGCCTTCATCCGGCGCAATCGCGATCTCCGCCGCGAGCTCGGGCAGATCGAGGAGCGGACCCGGCGACGGGACATCCTCGCGGGCGACGAGGCCGTGTTCGCGTTCTACGACGCGCGCGTTCCGGCCGAGGCGACCGACGCCCGCGCGTTCGAGCAGTGGTGGCGCGGCGAGCAGCGCCGACGGCCCGACCTGCTGACGATGGCCGCGGCCGACCTGCTCGGCGACGAGCCCGCGACGCGGGACGACGGCTTCCCCGACCGGTGGAAGCAGGGCGACCAGACGCTGCGCCTCGCGTACCGGTTCGAGCCCGGCGCCGACGACGACGGCGTGACCGTCGTCGTCCCCCTCGTGCTCCTGCCGCGGCTGTCGCCCGCCGGGTTCGACTGGCAGGTGCCGGGCCTCCGCGACGAGCTCATCACGGCGATGCTCCGGACGCTGCCGAAGGTGCTGCGGCGCCAGGTCGTGCCGGCGGCCGAATGGGCGGCGAAGATCGCCGAGGAACTGCCCGGCGGACCCGAGCGCGGCGACGAGCGCGAGCCGTTCGCGGCCGCGATCGCGGGGGCGATCCGGCGACTCACCTACGCACCGGTCGACCCGGGCGACTTCGACCTCGAGCGCGTCCCGGCGCACCTGCGCGTCACGTTCCGCGCCGTCGACGAACGCGGACGCCCCGCCGGTTCGGGCAAGGACCTCCCCGAGCTCCAGGGGCGGCTCGCCGACCGCGCGGGGCGCGCGGTCGCCGCGACCTTCGTCGAACCGTCCCCCGGCGCCCGCGGGCGCGCGCCTCGCCCGGGCGGGCGCGACGCGCCCCGGCCCACGGACACTCCGGATGCCCCGGCGAGCGCGCTCGAGGCATCCGGCCTCACCCGCTGGGAGTGGGACGAGCTGCCCGCGCACGTCGACACCCGGCAGGCCGGCAACACCGTGCGCGCCTACCCCGCGATCGTCGACGACGGGGCATCCGTGTCGCTCCGGCTGCTCGCGACCGCCGACGAGCGCGACCGGGCCACCCGGCGCGGCATCCGGCGACTGCTCGTCATCGCGACGCCGTCGCCCGTCGCCTACGTGCAGGAGCACCTCTCGAACGACGAGAAGCTCGCGCTCGCCTCGAGCGCGTACGCCGGGCCGCGCGCCCTCCTCGACGACTGCCTCGCCGCGGTGGTCGACGCCGAGCTCCGGGCGCACCACCCGGACGGGCTCGTGCGCACGCGCGCCGAGTTCGACGCGGTTCGCGACGCGGTGTCGGCGGTCGTGATGGACCGCATGTTCGAGGTCGTCGCACTCGTCGCGCGCATCCTGAAGCTCGCCGGCGAAGCCGACCGCGCGATCGCGAAGGCCGCGAGCCTCGCGCTCATGGCCCCGCTCGCCGACGCGCGCGCCCAGCTCGAGGCGCTCGTGCCGAACGGGTTCGTCTCGACCACCGGGCTCGACCGGCTCCGCCACCTGCCGCGCTACCTCGAGGGCATCGTCGTCCGCGTGCGGCGCATGCAGGAGAACCCCGGGCGCGACCGCCAGTCGACGACCGAGTTCGAGGCCGCGCGCACGGCGTACGAGCGCGCGGGCGGATCGGTGCCGATCGACCCCGAGGCGTCCGCCGCGCTCGTCCGCGTGCGCTGGATGCTCGAGGAGCTGCGCGTCGGCCTCTACGCCCAGGAGCTGCGCACCGCCGAGACGGTCTCGCCGCAGCGGATCGCCAAGGCGCTCGCAGGCTGAGCGGAGCACCCGCCGGTAGATTGGTCGGGTGGCGAGCTACACCGAACTCCTGAAGGTGCCCGGCGTCGCCCGCATCATCGCCGCGCAGCTGACCGCGCGCTTCCCGTCCGGCATGCTCTCGCTGGCGTTCCTGCTGCACGTCGAGCAGCAGACCGGCTCGTACGGAACGGCGGGGCTCGTGCTCGCCGCCACCTCGATCGGGCAGGCCGTCGCCGGCCCGCTCACGAGCCGGCTCATGGGCCGGTTCGGCATGCGGCCCGTGCTCACGCTGACGCTCATCGTGTGCACCGCGTCGGTGCTCGCGATCGCGCTGATCCCGCCGCTGCTGCCCGCCTACCTCGCGATCGGCATCCTCTGCGGGCTCTCGACGCCGCCCGTGCAGTCGGCCGTGCGCACGATCTACCCGAAGATGGTGAACTCCCGCCAGCTCACGCCGCTGTTCTCGCTCGACGCGACGGCGCAGGAGATCATCTGGGTCGTCGGCCCGGTCGTCACGACCTTCGTCTCGACCCAGATCGGCACGGTCTGGGGCATCCTGCTCGCCGCCGTCATGATGGTCGGCGGCGGCATCTGGTTCATCGCCTCGCCCGAACTCGGCCGCGTCCGCATCCCGCGGTCCAAGCGCCGCTTCGGCGCCGTGCTCGGCCGGCCGGCCGTGCTGCTCGCGACGGTCGTCGGGTTCCTGCTCATCGGCGCGTGCGCCGCCGTCGAGGCCGGCGTCGTCGCCGTGTTCGGACACGACGGCGCCGAGGCCGGCATCGTGCTCGCGATCTTCTCGATCGGCAGCATCGCCGGCGGTCTGCTGTTCGGGCACACGCCGATCGGGCCGTGGGCCACCGCGCGGCGCATGCTCATCGTGTTCGTGGGCACGTCGATGGCCGCGTTCGGCATGAACTTCCCGTGGCTCTCGCTCTCGCTCCTGGTCGCGGGGGTCGGCATCGCGCCCGCGCTCGCGGTGCTGTTCGCGATCGTGTCGGTGAGCGTCAAGTTCTCGGACACGGCCGAGGCGTACGGATGGGTGGGCACGGGCCAGCTCATCGGCGCCGCGCTCGGCTCGGCGCTCGCGGGCTTCCTGATCGACGGCTACTCCCCGGTCGGCGCCTTCTGGGCCGCGTCCGTGCTGTCCGCGCTCGGCGTGGTCGTCGCGGTCATCGGCCGGCGGTGGCATCCCGACCTCCGGGGTCGCGACGCGAGCCCGATCCCCGACACCGAACCCGTCCCGCTCACGCCGAGCTGACGCCCGGCCTCGCCGAAGGGAGCGACCGCATGACCGCGACGCCCGTCCCCGACCTGCCGCTCCTGGACGGCACCACGGTGCCGCAGCTCGGCTACGGCCTCTACAAGGTGCCTCCGGCGGATGCCCGCGCGCTGACCCTGTCGGCGATCGACGCCGGGTACCGGCTCCTGGACACCGCGGCGCTCTACGGCAACGAGCGCGAGGTCGGCGAGGCGGTCCGGGACGCGTCGGTGCCGCGCGAGGACCTCGTCGTCACGAGCAAGGTCTGGCGGGACGACAACGGGTTCGACAAGACGCTGCGCGCGTTCGACGCGTCGATGGCGAGGTTCGGCCTCGACACGCTCGACCTCTACCTCATCCACTGGCCGGTCCCCTCGACCGACCGGTACGTCGACGCGTGGCGCGCGCTCGTCCGGCTGCAGGCCGAGGGGCGCGTCCGCTCGATCGGCGTCGCGAACTTCCATCCCCACCACATCGACCGGATCATCGCCGAGACCGGCGTCGCCCCGGTGCTCGACCAGGTGGAACTGCACCCGTGGCTGCCGCAGCGCGCCCTGCGGGACGCGTGCGCCCGGCACGGGATCGTCGTGCAGGCGTGGTCCCCGCTCGCGCGCGGCCGCGTGCTCGCCGACCCCGTGCTCGCCCAGGTCGGCGCGAAGCACGGGGCGTCGCCCGCGCAGGTCGTGCTGCGCTGGCACCTGCAGCTCGGGAACTCGGTGATCCCCAAGGCCTCCTCGCCCGCGCGCATCCGGGAGAACCTCGACGTGTTCGGGTTCTCGCTCGACGCCGACGACCTCGCGCGCATCGCGGCGCTCGAGACCGGCGAGCGCACCGGCCGCGACCCGGATCTCGACTGAGTCGCGGCCGCGCCGGCGGCGCCGCCGGACCGGCGGGCGGATGCGTCGGGAGCGGCCGGCGAGCGCCTCGGATGCCCCGGTGCGTGTCGACCCGCCGCCCGGCCTTGCACGCGCCCGGGGATCGAGACCGAACCGGCATCCGATCGTGACCGGACCGCAAGCTCGCGCGCATTCCGGCCCGCGCCCGCCGGGCCGTACCCTGACCGCATGAATCGACGAATCGCCCCGACGGCCGCCGCCGCAGCCCTCCTCGTGATGCTCCTCGCCGGATGCTCCGCGGGGGCCGGCTCCTCCGACGCCCGCTCGGGCGAGTCCGACTCGGGCATGGTCCAGCCCGACCAGCCGGCGGGCGGCCCCGAGGCCGAATCGGGGACCGAGGGCGGTTCAGGCGGCGACGCGGACGCAGCCGACCGGAGCGTCGTCACGACCGGCTGGGCGCGCATCACAGTCGAGGACCCGACCTCGGCCGCGCAGGAGGCCGTCGACCTCGTGCGCGCGGCCGGCGGGCGCGTCGAGTCGCGCACCGAGTCGCCGGGCACGGACACCCAGGCCGCGCGCGCCGAGCTCACGCTGCGGATCCCCGCCGACGACTTCGAGGACGTGCTCGACGACCTCCGCGAGCTCGGCGAGGTGGGCGACATCTCGCTCCAGGCGACGGATGTCACGGCGCAGCGCCAGGACCTCGACGCGCGGATCGAAGCGCTCGAGGCCTCGGTCGACCGCCTGATCGAGCTGCTCGGACAGGCCGCCACGACCGCCGACCTCATCGCCATCGAGTCCGAGCTGACCACGCGACAGGCCGAGCTCGACAGCCTCACGAGCCAGCGCGACCAGCTCGTCGACCAGGTCGACTACTCGACGCTCTCGCTCGAGTTCGTCACGCCGCAGGACACGCCGAAGACCGACCCGCCGACGTTCTGGGACGGCCTCGTCGCCGGGTGGACGACCCTGGTCGCGTTCGGCACGGGCCTGCTCGTCGTCATCGGCGCGCTCCTTCCCTGGGCGATCGCGCTCGCGCTCGTCGCCGGCGCGGTCCTGCTCGTCATCTGGGCGATCGCGCGCGGGCGGCGCGCGCGACGCGACGGCGGCTCCGGGTCCGGCACGGGGACCGGCACCGGCACCGGCACCGGCGCGTAGGCTGGCGGCGTGACCGCCGAGACCCCGGAGCACCTGCTCGACGACGCGCTCCTCGAACGCTTCCGCGAGCGCGCCGCCGGCTACGACGCGCGCAACGCGTTCTTCGACGAGGACCTCGCGGAACTCGTCGAACGCGGGTACCTCCGGGCGCTCGTGCCCGCCGAGCTCGGCGGCCTGGGCTGGCGCCTCGAGGACGCGGTGCGGGCTCAGATCCGCCTCGGCGGCGCGGCGCCGGCCACCGCGCTCGCGGTCAACATGCACCTCGTCTGGACCGGGGTCGCGAAGGTGCTCCGCGACCGCGGGGACGACGGCCTCGAGTTCCTGCTCCGCGACGCGGCGGCGGGCGAGGTGTTCGGCTTCGGGATCAGCGAGGCAGGGAACGACCTCATGCTCTTCGGCTCGCGCACGGTCGCCGAGCCGCAGGCGGACGGCGGCTACCGGTACACCGGCCGCAAGATCTTCACGTCGCTCTCGCCCGCCTGGACCCGACTGGGCACCATGGGCCTGGACACGACGTCGCCGGATGCCCCGAAGATCGTCTACGGCTTCGTGGAGCGCAGCGCACCGGGCATCCGGATCCTCGACGACTGGGACACGCTCGGCATGCGCGCGAGCCAGAGCCGGACGACCGTGCTCGAGGGCGTGCCCGCGGCGGCCGACCGCATCGTCCGGCGTCTCGACCCCGGGCCCAATGCCGACCCGCTGATCTTCGGCATCTTCGCGTGCTTCGAGCTGTTCCTCGGCGCCGTGTACACGGGCATCGGGGCGCGCGCGCTCGAGCTCGCGATCGCCGCAGCGCGGCGCCGGCGATCGATGAAGGCCGACGGCCGGCCGCTCAGCGAGGACCCGGACATCCGGTGGCGGATCGCGGATGCCGCGCTCGCGCACGACGCGATCGAGCCGCAGCTCGTCGGGCTCGCACGGGACGTCGATGCCCTCGCCGACCACGGCCGATTCTGGTTCGCGAAGCTCGCCGGGGCGAAGGTGCGCGCGACCGAGACCGCGAAGCACGTCGTCGACCAGGCGCTGCGCGTCGCGGGCGGGTCGTCGTACTTCGCGGGCGACGAGCTCGGCAGGCTCTCCCGCGACGTGCTCGCGGGCGTCTTCCACCCGTCCGACGACGAGTCCGCGCATTCGACGATCGCGAACGCCTGGATCGGACCGCTCGCCTGAGCCCCGCGCGACGTCGCTAGACTGGCGGCGCGGCGGGGCAGCCGCCGGATTCGAGGGGGTGCGGATGAACGGCGTGATCTTCCTGATCGCCATGGCGTTCTTCGTCGCGGGAATGTGGCTCTTCGGCATCGCCGACACGGTGTCCGGGTTCGAGGCCGCCGTCTTCTTCGGGGGCATCCTCTCGATCGCGCTGGCCGTCGCGATCCCGACCAGCCTGCTCGGCCGCGGCGGCCGGACCTGACGCTCGCGGCGCCACCGGGTGCGCCACAGCGCCCGGCATGCGGCGCGCTTCCGCGCCGGTGCGTCGCCGTCGGACGCGCCGTGTGCCCGCGACACTCGTCGGCGGGGTTACGATGACGCGGTGGGAATTCGCATCGAGAAGGTCGACCTCCCCGGCATCGGGGTCCGGCACGACCTGGTGACGCACGGCGGCCGCAGGATCAGCGTCGTGTCGCACCGTGACGGGGACCGCGATCTCGGGCTCTTCGACGTCGACGACCCGGACGCCTGTCGCGACATCATCCCGTTGAGCGACGACGAGGCCGCCGCGCTCGCGGACGTGCTCGGCGCCTCGGTGATGCTCTCGCGCCTCACGAGCCTGACCGACGACACCATCGGGCTCTTCAGCGAGCAGATCTCACTGCCCACCGACTCGCCCTTCCTCAACCGGGTGCTCGGCGACACGAAGGCGCGCACGCGCACGCACGCGTCGATCGTCGCGATCATGCGCGACGGCGCCGTCATCCCGTCGCCCACGCCGACCGAGCCGCTCCGCGCCGGCGACGTGATCGTCGTGGTGGGCACGCGCGAGGGCATCGACGGCGTCGCCAGACTGCTCGCCAACGGTCCCGGCTGATCGGGGCCCGCTCGTGCACGAGACCACGCTGCTCCTGATCGAAGTCGGCGCGCTGCTCCTCGGCATGAGCCTGCTGGGTCGTCTCGCCTCGTTCATCGGCGTCTCGCCGATCCCGTTCTACCTGCTGCTCGGACTCGCCTTCGGCGAGGGGGGCCTCTTCCCGTTCGATGCGAGCGAGGAGTTCTTCCAGGCCGGCGCCGAGATCGGGGTCATCCTGCTGCTCGCGCTCATCGGGCTCGAGTACACGGCCGACGAACTGCTCGGCGGCATCCGCTCGAGCACGTCCGCGGGCCTCGTCGACGCACTGCTCAACGCGATCCCGGGCGCGGTCATGGCGCTCCTGCTCGGGTGGGGGCCGGTCGCGGCGGTCGCGCTCGCCGGCGTGACCTGGGTCTCCTCGTCCGGCGTCGTCGCGAAACTGCTGCGCGACCTCGGCCGGCTCTCGAACCGCGAGACGCCCGGCGTGCTCGCGGTGCTCGTGATCGAGGACCTCGCGATGGCGTTCTACCTGCCGATCCTCTCGGCGATCGTGGTCGGCGTGAGCCTCCTGCAGGGGGTCGTGTCGGTCGCGGTCGCGGTCGCGGTGGTGTCGCTCATCCTCTGGGTCGCGCTCCGGCACGGACACGTCGTGTCGCGGCTGTTCCCGGCCGACGACTTCGAGCCGCTGCTGCTCGGCGTGCTCGGCCTGACGATGCTGGTCGCGGGCCTCGCGGCCGAGGTCAGCGTGTCGGCCGCCGTGGGCGCGTTCCTCGTGGGGATCGCGCTGTCGGGCCGCGTGGCCGAGAACGCGAGCCAGGTGCTCACGCCGCTGCGCGACCTGTTCGCCGCGATCTTCTTCGTGTTCTTCGGGCTCGCGACGGACTCGAGCGGGCTCCTGCCGATGCTCGTGCCGGCCCTGCTCCTGGCCGCGGTCACGATCGCGACGAAGCTGCTCACCGGGATGTACGCCGCGCGTCGGGCCGGCGTCGCGACGCTCGGCCGCTGGCGCGCCGGATTCGCGCTCGTGCCGCGCGGCGAGTTCTCGATCGTCATCGCGGGCCTCGCGGTCACCGCGGGCGTCTCCCCGCAGCTCGCACCGCTCGCGACCGCGTACGTGCTGATCACGATCTTCGCGGGCACGTTCCTCGCGCGCGTGCCCGACGCGGAGTGGTTCCGCCGCGCGGTGCGTCGGCAGGCGGCACGCACGAGCGGCTGAGCGGGCGCGCGGTCACCCCTCGCCGAGGAGCTCCCGGACCCGCGGGACCACGATGGTCGCGTACCGCTCGATGCTCGCGACCATCGCCTCGTGCGGCAGCGTGCCGTTCGAGTACTTGAGGTCGAACCTGGTCGCCCCGAGCGCGCGCATCGCGGCGGCGATCTTCTGCGCGACCGTCTCGGGCGACCCGGCGTACAGCGCGCCGTGCGGGCCCGCCTCGCCCTCGAAGTGCTCGCGCGTGGCGGCGCCCCAGCCGCGCTCGCGACCGATGCGGTTCATGATGACCTCATAGTGCGGCCAGAACGTGTCGAGCGCCTCCGCGTCGCTCTCGCCGACGTACCCCGGCGAGTGCACGGCGATCGGCTGCTCGGGGTGCCCGAACTGCTCGAGCGCCCGCCGGTAGAGGTCCGCGAGCGGTGCGAACCTCGACGGGCTCCCGCCGATGATCGCGAGCACGAGCGGCAGGCCGTAGTTGGCCGCCCGGACGACCGACTCCGGACTCCCGCCGACCCCGACCCAGGTCTTCAGCCGGCCGTGCTCGACGGGCGGGTGGACGCGCTGGTCGGTCAGCGGCGGCCGCAACGATCCGCTCCAGGTCACCGGCTCCTGCGGCAGCAGCGCCGCGAACAGGTTGAGCTTCTCCTCGAAGAGGTCCTGGTACTGCGCGAGGTCGAAGCCGAACAGCGGGAACGACTCGATGAACGAACCCCGGCCGAGGATCACCTCGGCGCGACCGTTCGAGATCGCGTCGAGCGTCGAGAACCGCTGGAACACGCGGACCGGGTCGTCGCTGCTGAGCACCGTGACGGCGGAGCCCAGGTGGATCCGCTCGGTGCGCGAGGCGATCGCTCCGAGCACCACATCGGGCGCCGACACCGCGAAGTCGACGCGGTGGTGCTCGCCGATGCCGAAGAAGTCCAGGCCGAGCCGGTCGGCGAGCACACCCTCCTCGACCACGTTCCGCAGCACCTGCGCGTGCGACAGGACCGTGCCGTCCGGCCCGTGCGTCACGTCGCCGAACGTGTCGAGCCCGAACTCGTACCGGCTGGTCATACTGGCCATCCCCTCCGCATGCCGATGCGCATGCATGAAAGCCCGAACCCGGCTCCACCCGAGCGTATTCCCAGCGACGCGTCGCAGACCAGTGCGATCATGGCTGGGTGGAACGGCCGGTCATCGGGATCTTCGGGGCGGGGAAGGTGGGCACCGCCCTCGCCCGCCTGCTCGTCGCGTCCGGTCACCGCGTGCTCATCGCGGGGTCGCCGAGGCAGACCGCGCTCGAACTCGTCGTCGGCGTCGTGGCCCCCGGTACCGAGGTCGCGACCCCCGCGGCGCTCATCGAGGCGGCCGACGTGATCATCGTCGCCGTCCCGTTCGGCAAGGTCGAGTCGCTGCCGTGGGCCGAATTCGGCGGCAAGATCGTCGTCGACGCCACCAACTACTGGCCGCCGGTCGACGGCGCCATCCCCGAGATCGACGCCGACCCGCGCACGACCGCCGAGATCCACGCCGCCCTGAACCCGGCCGCCCGCGTCGTCAAGAGCCTCAACCACCTCGGCTACCACGACATGGAGGACGACGCGATGCCGCCGGGGTCGCGGCTGCGGCGCGCGCTCGCGGTCGTCGGGGACGACGAGGGCGCACGTCACGTCGTCGCCCGCCTGATCGACGCCATCGGGTTCGATCCCGTCGACGGCGGCGCGCTCGCGCACGGCCTGCTGCTCCAGCCGGGGCATCCCGCGTTCGGTCGCGAGTTGAGCTGCGCGGAACTCGGCGCGCTGCTCACGCCCGCCGCCGGCGCCCCGCGTGCCGCTGCCTGAGCCGGCCGGTCAGGCGAACTCGCGGCGCTGCCGCCGCCGCGCGCCGAGGTCGGCGAGGCTGATCGCGAGCGCGAGCGCGATGAGCAGCGACACGGAGATCATCCCGAATCCGTACGCGTCGCGGTAGGTCGCGAGGTCGGCGTCCTCGCCGCCCCCCTCGCGGAAGATGGTCGAGTAGAACAGCGACAGCCCGACCGCGGTGCCGACCGCGGTGCCGATCCGCTGCCCGAGCTGGCCGACCGAGCCCGCGAGCCCGCCCTGCTTCACGGGGATGTCCGCGAGCGCGAGCGTCTGGTTCGGCGCGACCACGAGGCCGCCGCCCGCGCCGGCCACGAGCATCGCGCCCGCCATGGCCCACGGCGTGAGGTCGGGCGGCGTGAGCAGGGCCGCGAGCATGAGCAGCCCGACGCCCAGGAGCATGACGACGATGCCGATCACCACGAGCCTGCGACCGTACCGGCCGACGAGCAGGCCGCCGCGCCACGAGCCCACCGCGCTCAGCAGCGCGAAGCCGATCGAGACCATGCCCGCGAACACCGGCGCGAGCCCGAGGCCGTGCTGCAGGTAGAGCGTCGTGAGCAGGAACATCGCGGGCACGGCGGCGAAGTAGACCGCCGCGAGCAGCGTGCCGTTGCGGTACGACGAGACCGAGAACAGGTCGAGGGGCACGAGCGGATGCCTCCCCCGCGACGCGTAGCGGCGCTCCCAGGCGACGAACGCGGTCCCGGCGAGCACGGTGACCACGAGCAGCCACCATCGTGCGGGGTCGTCCGTCGGCGACCCGGTCGTGAACAGGAACGGCCACATGAGCGAGAGCACCGTGATGCCGAACAACAGCACGCCGACCGGGTCGAGCTCGAGCGGCTGCGTCCCCTTCAGCTTCGTCTGCGGCAGCACCCAGATCGCGGCCGCGATGGCGGCGAGCGCGAGCGGCACGTTGATCCAGAAGATCCAGCGCCATCCGTCGGTCGGCCCGCCGAGCGCGATCAGCAGGCCGCCGAGCGTCGGCCCGAACGCGGTCGCGAGCCCGATCGTCGCGCCGAAGATGCCGAAGGCGCGGCCGCGCTCGGCGCCCTGGAACAGCTCCTGCACGAGCCCGATGACCTGCGGCATCTGGATGCCCGCGGCGACGCCCTGGACGAGTCGCGCGACCAGCAGGAACAGCCCGGTCGGCGCGAGCGCGCACGCGACGCTCGCGAGCGTGAAGAGGGCGAGCCCGACGATGAACAGCGTCTTGCGCGACCGCTGGTCGCCGATCCGCCCGGCGGGCACGAGCGTGAGGCCGAACGTGAGCACGTACCCCGACACGATGAGCTGCAGCTCGGTCGAGCTCGCGCCGAACGCGTCCTCGATCGACGGCAGGCCGACATTCACCTTCGACAGGTCGAGGATCGTGAGGGCCGCGACCGAGACCGCGACCCAGAACGCGCGGCGGCGGTTCCGGTCGGTCAATGGGATCGACCGCGTGAACGGATGCTTCGGCTCCTGCGCCACCCTGCCAGCCTAGGGGCGGAGAAACGGAGAAGCCCCGGCGAACCGGGGCTTCTCGGGATTGGTGGACCCAGGGGGATTCGAACCCCCGACCTTCTCATTGCGAACGAGACGCGCTACCAACTGCGCCATGGGCCCGAGCCGTGAACGACTCTATCACCCTCCGAGGGGTGGTCCGGACCACCTCCGGGGATCACACCGCCTGGCGGCGGCGACGGAGAACTGCGTCCAGATCCTCGAACCCGGGGGTCGTGTCGCCCACGATTCCCATGCGGGCGTACGGGCTCTCCTCGGCGGCGTCGGACGCCTCGGCGGAGGCCTCCGCGGGCACCTCCGCGGCCGGCGCCTTCGGCTGCAGCCGCGGCGGTTCCTGGGCGAGTTCGGCGGCCCGCTCGGCCAGTTCCGACTCGAGCTGGGCGCGGCGGAGCTGCCCGGCGGCCTCGATGGACGCCATCACCGCCGCGGCGACCGTGCCCTTGGAGAGGTGCAGCGGCTGCGGGAGCGGCTGGGGCGTCCAGCCGGCGTCGTCGTCGAGCTCGGGCTCGGGCACGTCGACGGGCACGGATGCCTCGGGCTCGGGTGCCGCCACGGGGGCCGGCACGACGATCGCGCGCTGCCGGCGCGCGACGCGTGCGAGGCGGGAGAGTTCGGCGAGCCCGACCACGACCGCGACGCCGCCCGCGACCGCGACCGCGGGCGTGAGTCCGAACGGCAGCCCCACGAGGCCGACGACGAGCGCGAGCAGGCCCACGAGCATGAGGAGCGACCGGCGCGCGCGTCGACGGCGGAGCACGCGTCGCGCGTCACGGTCGACGGCGACCGGGCGGGGAGCCGCATGCCCCTGGGCTTCGCGCTCCGGGGCATCCGAGACATCCGAGACGCCAGTGGTCTCCGACGCGACGACCGCGATCGGCTCGGTCGCGAGCGCGCGCTCGGCGGCCTCGCGCGCCTCGCGCGCCGCGGCGGCCGCCGTCACGCGCTCGGCGATCGCGCGCTGCTCGGCGGCCTCGGCCTCGAGCCTCGCGGTCTCGGTCCGCTCGGCCAGGATCCGCTGCTGGCTCGCGACGGCCCGCGCGTTCGCCTCGACGACGACCGGCTCGGGCGTCTCCGAGGTCTCCGCGAGGATCCGCAGCGTCTGCTGGAGCCGCACCGCGTTGCGCTCCGTCGCGAGGTACTGGCGACGGCGCAGCCACATCGGCAGCAGGTACGCGATCCAGAGCACGGCGGACGCTGCGATCAGCACACCCCCGCCGACGACGTCCATGGGTCAACGGTAGGGGACGGCGTGCAACCGTTCCCAATCGAACCGGGCGTGTCAGCGATCCCCCACCCGAAGTGGGTGCACGGCGGCGACCTGGTCGGCCTCGGGCACGCGCGCCGCGTCCTGCGGGGCGCGCCCGTCGCGCCAACGCGACAGCACGCCGCGCGGCACCTCCTCGGCCACGAGGCCGAACGCGAAGTGGTCGCGCCAGTCGCCGTTGATGTGGATGAACCGGCGGCGCAGGCCCTCGTAGCGGAACCCGAGCTTCTCGACGACCCGCAGCGACGGGCCGTTCTCGGGCCGGATGCAGATCTCCATCCGGTGCAGCCGGAGCACGAGGAAGCAGTAGTCGGTCGCGAGCGCGACTGCGGTCGGCGTGATGCCCCGGCCCGCGACGTGCTGGGACACCCAGTAGCCGATCGTCGCCGACGACAGCGAGCCGTGCGTGATCGACGAGACGTTGAGCTGGCCGACGATCTCGCCGTCGACCTCGATCACGAACGGCAGCGCGGTGCCGGCCCGGGCGTGCGCGAGCAGGTTGCGGATGCTCGCCTTCACGTCGATGGCCGTGCCGCCGCCCGGGTAGGTCGCCTCCCATTGGCGGAGCCACGCGCGGTTGTCGAGCAGCGAGCGCTCGAGCGGTTTCGCGTCGCGCGAGCGGATGGGCCGGAGCACGACCTCGCCGTCCCGGAGGATCGGCAGCACGGCGGACGGCATGGTCAGGCGCCGCGGGATGCGACGTACCCTGCGAGCCAGGCGATCAGGTCGGGCCCGAGGTCGTCGCGGTCTCCGGCGAGCTGGATGACGGCCTTGATGTAGTCGAGCTTGTCGCCGGTGTCGTACCGGCGTCCGCGGAAGACGACGCCGTACACGCCGCCCGTGCCCTCGACGTCGCCGGCCATCTCCATGAGGGCGTCCGTGAGCTGGATCTCGCCGCCCTTGCCGGGCGGGGTGCGCTCGAGCACGTCGAACACCTCGGGCTTCAGGATGTACCGGCCGATGACGGCGTAGTTCGACGGCGCGTGCTCCTTGGCGGGCTTCTCGACGAGCCCCGTGACGCGGACCACGTCCGGGTCGTCGGTGGGCTCGACCTCCGCCGCGCCGTAGAGGTGGATCTGGTCGGGGTCGACCTCGAGCAGGGCGACGATCGTCGCATCCCTGGCCGCGTGCTCGTCGAGCATCCGCGTCAGCAGCGGGTCGCGCGCGTCGATCAGGTCGTCGCCGAGGAGCACCGCGAACGACTCGCGCCCGACGTGCTTGCGTGCGCGGCTCACGGCGTGCCCGAGCCCGCGCGGGTCGCCCTGCCGGACGAAGTGGACGTCGGCGAGGTGGCTCACCTCGACGACGCGCTGGAGCTTGGCATCGTCGCCCTTGGCCTCGAGGGTCTCCTCGAGCTCGGTGACGCGGTCGAAGTGGTTCGCGAGCGCGTTCTTGTTGCGCCCCACGATCATGAGGATGTCGTCCAGGCCCGCGGCCACGGCCTCCTCGACCACGTACTGGATGGCGGGCTTGTCGACGACCGGGAGCATCTCCTTCGGCATGGCCTTGGTCGCCGGCAGGAATCGGGTGCCGAGGCCGGCTGCGGGAATGACTGCCTTCGTGATCCGGGTCATGCGCCCCAGCGTATGCGGGAGGCGACGGGCGAGTCCATGGTCATCGCTCTAGGATGACGCCATGTCCGCCGACCCCGACGTCCGCAAGCGCATCCTGCGCGCCGAGCTCCGCGAGCGCCGCCAGGTCATGTCCGACCTCGAACGCGGGCACGCGACGGAGGGCTTCACCGCGCGCCTCCAGGAACTCGTGGGCACGACCGGCGCCGAGTCGCTGTCGTGCTACCTGTCGCTCCCGACCGAACCGAACACGCGTCCCTTCGTGAACTGGGCCGAGGCGCGGGGCATCCGGGTCCTGTTCCCGATCACGCGCGAGGACGGCCTGCTCGACTGGACCGTCGGCGAGGAGCAGACCGAGTCGGTCGGCATGCACGGCGTGCCCCACGCGCACGGCGAGCTCCTCGGTCCCATGGCCATCAACGACGTCGACCTGATCCTCGTGCCGGCCGCCGCGATCGACCGGACCGGCATGCGGCTCGGCTGGGGCCGGGGCTATTTCGACAAGACCCTCGGTTCGATGGGAAAATGTCCTCCGGTGTACGCCGTCGTCTTCGACGCGGAGTTCGTCGAGTCCGTGCCGCGCGAGCGGCACGACCAGGCGGTGAACGGCGTCGTGACCCCGACGCGCATCATCGCCTTCTGACCGCACCGGCCGAGCCGGCGCCCCGAAGCACGAGGAAGTCCCCCCAATGCCCACCTATTCGTACCGTTGCACGGAGTGCGACAATGCCTTCGACATCCACCAGGCCTTCAGCGACGACGCGCTCACCGCGTGCGACGCGTGCGGCGGCCGGCTGCGGAAGCTCTTCAACACGATCGGCGTGACCTTCAACGGGTCGGGCTTCTACCGCACGGATTCGCGCTCGGGCGGTTCGAAGGGCGGGTCGGATGCCTCGTCCGGCGGCTCGTCGAGCGGTTCGTCGTCGGGCTCGTCCGGCTCGTCCGGCTCCGGGTCGGGTTCGTCCTCGTCCGGCGGCTCGGGTGGCTCGGGCAGCGGCTCGACCTCGTCGGCACCCTCGGCTAGCGTGGCGTGAGTCCGGCGAGCGAAGGGCGGGTGGAGATCGTGCTCAGGGGCTTCAAGGAGTTCATCCTCCGCGGCAACGTGATCGAGCTCGCGGTCGCGGTCGTGATCGGCGCCGCGTTCACCGCGGTCGTCAACTCGATCGTGGGCAACCTGATCAACCCGCTGATCGGCATCATCTTCCAGGCCGACAGCCTCGACGACGCGCTCGTCTGGGAGGTGCCGACCCTGTCGGGCGGCATGGCCGAGGTCCGCTTCGGCGCCGTGATCGGCGCGATCATCGCGTTCGCCATCGTCGCGACCGTCGTCTACTTCGTGTTCGTCCTGCCCATGAACACGCTGAAGGACCGGGCCGACGCCAAGCGCAAGGCCGGCGTGCCGGACCCGTCCCAGCCCGAGAACGAGCTCACGGTCCTCTCCGAGATCCGCGACCTGCTCGCGGCGGAGCGCACCAACCGCGACGGCTGAGCGCGCGTCGCACACCCCCGCCGCCGGTCCCCCACGAACGCGCGGGCGGTCGACGGCTCACCAGTGCGGCGGCCGCTCGCGCGTGATCCGCTCGTCGTCCGGGCCGGGCTTGCGCGCGCCGGGCTTCCGCGCGCGCGACTCGTCCTCGTCGCGCCCGGGCACGGCAGACTCGGGCGACGGATCCGTGCCGGGCGCCGGCGTCAGCCGCGCGCGGCGGCTTCGGCCCGGCGCCTTCTCGACTCGCTGGCGCGGGGCATCCTGCCCCTCCGTCACGATGCCGCCCGGTCGCTCGCCGGTTCCGGCTCGCTGCGACCGAGCAGTGCGGCGACGCGCGCGGCCACCGCGTCCGGGTTGCCGAACAGCTCGAAGCTGTGCACGCGCAGGTAGTGCCAGCCGAGTCGGCGAAGCACGTCCGGGCGGAGCCGGAGCGATTCACGCAGGCTCTCGCCGCCGAGATCGGCATCGGTCTCGAGCACGACCGCCTTGCCGGATCCGGCCGCCGCGAGCGTGATCCGCCCGCGGTAGCCGAGCGCCACGCGGATGCCCCGCCGCTCGAGCCGTGCGGCGAGGTCGACGAGCATCGCGGGCGCCTCGCCCGGTGCGTTCTCGGCCTGGGCGCGACGCTCCTCGGTCTGCGCGAGCACCTGGGCGAGCGCGAGCACGCCGTGCGCCTGGCGGTCCTCGTCGATGTGCTCGGGGCGGAACGCGGCGACGAGGTCCATCGAGCGCCGGGCGCGGGTCATCCCGACCGCCAGCAGCCGATCACCGCCCGGCTCGCCGAGCGGACCGAAGTTCGACAGCAGCCGACCGTGCGGCGTCCGGCCGTAGCCGACCGAGAAGATGACCCGGTCGCGGCTCTGCGCGACCGCCTGCTCGAGCGTGAGCACGGTGAACGGCTCGGCGCGGTCCTTCAGGATGAAGTCCGACAGGTCGCGGCGCTTCGCGAACGCGGCGAGCACCGACTGGTGCACGCGCGCCGCGTGGCGCGCGCTCGCGGTGATGACCATGAGCGACTCGCGCGGCCGCTTCACCGCGTGCTCCATGACGAGCTCGACGACCTTGCCGACCTCGGCGTCCACGCTCTCGACGGTGCCCGTGCGCGGGTCCGGGAGTCCGTTGCCGTCGACGTAGTGCAACCCGAGGCTCCCGTGCCCGAGGAACGAGCCCGCCCACGGCAGCGACGAGATGCGCCCGCCGTAGAACCGGCTGTTGACGAGCTCCGCGAGGTCCTCGCCGCCCGCGCGGTAGCTGCGCGTGAGCGTGAGGGTCGGCAGCAGTTCGCCGAGCCGGGCGAGCGCCGAGTCGGCGTGCAGCGCGTCGACGTCCTCGACGGTCGACGGGCGCGCCGTGGCGCCCTGACGGTCGGGGTCGTCGATGCCCGTCTCGAACCGCGTCGGGGTCTGGGTCACCGGGTCGCCGAACGCGACCACCTGGCGTGCGCGCCGGATGGCGCCGAGGTTCTCGGCGATCGTCGTCGCGCCCGCGTCGACCAGGATCACGGTGTCGAACGGGATCGTGTCGGGCACGTCGCCGACGTCGTACGGCGAGGCCAGCCAGACCGGGGCGAGCAGTCGGAGGAGCTGGGGCGACTCCGCCTGCAGGAGGGACGCGCGCACGCGGTCGCCGCGGAGCGCGCGCTTGAGCCGCGCCGCCTCGTCGGCCTGGTCGACGAGGGCCACGCGCCAGTTCTCGGCGAGGCGCCAGGCCAGGAGGGCCCCGCCCGCCGCGGCGTGCGCCTCGTCGACGAGCCGGAAGTCGGCCTCGAGCCGGTCGAGCACCGCGGTGTTCGCGCCGAGGAGCGCGCGGTCCGCCTGCAGCTCGCCCTCGAGCATCGACTGCCACCACGCCAGCTCGAGCTCGTCGGAGACGTGCGACTCCGGGACGTGGCGCGTCGAGAGGTCGACGAGCAGCGGGTCGAGGCCGAGCTCGCGCAGCCGGGCGAGGAGCGCGGTGCGCTCCTGCAGGTTGGCGAGCACCTCGGACTCGGCGGCGAGCGCCTCGAGCGTCGAGCACAGGTTCGCGATCGGTCGCGCCGCGAGCCGGCGGGGCGTGCCCGCGATGCCGAGCGGCGCGTCGAGCGTCGCGAGATCCGCCGCGACCGCCTCGAATGCGACGTGCACGTCGTCGATGCCGACGGGGACCCTGGGCACGGCGCCGGCATCCGAGTACCGCTGCCAGAGCGTCCGCTGCTGCTGCACGCCGCGCAGCGCCGAGCTGAGGTCGGACACGTGCACGCCCGGGCGCACGTACTCGAGCGCGTGCCGGCGGAGCCGCCGACGGTTCGACCACGACATGCCCTGCGAATCGCGGTGGGACCCCGTCGCCGCGATCAGCTCGCCGAGCGGCCGGTCGAAGACGGTCGGCTTGAACCGGTCGAGCGTCTCCCGGATGTCCCGCAGGAGCCGCAGGAACACCCCGAGCTCGGCGACCGACTCGAACGGGCGGAGCCGGGTCTGGTCGATGAGCGCGCGCCCGCGGTCGACGAGCCGGGGCACGTCGGCCCCGGCGAGTCGCCGGGCGAGCGCGTGCGCCGCGGACGCGTCCTCGGCGGTGTCGAACGAGCTGCCGTACCAGGGCGAGTCGCCCGGGCCGTACTTGAACTCGCCGAGCGCCGCCGCGCGGACCAGGTCGCGGGCGACGCGATCGCGGCCCTCGGCCGTGGCCATGAGGCATCCGCGATCCAGCCGCGTCGTGGTCTGCGGCGGCTCGGGCAGCAGCGACAGCCGCGACAGCTCGCCGATCGCGTCGAGCACCGACGCCCGGAGCTCGGGATCGCGGCGCGTGAGCGCGGCGCGGTAGTCGAGCAGCACCTTGCGGAGCCGCACGAGCGCGTCGTCGACCTCGGCGACGCGCGGCCGCTCGGCCTTCTCGTTGCGGGAGATCGACTGGATGAGCTCGCGGCGCAGGCCCGCGGTCGTGACCGCGGCGCCGCCGAGCCCGACCTGGGCGAGCCGATGGGCGATCCCGTCGAGGCTCGGGGCGCGCGGGCCGACGACGAGGACGCGGCGGTCCTTCGCGACGAGCGCGCCGATCGCGTTCACGATGGTCTGGGTGCCGCCGGTGCCCGGCAGCGTCTTCACGACGACGGATGCCCCGCCCTCGATGCGCGCCAGCACGCGCTCCTGCTCGGGGTCGGCGTCGAGCAGGAGACGATCGCCCTGCGGCGGCCGCTCGTCCTGCGGGATGATCGCCGTGGACTCCGCCTGCCCCGCGAGCGACTCGCGCGCGGCCGGATCGCCGGCCACGGCGCGGATCACCGGATGGTCCAGGTTCCGCGCGTCCGCGGCCATCGCGGGCCCGACCTCCGCGAAGGACGACACGACGAGTCGCGGCGCCACGCGGAACCACGGCAGGTGCGCGGTGAGGCCGCGCAGGCGATCGATCACGGGCTGCGGCTTGAAGACGCCGTTCGAGATCGCGAGCGCGACGAACGCGTCGGCGTCGAGGACGATGCCGAACTGGTCGCGCAGTTCGCGCGCGAGCGCCGGGTTGAGGAACGGCTGGCCCTTGAGCTTCAGCTCGAAGTCGCGGCCGTACCGCCGGATCGCGAGCGGGCGCAGCAGGACCGGCGCGACGCAGTCCTCGCCGTCATGCGGCCACGACGCCAGGCCGATCGCGAGGTGGACGCCCTCGATGCCGCGCACCCCGCGCAGCTCGATGCCCTTCTGGGTGATCTCGGCCGCCGCGAGCTTCGCATTGCGCAGCGCGAGCTCGTCCCGGATGAGGCTCGACAGGAGCGTCGAATTGCCCGTGATGAACTGCGGCAGCCCGCCGGGGTGGGTCGTGGAGAGCTCGATGCGCGTGCGCGGCGTGTCGACGAAGCGCACGAGCGGCGACCGGCCGCCGAGTGCGGCGAGCTCGGCCAGCCACGCCCGGTGCGCCGGGTCGGCGACCTCCTCGCCGCCCGCGGGCGGGGCGCCGACGGTGACGGAGTCGGGCGAGCTCCGGGGCGACACGGGTTCCGGGCTGAGGTCCCCGGCGGCAGGGTCGACCTCGGTCGGGAGGAACTCCTCGTCGGCGGAGTCGCGATCGGGCCGGGGCACATCGAGAGGATATGCGCGGATGGCTCGGTTCCGGCGCATCTTCAGCCGCGATGCGTAGATTCGGACCGAGCCGATCGCGCGCCGCCCGGCGTCGCCCACTCACGAAGGAGCATCCGTGAAGTCCGTCACCCCCGAGGCCGCCCACGCCCTGGAGGACCTGTGGGTCCTCGACGTCCGCGAAGCGGACGAGGTCGCGCAGGCGCGGCTCGAGTCGGCCCAGCACATCCCGCTCGGCGAACTCGTGGCCCGCCTGGACGAGGTCCCGCGGGATCGCACGGTGCACGTGCTCTGCCACGTCGGCGGCCGCAGCGCGCAGGCGACCGTGTTCCTCGAGGCGCAGGGCCTCGACGCCGTCAACATCGACGGCGGCATCGTCGCCTGGTACCGCGCCGGCCTGCCGATCGTCACCGGCGCGGACTGACCCCTCGGGCCCGCCCGGCGACCGCATCGGCCCGCGCGAGGCAGGGCTCGGCGGGCCGACGGGTGCGGGTCGCTCGGTCGGTGCGGGTCGCTCAGGCGGTTGCGAGCTCGAGCCCGTGCGCGCGCGCGACGCCCTCGTTCATGAGGTGTCCGCCGGTCGCGTTCAGGCCCTTGGCGAGCGCGGCGTCCTCGGCGAGGGCGGCCTGCCAGCCGAGGTCGGCGATGCGCATCGCGTACGGGAGGGTGGCGTTCGTGAGCGCGGGGGTCGACGTCGCGGGGACTGCCCCGGGCATGTTCGCGACGCAGTAGAAGATCGCGTCGTGCACGCGGTAGGTCGGCTCGGCGTGCGTGGTCGGGCGCGAGCCCTCGAAGCATCCGCCCTGGTCGATCGCGATGTCCACGAGGACCGCGCCCGGCCTCATGGTCGCGACCATGGCGTCGGTGACGACCTTGGGTGCGGCGGCGCCCGGGACCAGCACGGCGCCGACGACGAGGTCGGCGTCCTTCACCTGGCGCGCGATCTCGTAGGGCGACGATGCGAGCGTCTTGATGCGGTGGTCGTAGCGGGCGTCGAGTTCGCGCAGCTTCGACAGCGAGATGTCGAAGACGGTGACGTCGGCGCCGAGGCCGAGCGCGGTGGCCGCGGCCTGCTCGCCGGCGACGCCGCCGCCGATGACGACCACCTTCGCGGGCGCCGTGCCGGGCACGCCGCCGAGGAGGACCCCCCGGCCGCCCTTGGACGCGAGCAGCGAGGCCGCGCCGACCTGCGGCGCGAGCCGGCCGGCGACCTCGCTCATCGGCGTGAGGAGCGGCAGCGACCGGTCGGGCAGCTGCACGGTCTCGTACGCGATGGCGGTGACGCCCGAGTCGAGGATCGCGCGCGTGAGCGGCAGGTCGGCGGCGAGGTGCAGGTAGGTGAAGAGCGTGAGGTCCTCGCGGAGGAATCCGTACTCCTGCTCGATCGGCTCCTTGACCTTGAGGACGAGCTCGGCCGACCAGGCCTCGGCGGCGGTGTCCACGATCGTCGCACCGGCCTCGCGGTACTCGTCGTCGGTGCAGCCGGCTCCGACGCCGGCCCCCGCCTGGACGTCGACGCGGTGTCCGCGGCCGACGAGCGCGTGCACGCCCGCGGGCGTCATCGCGACCCGGAATTCGTTGTTCTTGATCTCAGCGGGCACGCCGACGTGCATGGTGGTCTCCGAATGCGATGAGTGGATGGTCCTTCCATGGTCCGCCTTCATTCGCCGATCCGGAAGAGTCACCGCATGATGTTCGGTAGGATACCGGTATTCGTTCCAGAAGTTCGGAAGGCGAGGGCATGGCGACCGACGCACCGCAGATCCGCACGACGGGCCCCGCCGTGCTCGACGACATCGACCGCGAGATCATCGCGCTGCTGCACGAGAACGCGCGGATCCCGAACGTCGAGCTCGCCCACGCCGTCGGCGTCTCCCCGTCGACGTGCCTGGCCAGGGTCCGCTCGCTCCGCGAGCGCGGCGTGATCGTGCGCTACACCGCCGAGATCGACCCGGCGGCCCTGGGGTTCACGCTCCAGGCGCTCGTGAGCGTGCGCATCCGCCCCGGCGCCCGCCACCTCATGGAGCAGATCTCCGACGAGCTGCGCCGCGAGCCCGAGGTCGCGCAGCTCTTCTTCCTCGGCGGCACCGAGGACTTCCTCATCCACGTCCGCGTGCGCGACAGCGACCACGTGCGCCAGTTCGTGCTCAAGAACCTCTCGGCGAACCCCGCGGTCGCGCTCACCGAGACCAACCTGGTGTTCGAGCACCACACCGCCCTCTCCGCCGGGCTCCGCGCGGTGCTCTAAGCGGGCCCGGGCGGCCCCGGCCGGCTCAGCCCCGCACCGGGAGGATCTCCGAGAGGTCGACCCCGTCCGGCTCCTCGAGCTGCGCGTACGTGCACGATTCGGGCGTGCGATCCGGACGCCACCTGCGGAACTGCGCGGTGTGGCGGAACCGGTCGCCCTCGAGCTTCTCGTAGGCGACCTCGACGACGAGTTCGGGCCGGAGCGGCACGAACGAGAGGTCCTTCCCCGCGCTCCACCGGCTGACCGCGCCCGGCATGCGCGTGTCCGCGTGCGCGGCCTGGTCGGCCCACTCGCCCCAGGGGTGCGTGCCGGGCGCGACGTCGCGGAGCGGCTCGAGTTCGGCGACGAGGCTCGCCCGCCGGGCCATCGCGAAGCTCGCCGCGACCCCGACGTGGTGGAGCCGGCCGTCGTCGCCCCAGAGGCCGAGCAGGAGCGAGCCGACGATCGGGCCGGACTTGTGCCAGCGGAATCCCGCGACGACGCAGTCCGCCGTGCGCTCGTGCTTGACCTTGAACATCACGCGCTTGTCGGGCTGGTACGCACCGTCGAGCGGCTTCGCGACCACGCCGTCGAGCCCCGCGCCCTCGAAGCGCGTGAACCAGTCGCGCGCCTCCTCGAGGTCGGTCGTCGCGGGCGTCAGGAAGACCGGGTCGGACGCCCCGGCGAGCGCGTCCTCGAGCAGCCGGCGCCGTTCGCCGAACGGCCGCGCGGTCAGGTCGTCGTCCCCGAGCGCGAGCAGGTCGAACCCGACGAACGAGGCGGGCGTCTGCTCGGCGAGGAGCTTCACCCGGCTCGCGGCGGGATGGATCCGCTGCTGGAGCGCGTCGAAGTCGAGCCGGCCGTCGCGCACGAGCACGATCTCGCCGTCGACGACGCAGCGCTCGGGCAGGTTCGCCTTCAGCTCCTCGACGAGCTCGGGGAAGTACCTGGTCATGGGCCGTTCGTTCCGGCTGCCGAGTTCGACCTCGTCGCCGTCGCGGAACACGATCGTGCGGAAGCCGTCCCACTTCGGCTCGACGTGCCCGACGTCCGGGATCTCCTTCACCGCCTTCGCGAGCATCGGCGCAACGGGCGGCATCACCGGCAGGTCCATCCGTCCATCCTGCCCCCGCCCGCCCGGCGGCGCGAGGGCTGCGGGGAACCGCGCACCGGCGCGTCGGATGCCCCGCCGCCGAGGTGGTGCCGCACACTCGCCCTGTGGGGTCGGGCGATCGAACCGCCGAGCGCGCCGTGCGGTACGGACGCGACAGCGTCGAGTTCGCGCGCGCCTTCACCTTCTTCGACGCCGGCTACGCGATCGCGCTGACGTTGCTCGTCGTGAACCTGGATCCGCCGCCCGCGGCCGACTGGACGTCGCCCGCCGCGTGGCTCGGCGGCGGCCTGGGGTGGCAGCTCTTCGGCTTCGCCGTGAGCTTCGCGGTCATCGCGGTGTTCTGGCGCGTGAACCACCGCATCGGCGGCGAGATGTCGGGCGTCACGGACGGCGTGATCAGCGCGAACGTCCTCGCGCTCGCGCTCGTCGTCGTGATCCCGTTCTCGACGCAGGGCATCAGCGACCCGGAGACCGCCGAGCAGCCGCTGTCGGTCGTGGTGTACGCGGTCAACATCAGCCTCGCGGTGCTCGCGCAGAGCACGGTGCACGCGGTCGCACGTCGCGACGGCGTCCTGCGAACTCCGCTCCCCCGCCGCGCCGAGGCGGTGCGGTTCGTCGACGCGATGTCGACCCCGCTCGTGTTCCTCGCGTCGATCCCCGTCGCGTACGCCTGGGGCGCCGGATGGGCGCGCGCGGTCTGGCTGCTGCTGCTCGTCGTCGGACCCGTGAGCGGCCGGTGGGCCGACCGGAGGGTCGCGAGGATCGTCGCCGACGACGTCAGCTCGCCGACAGCTCCCGGGTCATGAAGACGCTGTGCGGGTCGAGCACGTAGTCGGCGAACGGCCCGCACTCGGCGAACCCGTACTTGGCGTAGAGGGTCCGGGCCGGCACGAAGAACTCCTGCGAGCCCGTCTCGAGGCTGAGCCGGCGGTAGCCGCGCCGGTGCGCCTCGTCGAGGACGTGCTCCAGGAGCAACGCTCCGAGGCCCCGGCCGCGGGCCGCGGCATCCGTCCGCATCGACTTGAGCTCGCCGTGGCCGGGCTCGAGCTCCTTCAGCGCCACGCAGCCGAGCAGGTCGTCGCCGGCCGCGATCGTCCAGAACGTCACGCGCGCATCCTGCAGCCCCGACACGTCCAGCGCGTGCACGCTCTCGGCGGGCGAGGTCGCGTGCATGTCGGCGAGGTGGTCGGCGAGGAGACGGAGGACGCGCGGGTCGGCGAGGTCGCCGGGCGCGATCGAGACGGTGGTGGCCATGATCCGATGGTCGCATGCGCGTATTACGGGCCGGTTGCGGGGCATCCGTTCATCGCGGCGAACCGCCGCGAAACGTATATCGCCGGTGAACGGCTGCACCTCGGCCCCGGGGATTTCGGGGGCCTGCAGCCGGAATCACCGGCGAAACGCGCGGTGGACCGGAGCGGTTCGGGCCGGCTCGGGGGACGATGCCGCGCAGTTCACATCCTCCGCCACCGCGCCGTTCCTCGCTCCCCCCAGAACCGGTGACACCGTCTCCGACCGAGCGCCGGGCGACCCGTCAGCGCTTGGACACCGATCCGAAGAGCCGCGCGATCGGCGCGAGCACGACCGGCCGTGCGGCCACCCACGCCGCCGCGATCACGACGATCGACGCGAGGAAGATCCAGAAGCCGGTCCAGTTCACCGCATCCTGCGACGCGTACATGTGGTTGAGGTTGCGCAGCGCCCCGGTCGCGAACACGAGCGCGACGTGGACGACCGTGAACGCGACGAAGTAGAGCATGACGGGGAAGTGCACGGCACGGGCCCACTCGACCGGGTAGATCCGGTTGAGCGTCCTGGCCCGCGACGGCCAGACGCCGGACATGCGGACGCCGGTGAGGGCCGCGAGCGGCGCGGCGACGAACACGGTCGCGAAGTAGGCGAGCTGCTGCAGGCTGTTGTAGTTCACCCACCCGTTCTCGGTCGGCCAGTCGAGCGAGACGTACTGGAGGATCGCCGAGAGCGCGTTCGGCACGACCGCCCACGAGGTCGGCACGATCCGCATCCACTGGCCCGTCGCGACCAGCAGCACGACGAAGATCGCGCCGTTGACGAGCCAGAGGATGTCGAGCGACTGGTGGAACCAGAGCGTCAGGCTGATCTTGCGGCCCGGGTTGCCGCGCGGGCTCCAGACCGCGTCGGGGCGGCGTCCGGCGCGGACCTGCAGGCCCGACCGGACGATGAGCACGATCAGGAACACGTTGAAGAAATGCTGCCACCCGAGCCAGGCCGGAATGCCGACGGGCGCGCCGTCGGGCAGCGGGTACTCCCCCGGATACGCCGCGAGGAAGTCCTGCACGGCCGGCAGCGACCGCAGCCATCCCGCGACGACGACCGCGGCGACCCCGGCGAGCGCGAGCGCGAATCCGCCGAGGATCGCGCTGCCGGCCCATTGGACGAACGTGTACCCGGCGATCCGGCGCGGCTCGGGCCGCGGCGGCACGGGGAGTCGGGGCGCGGGGCGCCGGGGCGCGGGCGCCGGGACGGGTGTCGCGGCCGGCGCGGGCTGCGCCGGCGTCGCGGCTGCGACCGCGGGTGCGGCGGGTGCCGCGGCGACCTCGTCGGGCTGCGATGGGCGAGCCGGGGTCGCGGGAGCGACGGATGCCACGGGCGCGACGGATGCCACGGGCGCAACGGATGCCACGGGCGCGAACCCGGCCGGCGGCCAGGGCTCCCCGCCGCTCGTGCGCGGCAGCCCGCGCCGCAGCGGGGTACCGGCCCGATCGGCCGAGTCCGGCACGGGTCGTGCCACGGCGACCGATTCGGCCGCTGCCACCACCGCGGACGCGTCCGCCGAGGCCGGGGTTGTCGCATGTTCCGGCGTCGTCGCAGGTGCCGGCGTCGTCGCAGGTGTCTGGGTCGCAGCAGCCGCCGCCGAGGTCGCCGCCGCGGCGCGGCCCGTCGCGCCCGCGGGCGGCCACGGCTCGCCGCCGGCCACGCGCGGGAGCCCGCGGCGCAACGTCACGCCGGTCGTCCCGGCGACGGCCGGGACACCCGCCGTCGGCACCGCCGCGGCCGGGGCATCCATCGTCGCCGCCGCCGGGCTCGGGGCATCCGCGGCGCGCAGGTCCGCCTCCGCCGCCGATGTCGGCTCACCCGGCGACTGTGCACCCGGCGACTGGGCACCCGGCGACGGGGCACCCGGCGACGGGGCACCCGGCGACGGGGCACCCGGCGACGGCGCATCCAGGACGCCGACGACCGCTTCGGCGGGCGGCCACGGCGCTCCGCCCGGCCGCCTCGGGAGTCCGCGACGGATGCTTCGCCCGTAGGTCGCCACCGCGCCTACCGCTTCCGCGCCTCGAGCGCCGAGATGAGCTGCGGCACGACGGTGAAGAGGTCGCCGACGACGCCGAAGTCCGCGATCTCGAAGATCGGCGCATCGGCGTCGGTGTTGATGGCGACGATGGTCTTCGCGGTCTGCATGCCGGCGCGGTGCTGGATCGCGCCCGAGATGCCGAGCGCGACGTACAGCTGCGGCGAGACGGACACGCCGGTCTGGCCGACCTGGTGCGACTGCGGGACGTAGCCCGCATCGACGGCGGCCCGCGACGCGCCGACCGCGGCGCCGAGCGCGTCGGCCAACTGCTCGACGAGGGCGAACCGCTCCTCGGAGCCGAGGCCGCGCCCGCCCGCGACGACCTTCGCAGCGCCCCGCAGCTCGGGACGGGACCGCTCGACCACGGTCGTCTCGAAGCGGTCGATCCGGGCGGCCGGAGCGCCGGACGGCGCGACCGCGAGCGGCTCGGCGACGAGCGGCGCGGCCTCGGCTCGCGCGTCGATCGCGCCCTGCCGGACGGTGATCACGGGCGCGCCGAACGTCGGGGCCGAGGTGGACTCGAAGGCGCCGCCGAACACCGAGTGCCTCGCGACGACGCCCTCGTCGTCGCGGCCGACGCCGACCGCGTCCACCGCGAGCGCGAGCCGCAGGCGCGCGGAGAGCCGGGCGGCGACGTCGCGGCCGTCGATCGAGTTCGACACCAGCACGGCGTCCGGGTCGACGAGCGCGATCGCGGCCGCCGCGGCGTCGACGACCGGGACGGCGAGCGCCTCGACGGCCGCGTCCGTCTCGTGCACGAGCACGCGGACGGCGCCGAGCCCGGCGACGGCCTCGGCCGCGGCCGATCCGAGCCCGGGCGGCGCCACGAGCACCGCGACGGGCGCGCCGACCGCGGCGGCCGCGCCGAGGAGGCCGGCCGTCGAGGTCGCGACCTCGCCCGCGGGCGAGACGTCGACCACGACGAGGATGGAATCGTTCGGGAAGTCGGTCATCGTCAGCCTCACACCAGTCGGTTCTGCGCGAGGAACTCGGCGAGCCGCTCGCCCGCGTCACCCTCGTCGGCGATCTTCACGCCCGACGATCGCGCGGGGCGTTCGGCGACCGCGACGAGGATCGACCGCGGCACCGACAGGTCCTCCGGATCGACGCCGAGGTCGGTCGCCGACAGCGTCTCGACGGGCTTCTTCTTCGCGGCCATGATGCCCTTGAAGGTCGCGAAGCGCGGGTCGGGCAGCGCCTCGGTGATCGACGCGACCGCGGGCAGCGCCGCCGAGACGCGCATGGTCCCCGTGTCGGTCACGCGCTCGCCCGCGACGGTGCCGTCGCCGATCTCGAGCACCGACAGCGACGTGAGCCCCGGCACGCCGAGGCGCTCGGCGAGCATCGAGGGCAGCACGCCGCCCGATCCGTCCGTCGACAGGTTGCCGGTGAGCACGAGGTCGAACCCGGTGCGCTGGACGGCCGCCGCGAGCACGTCGGCCGTGAGGCCGAGGTCGGCGCCGGCGAGCGAGGCATCCGCGACGTGCACGGCGCTCGCCGCGCCCATCGCGAGCGCCTTGCGCAGGTTCGTCGCGGCCGACTCGGGCGCCATCGAGAGCACGACCACCTCCGTCCCCGGATTCCCGTCGGCGTGGCGCAGCGCCGCCTCGAGCGCGCGTTCGCCGATCTCGTCGAGCACGTGCTCGCCGGACTCGCGATCGGCGAGGCCCGTCTCGAGGTCGAGCCGTCGCTCGCCGTACGTGTCCGGCACGTCCTTCACCAGGACCAGGATCTTCATCGACACCTCCGGTGCGTGGTCTGCGGCCGCGCGATCTGCCGGCCGCGGCGTTCGGTCAGCCCGCGAACTCCTCGGCGCGCGCCGCGGCTGCGAGCTCGGACTCGTTCGGGACGTACCCGTCGATGTGCCGCTCGGCCGGGCCGTCGTACACCGACAGCGGCCGGATCAGCGCGTTCGCGGCGAGCTGCTCCATGATGTGCGCGGTCCAGCCGGTCACGCGCGCCGCGACGAACAGCGGCGTGAAGGTCAACGTGTCGAACCCGATCAGGTGGTACGCGGGACCCGACGGGTAGTCGAGGTTCGGGTAGATGCCCTTGCGCGCGACGAACTCGCGCTCGAGGGTCTCGCTGAGCTCGAGCAGGTCGGGCCGGTCGTAGTGCTCGACGAGCGTGAGCAGCGCGTCGTGCATGGTCGGCACCCGCGAGTCGCCGCGCTTGTACACGCGGTGCCCGAAGCCCATGATCTTCCGCTTCGACGCGAGCGCCTCGTCGAGCCACGGCACGACGTTCGAGGCATCCCCGATCTCGTCGAAGATGTGCATGACCGCCTCGTTCGCACCGCCGTGCAGCGGGCCCTTGAGCGCGCCGATCGCCGCGACCACGGCCGAGTACAGGTCGCTCAGCGTCGACGTGACGACGCGGGCGGTGAACGTCGACGCGTTGAACGAGTGCTCGGCGTACAGGATCATCGAGCGGTTGAACGCGTCGACCACGACCGGGTCGGCCGCTTCGCCGAACACCATCCACAGGAAGTTCGCCGAGTAGTCCAGGTCGTCGCGCGGCGCGATCGGCTCCTGCCCGCGACGGCGCCGCTGACCGTACGCCACGATCGCGGGGAGCGCGGCGAACAACTGGATGCTCCGCCGGAGGTTCTCCTCCGGCGTGCCGACCGCGTCGAGCACGTTGTCGATGCCCGCCGTCTCGACGGCGCCGATCGCGCTCACCGCGGTGCGCACCTCGTCCATCGGGTGCGCGCTCGTCGGAAGCAGGTCGATCACGGCCTTCACCTCGGGCGCGAGGGCGCGGTGCGCGCGCTCGGTCGTGCGCAGCTCGGCGAGCTCCTGCTCGGTCGGCACCTCGCCGGTCCAGAGCAGGTACGCGACCGCCTCGAACGGCTGGGTCGCCGCGAGCTCCTGGACCGGGTACCCGCGGTACAGCAGCGAGTTGGTGTCGGGGTTGACCTTCGAGATCGCCGTGGTGTCGGCGACGACGCCGGCGAGCCCCTTCCTGATCTGGGTGTCGGTCATGACGCTCCTTCGCGGCGGTCGGTGCGGTGCGGGTCGGTGGGGGTGCGGTGTCGTGGAATGCCTCGCCCGGCGGGCGGATGCGTCATCGGGCGACGTGGAAGTTGAAGACGTCCTGGTCGAAGTGGTTGTACTGCTCGTAGTCGACGAGCTCGTACAGGTCGGCGCGGTGCTGCATCTCGTCGAGCTTCGAGGTCAGGTGCCCCTCGGAGACGATCGTGTCCAGCGCGCGATCTGCGGCGCCCATCGCGATCCGCAGCAGCGACACCGGCCAGATCACGATGTTCACCCCGACGTCGCGGAGCTGGTCGACGCTGAACAGGTCGCTCTTGCCGAACTCGGTCATGTTGGCGAGGATCGGCACGTCGATCGCCCGGCGCACGGCCTCGAACTCCCCCAGGTCGCGCATCGCCTCGGGGAAGATCGCGTCGGCGCCCGCGTCGACGAGCGCCTTCGCGCGGTCGATCGCGGCATCGAGGCCTTCCGCGGCGCGGATGTCGGTGCGCGCCATGATCAGGAAGTTCGGGTCCCGGCGCGCGTCGACCGCGGCCCGGATCCGCTTGACCGCGGTGTCCTCGTCGACGACGGCCTTGCCGTCGAGGTGGCCGCAGCGCTTGGGGTTCACCTGGTCCTCGATGTGGGTGCCCGCGATGCCGGCATCCTCGAGGGTCTGGATCGTGCGCGCGACGTTCATCGGCTCGCCGAACCCGGTGTCGGCATCGATCAGGGCCGGCAGGTCGGTCATCCGCGCGATCTGCTGCCCGCGCCCCGCGACCTCGGTCAGGGTCGTGAGGCCGATGTCGGGCAGGCCGAGATCGGCCGACAGCACCGCACCCGAGATGTAGACGCCCTCGAAGCCCTTGCGCTCGATCAGCCGCGCGCTCAACGGGTTGAACGCGCCCGGGAAGCGGAGCAACTCGCCCGACGCGAGCCGCTCGCGGAACAGTCGGCGCTTCTCGGCTGCGGGGACCTGGGAGTAGAGCATCAGCGGGATCCTTCGGCGGGCGCGGCGAGGGTCCCGAGGACGCTCGCCAGCGCGTTGTGCAGGTGGACGTGGGTGGCGTGGGCGGCCAGGTCGGGGTCGCCGGCGCCGATCGCGGCGGCGATGAGCCGATGCTCGGCGACCGAGGCCGCGATCCGGTCGGGCCGGTCGCGCGCGAGGCGCCGCACGCGCACGAGGTGGGTGCGGACGCCACGGAGCGCCCCGGTCAGGTAGTCGTTGGCGACGGATGCGTCGAGCGCGGCGTCGAACCGGGCGATCAGGTCGTAGTACGCGTCGAGCGCGTCGCGCCCGTCGACGCTGGTCTCGGCGAACTCGCGTGCGAGCGTTGCGAACAGCTCGCGGTCGCCGCGGGCGGCCGCGAGGCGGGCCGCCGTCTCCTCGAGCGCCCGCCGGACCTCGAAGAGCTCGCGGATGTCGTCGGCGTCGATGTCGCTGACGACGCTGACCCGAGGCGACTGCTGCACGACGAGGCCGTCGGCCACGAGCCGCCCGAGCGCCTCCCGCAGCGGGGTGCGGCTCACCCCGAGGCGCCCGGCCTGCTCGACCTCGGCGACGACCGTGCCGGGCGCGAGGGCACCGGACTGGATCTCGTCGAGCAGCGTGAGGTACGCCCGGTCGCTCGCGCGCATTGCCCCACCTCCTCGGATGACCGTCTCAGTGTATGCACTCAGGGGCGGGCGGGCAATGGATCGGAGGATCTTGCATGATTCGGTATACAAACCGAGGAGCTGGGGCGGTCCGCGCCGAGCGTGCCGACGACGGGCCCGGGACCGATGGACGGTGCCCCTGGAGGGACTCGAACCCCCAACCCTTTCCTTAGGACGGAACTGCTCTTCCATTGAGCTACAGAGGCGGAAACCGCATCGAGTCTACCGGGATCGCGCGGGCCGCTCGGCCGTGCGTCGTCTTCGCCCGAACCCGCCCGGATCGAGGGATGACCACCGGCACCTCGCCGTCCTAGACTGCCAAGACCTGCTGCGCACGCGGCGGGTTCGACATCGCGATCGGCAGTGGAGCCGATGGGGAGGACGGGGGGTCCGGGATGGCTGATCAGCACTACGTCGCGGTAGCCGCACAGTATGCGAGCGAGGGCGAGGCGCTCGCCGACTTCGACCTGGTCGAGGCGCGCTTCGCGGAGGCCGGCAAGCATTCGGCGTTCGACGGCGCGGTGATCAACCGCGCGCTCGACGGGAAGCTGTCGATCGCCAAGCGCGACGCCGGCAAGCACCACGGCACTCGGAAGGGGCTCGCGATCGGACTCGCGAGCGGACTCGCGGTCGCGCTGTTCCCGGCCGTCGCGATCGGCGGCGCGCTGCTGGTGGCCGGCGGATCGGGCGCCGGGATCGGCGCGATCGCCGGGCACATCTCGCGCAAGACGCCCTCGAAGGACCTCGAGGCGATCAGCGAGACCCTCGACGCGGGCAGCGCGGGGATCGTCCTCGTGCTCGACCCCGCCGACGTCGCCGAGGTCGAGCAGCTGCTCTCGCGGGCCTCGCGGCTCACGACGAAGGAGCTCACCGTCGACGACGACGAACTCGACGGCGAGGTCGACGAAGCCTACGAGTAGGCGGCCGACCCCGGCACCGCCCTTCGGCCCCATGGCCGGAACGACGGCGCCGGGCCGTCGGATGCCCCGTTAGCCTTGGATCCCGGTGCGCGCGTGCGTGCCGGGATGAGGTGGACGGTGCGGACGACGGGCACGAGGTTCTGGGTGGGCGCGTCCACGCTCGGCGAGCTGGGCTCGCCGGCGCGGGGCATCCGCCCGTTGGAGGTCGCGCCCGACGGCTCGGCGACCCTGGGCGAGCCCGTCGAGGTCGGGTCGAACCCGATGTTCCTCGCGTGGGGCGCCGGCGGCGTCCTCGCGATCGTGCACGAGCTCGGAGACGGACTCGTCTCGACGTGGACGGTCGACGGCGATGCGGTGCGCCCGCTCGCCGCGCCCTCCCCCACGGGCGCGGCGGATCCCTGCCACGTCGTCGTCGATCGCGGATCGGGCCTGGCGCTCGTCGCGAACTACTCGGGGAGCCGCGTCTCGGCGCATCGCCTCGCGCCCGCGTCGGCGGGCGGACCCGCCGAGCGCGTGGCATCCGTCGACTTCGCCGGCGACGGCCCGCGGCGCGACCGCCAGCTCGCGCCGCACCCCCACCAGGTGGTGCCGGACCCCGCGCGCGGGCGCCATCTCGTGCCCGACCTCGGGGCCGACCGCATCCGGGTCGTCCGGGTCGTTCTCGACGCCGAGGGGGCGCCGCACCTCGCGCACGACGAGCGCGACGACATCCGGCTCCGCGCCGGGTCGGGCCCGCGTCACCTCGTCGTCGCGGGCGACGTCGCGGTCGTCGCGAACGAACTCGACCGGACGGCGAGCGTCGTCGACCTCGTCACGGGCCTCGAACGCTCGTGGACGGCGATCGGGGCGCCCGTGGCATCCGAGCTCGGCGCGTCCGCGATCCGGATGACGCGCGCGGGCACGGTGCTCATCGGCGACCGCGCACTCGACGCCGTCCAGGTGCTCCGGCTCGGCGGCGACGGCGACCTCGAGCATCTCGCGACGCTGCCGACCGGCGGGCGGCATCCGCGCGACCTCGAACTCACCCACGACGAGCGGTTCCTGCTCGTCGCGGACCAGCAGAGCGATTCGATCGCGGTCTTCGAGCTGGATGCCTCGGGCGTGCCGGTCGGCGTGGTCGAGACGATCGCGACGCCGGCGCCGGGATGCCTCGCGCGGGAGTAGTGGGGGGTCAGACCGGGGGGTAGAGGTACAGCGCCGAGCCGGCGTCGATCGTCCGCACGTGGTACGAGTGATCGCTGTTCCAGTTGTATTCCTCGATCGTGACCGTGCCGTTGTCGTTGACCGACTGCACGTACGCCACGTGGTTGTACGGGAACCACGCGACCGACCCGACGATGGGCGTGCTGCTCGTCGCCCAGCCGTGCGCGACCCACTGGTCGGCCCACGCGTAGGCGCTGCCCGAGGCCAGGTTGCCCCAGTCCCACTTCCACGGCGCGCTCGTCACGCCCGCGTCGCGGTTCATCCGCCACGCGACGAAATCGACGCACTCGCGGAAGTAGTAGCGCAGCGGCGAGAGCCCCCCGCCGTAGTCGTCGGGCGTCTGGTCCCACCACGGGTAGTCGTCGCCCTCGGCCTGCTGCGCGGGCGTGTAGAACGCCCCGGCACGGTTGGCCAGGCCGGACCACGACGACCGCTCGGCCTCCGCCGCGAGGCGGTCGATCTCGGCCTTGGTCGTGACCGAGTAGGCGTCGGAGGACACGGGGCCCTTGCTCGCGAGCGCGGACACGTCGATCTGCTGGGCGCCGGTCACGGCGTCGCGGAACAGGCTCGACGTGCCGAACCCGTCGACGCCCGGCACGAGTGCATAGGCGGGCAGTGCGACGGTGCCGATGATCGCGGGGACCACGAGGACGGTCGCGAACACGCGCAGCGGGCCCGTGCGGCGGACGGTCGAGGGGACCCTGACCGGCTGCGGCGCGGGCGCGGCGGCCGGTGCAGCCGAGCGACGCCCGGCCTGCTCGGTCGGCGCCGGGCGCTCGACGCGACCGAACCGGCTCATCTTCGCCGACGGCTTGGGCCCGGAGTTCTTGGTCGCAGCCGCGCGTCGCCCCCGGGGTGCCTGCTCGGCCCGGCGCGCATCGCGTCGGCTCGGCTGGGCACCGATCTGGTCGTCAGCGGTCAACGACTGCACCTCCGGGGGACGGGCCGCGGCGCGGTGCAGTGCGACGCGGGGTTTCGTTGCCGCCTCCGGCGGGTTTCGGTTCCGGAGGCTCGTCCCACCATAGGGCACCGATCCGCGATTGTCACGGAGCCGTGGGAGCGCTCACGCCGCCTGCAGGTATTCGTCCCACTGCGGCAGCGGTCGCTCGAACCCGCGCACGACCCAGGTCCGGCCATGGGGCATCCGGGGCGTGGTCCGCAGTTCCCAGCCCATCTCGGCGGGCGTGTGGTCGCCCTTCGCGTTGTTGCAGCGCAGGCAGCACGCGACCAGGTTCTCCCAGGTGTCGCGGCCGCCGCGCGAGCGCGGCATGACGTGGTCGATCGTGGCGGCGTGCTTGGCGCAGTAGGCGCAGCGGTGCTCGTCGCGGCGGAGCACGCCGCGACGGCTGACCGGGACGTGCTGCATCACGGGCGGGCGGACGTACCGGGTGAGCACGATCACGCTGGGCCGTTCCCAGGTGCCGGCCGTGCCGAGGACGGGGTGGTCGACGTCGCTCAGGACGACGGTCGCCTTCTCGTGCATGACGAGGAGGAGCGCACGCTTGAACGAGACCACCGCGAGCGGCTCGTACCCGGCATTGAGGACCAGGGTTCGCATGGAGTGCCTTTCGATCGGTGCTGGATGGCTTCCAGCCGCGTGAACGGGACCACGCTCCGCGGGGGTCGCGCGTCGCCGGAGACGAAGAACGGGCACTGCCCTCGTGAAGGCAATGCCCGTCGGCTGTGCGCGCGGTGATGGAGCAGACGACTGCTGCGGCGCTGGTCGTAGAGCGCGCGCGCATCCGCGGAATGGATGCCTCGTGCCCCGGCCATGCCCCGCCTCCGTCCATCACCCCGATGCGGATCGTTCCAACAGGTTAAGCCGGAAACGGCGCACCGGAACCCCCCGGCGCGCCGTTTTCCGCGTGCGTTACGCGATGTTCACACTCAGATGCCGATGCGCACGATGTAGTAGTCGCTCGTCCAGATGGGCTGGACGCGCACGGATGCCCCCTCGTACGGCGCGTGCAGGATCATCCCGTTGCCCGCGTAGAAGCCGTCGTGGCCGCTCATGATCACGAGGTCGCCGGGGACCGCGTCGGCCTCCGAGATCCGGGTGCCCATCGCGCCCTGCCCCGCCGACGAGTGCGGCATGCCGATGCCGAACTGCGCGTAGACGTACATGACGAAGCCCGAGCAGTCGAAGCCCGCGGGCGACGCGCCGCCGTAGACGTACGGGGTGCCGATGTACTGGGTCGCGACGCCGTAGACGCTCGCGAGGTCGAAGTTCGGGTACGGCGGGTTCGCCAGCAGGTCCGAGACGCTCGGGCCGCTGTTCGAGGCCGCGTACGAGGCCATCTGCGCCTCGGCGGCGGCACGCGCGGCCGCGGCGGCGGCCTCGGCTGCGGCGGCCGCCCGGATCTCCTCGCCCGTGGTCACGGCGAACGAGTCCTTCGTCGCCGCCGCGGCGACCACGTCGCCGTCGACCTCGACGGACTGCGCGCCGGCACGCGTGAGCTTCGCCTCGTCGGAGGAGGCGAAGTGCGGGCCGATGCTGTCGGGCGCGACCGCGTAGGCGGGGATCGCGATGGTGCCGACCAGCCCGAGCGCGATCGCCATGACGCCGACGTTCTTCACGCCGCTGCGCCGCAGGCGGCGTGCAGACGGCGTTCGGACCGGCGCGGGCGACGCCGGTGCCGTGGGTGCGGCGGGCGTGCGCAGAGCAGGGGCGTCGGCGGAGCGACGTCGGGTGGAACGAGCCAAGAGGTTACCTCCGCGCCGCGGCACGGATGCCGCCCCACCTGCGCGCCCGGGTCGACGCTCATCGGAGTCCCGATCAAGCGGTGGACCCCGGGAAAGGGGGCGTCTCGATCTCGGTCGAACGACCGGCTTGAGCCGAACGACTGGACCGACGATACGTGAAGAGTCGTCGATTGTCACATCCAGATAACGAAGCCGGCGCGGCGGACCGCGCGCACGCCGTCGCCGTCGGCCGGATTCGTCAGGCGGTCAGACGCTGATGAAGAGGTGCGCCGCGACCTCGTTCGGCAGCTCGAGCGCCTCGGCCGCACCGTCCGCCGCGACCGTCACGAGCGCGCCGGTCCGGCGGAACTCCGCGGATGCCCCGGGCATGATGCCGGCCGCCTTGAGCTGCGCGAGCAACTCGGGGTCGAACTGCACGGGCTCGCCCAGGCGGCGGACGACGCCGCGGACCGGCGCATCCTGCCCCGCGACCGCGTCGACGACGTTCCGGACGCCCGCCATGAACCGCTCCGCCGGCGGGAGGCCGAGCTCCTCGAGGCCGGGGATCGGGTTGCCGTAGGGCGACTCGGTGGGGTGCCCGAGCAGCTCGATGAGGCGCCGCTCGACCTGCTCGCTCATGACGTGCTCCCAGCGGCAGGCCTCGTCGTGCACGAACTCCCAGTCGAGTCCGATCACGTCGGCGAGCAGGCGCTCGGCGAGCCGGTGCTTGCGCATGACGTGCACGGCCTTCGCGCGGCCGGCCGTCGTGAGCTCGAGGTGGCGGTCGCCGGAGACGACGACGAGCCCGTCGCGCTCCATACGGGCGATGGTCTGCGAGACGGTCGGCCCCGAGTGCCCGAGGCGCTCGGAGATCCGCGCGCGGAGGGGGACGATGTCCTCCTCCTCGAGATCAAGGATCGTGCGGAGATACATCTCCGTCGTATCGATGAGATCCGTCACCCGTGCCTCCGTTTCAACCCCGCCCAGCCTACCTGTCACATGCCACGGCCCGGGCGCGCACCGCGACTAGAATCGCCCCCATGCCGAACCTCGTGATCCCCAGCGACCTCCTGCCCGCCGACGGCCGATTCGGCTGCGGTCCGTCGAAGGTCCGGGCCGAGCAGGTCGCGCACCTCGCCGAGGTCGGCCCCCGGATCCTCGGCACCTCGCACCGGCAGGCGCCGGTCAAGCAGCTCGTCGGCCGCGTCCGCAGCGGCCTGGCCGAGCTCTTCTCGCTCCCCGACGGCTACGAGGTCGTCCTGGGCAACGGCGGATCGACCGCCTTCTGGGACGCCGCGGCCGTCGGCCTCATCGATCGCCGGGCCCAGCTGTGCACCTTCGGCGAGTTCGGCGCGAAGTTCGCCGGTGCGGCCGCCGCGCCCTGGCTCGAGGCCCCCGACGTGCGTCAGGCCGCGCCCGGCACGCGCAGCGAGCCCGAGGCCGTCGCGGGCGTCGACGTCTACGCCTGGCCGCACAACGAGACCTCCACGGGCGTCATGGCCCCCGTGCGGCGCGTCGCCGGCGACGAGGGCGCGCTGACCGTGATCGACGCGACGAGCGCCGCGGGCGGCGTCGCGGTCGACGCGTCCGAGTACGACGCCTACTACTTCGCCCCGCAGAAGAACTTCGCCTCGGACGGCGGCCTGTGGTTCGCGCTGCTCTCGCCCGCGGCGATCGAGCGCATCGAACGGCTCGCCGCGAGCGGACGGTACATCCCCGAGTTCCTCTCGCTCAAGAACGCGATCGACAACTCGCGTCTCGAGCAGACGCTGAACACGCCCGCGATCTCGACGCTCCTGCTGATGGAGAACCAGGTCGAGTGGATGAATCAGTCGGGCGGCCTCGCGTGGGCCGACGCGCGCACGCGCGAGAGCTCGTCGGTGCTCTACGACTGGGCCGAGGCGTCGCCCGTCGCGACGCCGTTCGTCGCCGACCCCGCGCACCGCTCGCAGGTGGTCGTCACGATCGACTTCGACGAGTCGACGGATGCCGCCGCGATCGCGAAGACGCTCCGCGAGAACGGGATCGTCGACACCGAGCCGTACCGCAAGCTCGGCCGCAACCAGCTCCGCGTCGCGACGTTCACCGCGATCGAGCCGGACGACGTGCGCGCCCTCACGGCGTCGATCGACTACGTGCTCGAGCACCAGGCCTGACCGTGCGGTTCTGGCTCCGCGAGGACGAGCGCCGGCCCGATCCGGCGCCCGCCCGCGCGGACGCCAGGAAGGCCCTCGCGGCCGGCACCCTCGGGTGGCTGCTCGTGCTCGTCGCGTGCCTCGCGTTCGGCGACGCGCTCGCGCAGGCCGGCCTCGGATGGCTCACCGCGACAGCGTGGATCGGCCTCGGGCTCGGCGTGGCCGGGCTCGCGGTCGTGCAGGTGCGCCGGTCGACCGGCGCCCGGTCTCAGTCGTCGTCGGAGGATGCCTCGGCCTGAGGCTCGGCCGCCGCGGCGTCCGCGTCTGCCTCGGGCTCGGGTTCGCGCTCGGCCTCGTCCTCGGCCCCGGCGTCCGCCTCGGCCTCGCCGAGCGCGTCGATGTCGATGCCGTCGTAGACGTCGAACCCGTCGCCGTCGAAGTCCTCGTCGCTCGCCGGGTCGTCGCCCAGGTCCTCGTCGCCGAACTCCTCGTCGCTGTACTCGCCGTCTCCGAGGTCGTCGTCGTCGCCGAGCTCGTCGTCCTCGTAGTCGGCGTGCTCGTCGTCGGGGTCGAGCTCGTCGTCGACCGGCTCGCCCGCCGCCGCCGCGGCGACAGCTGCTGCCGCCTGCGCGGCACGGTACTCGGCCAGCCGATCCGACCACGGGATCCACTCGGGCGCGAGCAGCGCGCGGTCGCCGGGCATCAGCTCGGTCTCGAGCACGGTCGGCTCGGCGCCCTCGACGCGCGTGAGCGTGACGCTCCAGTGCCAGCCGGGATAGCCAGGCAGGTCGGCCGCGAAGTGCAGCGTGAGGACGTGGTGGTCCTCGACGATGTGGCCGATGACGCTGCCGACCGACTCGGGCGTCGTCGTCTCGAGCAGGGCGCGCTGGGCCAGCGCGACCGACGCGAGGAGCACGTCGTCGGCCACGGGCGGCTCGACCGGCTCGGGCTCCGCGACCGGCTCGGGCGCATCGGTCTCTGCGACCGTCTCAGCCGTCTCGACCGTCTGGGCAGCCTCGACCGGCTCGACCGTCTGAGCAGCCTCGACAGGCTCGACCGTCTCAGCCGTCTGAGCCGTCTGAGCAGCCTGGACGGGCTCGGCCGCTTCGGGCTCCGAGATCGCGAGATCCTCCGTCGGCTCAGGCATCCAGCTCGTCCGCCACCCTGCGCAGGAGCTCGGCGACCTGGTGGCCGCGCGCCTTGTCGGGATACCGACCCTTCTTCAGGTCGTTGCCGGCGTTGTCGAGCCAGGAGATGAGGTCCTCGACGACCTTCGCCATGTCGTCGGGCGAGCGCCGGTTCAGCTTCGCGAGGCTGGGCTTCTGGTCGATGACGCGGACCGAGAGCGCCTGCGGGCCGCGCCGGCCGTCGGCGATGCCGAACTCGAGCCGCATCCCCGGCTTGGCGACGGTGCCGGTCGGCAGGGCCGACGCGTGCAGGAAGACCTCCTCGCCGTCATCCGTCGCGATGAAGCCGAAGCCCTTCTCCTCGCTGTAGAACTTGACCTTGCCGGTCGGCATCTCGGGAACCTCGCTCGTCTCGTGGGCGCGCCGGACGGGCGCGCTCGGCCGCACCCCAGTCTACGGTTCGGGGAGCCACGCGTCGGCGGCCTGCAATAGTCTTGGATCGTGGCCCCCGAGCGAAGCATCTCCGACACCCGCGCAGAACGCGTTCTCGCGTACATGGTCGCGGCGATCGTCGGGCTGTCGATCCTGGCGTTCCTGGCGATCATGATCGCCACGCTCGCCGGCGTCGGGGCGGACGACGGGTTCAGCCAGGGTGTCTGGCCGATCATCCTCGTCCTCCCGCTGATCGGCCTGCCCATCGGCTTCGTGCTCCTCATCGTGCTGCTCATCGTCAACGGAGTCCGCCGGTCCCGCGAGGGCCGACGGAACACCGCCTGACGGCCATGCTCGAGCTCGCCGCGAGACTCCGCACCCTTCGACGTGGCGCGCTCGCGACCGCGCTCTCGACTCGCGAGTTCGACCGCACGAGCGTCAAGGACCTCTTCGACCTCGCCGAGGCGCTGCTCACCCCCGACTCCGTCGACCAGGCGCTGAGCCGGCTCGACCGGCCGCACCTCGCGGTCCTCGCGGCCGCGTCCGAGGCCTCGAACGGCGCCAGGCTCACCGTGCAGGGCGTCGCATCCGAGCTCGCCCGGCTCGGGGCATCCGATCGGCTGGTCGCCGCGCACGCCGCCCTGCTCACCGACCTCGTCGACCGCCTGCTCGTCGTCGTCGACGACGGCGAGGCGGACGGCGACGGCCGCGTCCACGTGCCGACCGCGGTGGCCGCGCGCATCCTGCCCCGACTCGCGCACGACCTCCCCTCGCTCGACCAGCTTGTCGCGCTCCCGCCGCCCGTGCTCGAACCGGTCGACGGCGTCGACCACACGCTCCTCGCACGGCGTGCCGCCGAGGCCGCGTACGCGACGATCGCCGCGACCGCCGAGCTCATCTCGGCGCTGGGCATCCAGCCCGCGCGCGAGCTCGCCAAGGGCGGACTCTCGCTCCCCGACTCCAAGCGCATCGCCGAGGCGACCGGACTCCCGCTCGAGGAGGTGCCCCCGCTCGTGCACCGTGCCGTCGAGGCCGGGCTCGTCATCCGCGACGGCGCCTACTGGCTCGAATCCGACCACGGCGCCGAATGGGCGCTCGATGGCGCCGAGGCCCGGTGGCGCCTGCTCGCCGAGCAGTGGCGCGAGCGGATCCCGCCGACGCTCCGCGAGCTCGTCGGCCGCCGCAGCGAGACCCTGTCGGCCGCGGCCCTGCGGGACGACGTCACGTGGCTGTACCCCGCGGGCGGCCGCTGGCTCGAGGAGGGCCTGGATCGACTCGTCGGCGAGGCCGAGGCGCTCGGGCTCGCCGTGTCCGGCGAGCCGATCGAAGCGACCCGGCTCGTGCTCGCGGGCGACGTCGGCGCCGCGTCCGCGCAGCTCTCGGCGCACTTCCCGCGCCAGGTCGACCGGGTCTACCTCCAGCACGACCTCTCGATCGTCGCGCCAGGCCCGCTCGAGCCCTCGATCGACGCCCGGCTGCGCGCATTCGCGGACGTCGAAGGGCGCGACCTCGCATCGAGCTACCGCGTGAGCGCGGCATCCGTGAACCGGGCACTCGCCGCGGGCGAGTCCGCCGCCGCGCTGCGCGAGTTCCTGGGCTCGATCTCCCTCACGGGGATCCCCCAGCCGCTCGAGTACCTGCTGTCGGAGGCGTCCCGGCGCTTCGGCGCGGTGCGCGTGTCGACCGCGCCCGCATCGGCGACGCCCGCGCGCGCGATCGTGCGCTCCGCCGACTCGGCGCTCCTGCACACGATCGAGGTCGACCAGTCGCTCACGTCGCTCGCGCTGCGCCGCGCCGACGACGAGCACCTGCACTCGCGGTTCCCGCCGGACGTCGTGTTCTGGGCGCTCTCCGACGCGAAGTACCCGGTCGCGGCCGAGGATCCCTCCGGGCAGATCATCCGGCTGAACCGGCATCACCTCGCGGCCACGCCCGCGGTCCCGCCGCGGGTCGACCCGACGGAGGAGATGCTCGACCGCGTGCTGACGGAGGACGAGGGGCCCGGGACCGAGCTCGCGTGGCTCGCCCGACAGCTCGAGGCTGCGGCGCGCGCCAAGGAGACGCTCACGGTGACCGTGCGGATGCCCGGCGGGCAGACCGCCGACTACCTGCTCGCCCCCGCGAGCGTCGCGAACGGCCGACTTCGCGCGCGCGACCGTAAGAGCGACATCGAGCGCACGCTGCCGCTGTCGGCGATCGCGGGCGTCGGGCCCGCCCCCGACGAGTGAGCCCGAGCGCGCTCCAGCGATCCGATCGCGCTGCCGAAGGGTTCACGCAACGGGCGTAGACTGGTCGGCTATGTCAGACGGCCCCCTCATCGTGCAGAGCGACCGAACGGTCCTGCTCGAAGTCGCGAACCCGCTCGCAGAGGATGCACGCCACGATCTCGCGATCTTCGCCGAGCTCGAGCGCGCCCCCGAGCACATCCACACGTACCGCATCACGCGCCTCGGGCTGTGGAATGCGCGCGCCGCGGGGCACACCGCGGAGGACATGCTCGGCACGCTCGAGCGGTACGCGAAGTTCCCGGTGCCGCAGACCGTGTCGGTCGACATGCGCGAGACGGTCGCCCGCTACGGCCGGCTCGTGATCGACCGCACCGACGAAGGCGTCCTGCGGCTGCAGAGCTCCGACATCGCGGTGCTGACCGAGGTCGCCGGCGCCAAGCGCATCGCACCGCTGCTCGGCGAGCGCATCGACGATGAGAGCTTCCTCGTCGCGCCCTGGGCGCGCGGCGCCCTCAAGCAGGAGCTCGTGAAGCTCGGGTGGCCGGCCGAGGACCTCGCCGGGTACACGCCCGGCACGCCGCATCCGATCGACCTCGACGAGTCGGGCTGGCACCTGCGGGACTACCAGCAGAAGGCCGTCGACAACTTCTTCGACGGCGGGTCGGGCGTCGTCGTGCTGCCCTGCGGGGCCGGCAAGACGCTTGTCGGCGCCGGGGCCATGGCGACGGCGAAGACCACCACGCTGATCCTCGTGACCAACACGGTCTCGGCCCGGCAGTGGCGCGACGAACTGCTCCGCCGCACGAGCCTCACGGCCGAGGAGATCGGCGAGTACTCGGGGCAGGTGAAGGAGGTCAAGCCGGTCACGATCGCGACCTACCAGATCCTCACCGCGAAGCGGAAGGGCGAGTACGCGCACCTCGCGCTCCTCGACGCGCTGGACTGGGGCCTCATCGTGTACGACGAGGTGCACCTGCTGCCCGCGCCCGTCTTCAAGCTCACCGCCGAGCTCCAGGCCCGGCGCCGGCTCGGACTCACCGCGACGCTCGTCCGCGAGGACGGACGCGAGGGCGACGTCTTCTCGCTCATCGGGCCCAAGCGGTTCGACGCGCCGTGGAAGGAGATCGAGGCGCAGGGCTTCATCTCGCCCGCGGCCTGCTACGAGGTGCGGATCGACCTGCCCCAGTCCGAGCGGCTCGCGTACGCGGCATCCGCCGACGACGAGCGGTACCGGCTCGCGGCGACCGCGCCCGCGAAGCTCGACGTGGTCCGCCAGCTCGTCGCGCGGCACCAGGGCGAGCGGATCCTCGTGATCGGCCAGTACCTCGACCAGATCGACGAGCTCGCCGAGGCGCTCGACGCCCCGCAGCTCACCGGCTCGACGCCGGTCGACGAGCGCGAGCGGCTGTTCCAGGCGTTCCGGGACGGCACGACCAAGGTGCTCGTCGTCTCGAAGGTCGCGAACTTCTCGGTCGACCTGCCCGAGGCGACGGTCGCGATCCAGGTCTCCGGGTCGTTCGGATCGCGCCAGGAGGAGGCCCAGCGCCTCGGGCGGCTCCTGCGCCCGAAGCAGTCGGGCCTGCCCGCGAACTTCTACACGCTCGTCGCGCGCGACACGGTCGACCAGGACTTCGCGCAGAACCGGCAGCGGTTCCTCGCCGAGCAGGGGTACAGCTACACGATCCTCGACGCGCACACGCTGGACGCGGCCGCGTAGCCTGGCCCGGCCGGCGCCGGACCGACTCCCGCAAGGCGGCGCGGGCCGCGCGGGCCGGGCGCGCCCGCGCGGGCAGCGCGCGCCGCGCCTCAGCGCCGCGCGTACCGCAGGAGCAGCAGGTCGCCGGCCGGGATCGCGTGCACGAGCCGCATCCGCCGCTGCGCCTCCGGCGCGCCGCGCACGATACGGCCGGCGTCGCCGCCGACGAGCGTCGGGCTGAGGCTGAGGCACAGCTCGTCGACGACGTCGGCGCCGAGGAGCGCGCCGAACAGGTGCGGACCGCCCTCGCAGAGCACCTGCGGCAGGCCAGCCGCGGCGAACGCGCCGAGCATCGCGGCCGGGTCGACCTCGTGGTCGCCGCACACGAGCACGTCTGCGACGGCGGCCAGGTCGGCCCTCCGGTCCGCGGGCGACGCCGCGTGGGTCACGACGATCGGCCGGGTCACGGCCTCCGTGAAGAACGGATGCCCCGCGGGCAGGTCGAGCGCCGAGGAGACCGCCGCGATCCGCGGCTGGTCGGGCAGGCCGTGCTCGCGTCGCCAGGCCACGCCCTCGCGACCGACGCGCACGCCGCCGTACCCCTCGGTGCGGATCGTCCCGGCGCCGACCAGGACGACGTCGGCGAGCGCGCGCAGCACGCCCATCGCGAGCCGGTCGGCCTCGTCGCCGAGGCCGCCGCTCCGCCCGTCGATCGTGACGGCGCCGTCCAGGCTCGCGACGAGGTTCATCCGCACCCGCGGCGTGCCCCGGTCGCCGATCGCGTACGCGTCGAGCAGGTCCTCGCGGGTCGGCGTGCTCACGGCTCCTCGTTCGGCCCGTCGACCATGTTGTGCCGGAGGAACGCGGGCTCGCGCCATCCGAGGATCGCCTCGACCGTCCGCGCCGCGTCGACCGACTCGACGACGTTGTGCATCCGCAGGATGCGGGCGCCCTGGGCGACGCAGAAGACGGCCGCCGCGAGCGAGCCGGCCAGCCGCCCCTCGCGGGGCCGGTCGAGCGCCTCGCCGATGAAGTCCTTGTTCGAGACCGCCGCGACGAGCGGGAACCCGAGGCGCGTGAGCTCGCCGAACCGCCTCGTGAGCTCGAGGCTGTGGAGCGTGTTCTTGTTGAGGTCGTGCCCGGGGTCGAGCACGATCCGTTCCTCGGGCACGCCGTGCGCGACGGCGAGCGCGGTGCGCTCCTCCAGGAAGGCGGCGATCTCGGACACCACGTCGTCGTACTGCGGGCGGGGGAACCACCGGCGGGGCTCGGCGCGGCTGTGCGTGATGACGAGCGTCGCGTCGGATGCCCCGACGACCTCCGCGAGCGCGGGGTCGTGCACGCCCGTGGTGTCGTTGATCACGTCGGCGCCGGCGGCGATCGCCGCGGCGGCGACCTCCGCGTGGAACGTGTCGACCGAGAGGGCGGCGCCGGCGCCCGCGAGCGCCGCGACCACGGGTACGACGCGGTCGATCTCGTCGGCGACCGGGATCGCGGGACCGGGTCCGAACTTCGCGCCGCCGATGTCGATCCAGGCCGCGCCCTGCTCGATGGCGCGCCGGCCGGCGGCGACGGCCGCGTCGAGGCCGAAGGTCGCGCCGCGGTCGTAGAACGAGTCCGGCGTGCGGTTGACGACCGCCATCACGGCGATCGAGCGCCGGAAGTCAACGGCGCGCCCCGCGATGCGGCGGACGGGGTGTGCGAACTCGGGCTCGACCCAGCCGAGCGGCCCGCTCACTCCGCCGCTCCGGCGCGGCGCGTCATGCGCCGGCCCCGGCGAGCAGAGCCTCGAGCGGCACGCCCGGGTCGACGAGCCGGGCGGCGTCGACGCGCACGCGCGACGAGATGAGCTGCTGCACCTGCTCGTTGACGTCCCAGACGTTCACGTTCATGCCCGCGACGACGCGCTCGTCCGCGACCCAGAACGCGATGAACTCGCGGCCGGGCACGTCGCCGCGGAAGACCGGCTGCACCCCCGTCATGAGCGGCCCGTAGCCCGAGAACTCCATGCCCAGATCGTACTGGTCGGTGTAGAAGTAGGGCGGCTCGTCGAACTCGACCGCCTCGCCCGCGATCGAGCGGCCCGCCGCGAGCCCGTGGTGCTCGGCGGTCGCCCAGTGCTCGGTGCGCAGGTGCGCGCCGAGGAACGGCTGGTACACGTTCGCGACGTCGCCTGCGGCGTAGGTGTCCGGCTCGCTCGTGCGGAAGCCGGCATCCGTCGTGATCCCGTTCCCGACCTCGATGCCGGCCGCCTCGGCGAGCCCGGTGATCGGGACGGCCCCGATGCCGACGATCACCGCGTCGGCCGGCACGACCTCGCCGCCCTCGAGGGCGACGCCGATCGCGCGGCCCTCCTCGCCCGCGATGCCCGCGACCTTCGTCGACAGGCGCAGGTCGACGCCGTCGTCGCGGTGCAGCCGCGCGAACACCTCGCCCGCCGCGGGTCCGATCGCGGCCTCGAGCGGCACGGCCTCGGGCGCGACCACCGTGACCTCGTTGCCGTACCCGCGCGCCGCGGCCGCGACCTCGAGTCCGATCCAGCCCGCGCCGATGAGCACGATGGACCGACCGCCGGGCTCGAACAGCGCGCGGAGCGCGAGCGAGTCGCCGATGGTGCGCAGCAGGTGCACGCCCTCGAGGTCGGCGCCGGCACCCGGCCACCGCCGCGGGGTCGAACCGGTCGCCAGCAGCAGCCGGTCCCAGGCCAGATCGCGCCCGTCGTCGAGTCGCACCCGATGCGCGCGCACGTCGAGCCCGGTCGCACGGACGCCCCGGAGCACCTCGACCCGCTGCTCGGCGTACCACTCGGCGGGATGCACGTCGAGGTCGTCGCGGGAACCGGTGCCCGCGAGGAACTCCTTCGACAGCGGCGGCCGGATGTACGGCATCGCGTCCTCGGCCGCGACGATCCGCACGGGTCCGTCGTACCCGGCCGCGCGCGCCCCCTCGGCGACCCGCGCTCCCGCGAGGCCGCCCCCGACGATGACGATCCCGCCCTCGCTCATGACCCCTGCCCCGTTCCCCGCCCGGCGCAGCGGGACTCGAACTCGCGGCGCATCCTCGGATCGTCTCGGAGGAGCCCGGTGAGGCTCCTGGTCGTGGTCGTGCCGCCGGCGATGCGCGGCCCGCGCAGCGACATGCAGAGGTGCTCGGCCTCGAGCACGACGCCGGCGCCGCGCGGCGCGAGCTCCCGCTCCATCCAGTCCGCGATCTGGCGGGTCATCCGCTCCTGCACCTGGAGCGCGCGAGCGGCCTGCTCGACGATCCGGGCGAGCTTCGACAGCCCGACGAGGCGGTCGCCGGGCACGTAGCCGACGTGCGCCACGCCGCGGAACGGCAGCAGGTGGTGCTCGCAGAGCGAGTGGAACGGGATGCCGGCTACGACGACGAGGTCGTCGTAGCCCTCCTCGTTCGGGAAGGTCGTGGCCTGGAACGGCTCGGGCGTGAGCAGTTCGATGAGCGCGTCGGCCGCGCGCCGCGGCGTGTCCGCGAGGTGCGGAGAGGAGAGATCCTGGCCGAGGGCGGCGAGCAGGTCGCCGACGGCGGCGCGCGCGCGGTCGCGATCGACGGCAGGATGACCCGACCGGAGGCCGGCGCGAAGGCCTGGACGCAGGCCCGCCTCCTCGTCGTCGGTGACGGCGTGCAAGGGCACGACGACCGGGGTCGCTTCCTGGCTCATCCCGCACCTCCTCCGCGTCGGCGCCCGCCGGGGCGGGCACTCGACGTCCGATGAGGTCGACGCTAGGTCGCCGCCCCAATTCTGTCAATCGATCCTGTTTTTAGAGTATGGTCGGGGCCATGGCATCCGATGGCGGAGGCGCGGGCGACGGGCTCTGGCCGGCCGCGGCCCTGCTCGCCGACCCGCTCCGGCGCCGGGTCTACGCCGTGGTCGTCGAGCACGACGACGGCGCGACCCGCGAGGTCGTGGCCGGCGAACTCGGCCTGGCGCGCTCGACCGCAGCCTTCCACCTCGAGCGCCTCGCGAACGCGGGCCTGCTCGCGGTCGAGTTCCGCAGGCTCAACGGCCGGTCGGGACCGGGCGCGGGCCGTCCTGCGAAGGTCTACCGCCGCGGCGACGCGGAGTTCGCGCTGAGCGTGCCGGGCCGGCTCTACGCCCTCGCGGGCAGCGTCATGGCGGAGGCCATCGAGCACGCGGCGGCGGGCGCCTCGCCCAAGGCCGCCCTCCACGACGCCGCGAGCCGAGCGGGCCGCCGGCTGGCGGCGGGCGCCGACGACCTGGCGGACGCGCTCGCACGATCGGGCTTCGAGCCCCGCACGGCCGGCGACGACACCGTGCTCGGCACGTGCCCGTTCCACCGGCTCGCGCAGGAGCATCCGGGGGTCGTGTGCGCACTGAACCACTCGCTCGTGGGGGCCATGGCCGACGAGGTCGGGGACACCGCCGAGCGCGTGCACGCCGACCCCGGAGCGGGCGGCTGCTGCCTGCGCATCTCCCCCTGACCGCGCGTCGACTCCGCTCGCGCCCAGGTCGCGCGAAACTGACGGAAAGCGGACACTCGACCATTTCTCAGCGATGATGCAGCCGATCCGCAGCAGAATGTCGACATGAGCGACGGACCACGCATTCTCATCGTCGACGACGAGCCGAACATCCGCGACCTGCTCACCACGAGCCTCCGCTTCGCCGGCTTCGCCGTCCGTGCCGTCGGGAACGGCGCGCAGACCATCTCCGCGGTCCTCGAGGAGGAACCGGACCTGATCATCCTCGACGTCATGCTGCCCGACATGAACGGCTTCAGCGTGACCAAGCGGCTCCGCTCGGCCGGATACACCGCGCCGATCCTCTTCCTCACGGCGAAGGACGACACCGAGGACAAGATCACGGGCCTCACGGTCGGCGGCGACGACTACGTCACCAAGCCGTTCAGCCTCGACGAGATCGTCGCGCGCATCAAGGCGATCCTCCGGCGCACCATGCACGCCGAGGAGGACGCGGTCATCCGCACCGGCGAGCTCACCATGGACCAGGACACGCACGAGGTGCTCGTGGGCGACGTGCCGGTCGAGCTCTCCCCGACCGAGTTCAAGCTGCTGCGCTATCTCATGCTGAACCCGAACCGCGTGCTGTCGAAGGCGCAGATCCTCGACCACGTCTGGGAGTACGACTTCAACGGCGACGCGGGCATCGTGGAGAGCTACATCTCCTACCTGCGACGAAAGCTCGACCAGCACTCGGCGGAGCCGTTGATCCAGACCAAACGCGGCTTCGGCTACATGCTGAAGAGTTCCAAGGGTTAGCCCGGCCGGGGCACAGGACCGGCTCAGGGATGATCCGTAGACTCGCCCAGCCATGCACCAGACGATGACCGAGCGATGGAACGCGATCTCGCTCCGCACCAAGATCACCGGCGTCACGGTGCTCATGCTGACGGTCGGCCTGCTCGTCTCGGGCATCGGGACGGCGTGGATGCTGCGCTCGTACCTCGAGGACCAGATGGCGACCAAGCTGCGCGCGATCGCGGGCGGCAACCTCGACAAGTACTTCGAGGACCGCCGGGGCGAGGTGGGCGACGTCGACCTCGACGGCAGCACCTTCACGCCCGATGACAGCGTCTTCATCGCGCTCTACGACTCCGACGGCCAGTACGTGCGGAACAACTGGGAGGGCGTGCCCCAGGAGGAGCAGCCCGAGTACCCGTCCGAGCTCCGTCCGGTGTCCGTCTACCAGCTGAACGCGGGCAGGTACGCGGTCTTCGAACTGCCGGACGAGTCGGGGCATGCCACGTTCCGCGCGGTCGCGCTCATCGCGGTCGATTCGCACGGCGGCTACGTGCCCGTGCTCATCGCGGTCTCGACCGCGGACAGCGAGCGCCTGCTGGCCGCCTACCTCACGATCTTCCTGGGCTTCGGCTTCGGGGTCATCCTCGTCGGCGCCCTGCTCACCCGGATGATGGTGACCTCGACGTTCGGCCCGCTGCGCGAGGTCGAGCGCACCGCCGCGGCCATCGCGGACGGCGACTTCGGCCAGCGGCTGAGCGGCGCGACGCCGAACACCGAGGTCGGGCGGCTCAACCGCTCGCTCAACCTGATGCTGAACCGCATCGACCGGGCGTTCCGCGACCGCGCGCGCACGATCGACCAGATGCGCCGCTTCGTCGGCGACGCGTCGCACGAGCTGCGCACCCCGCTCGTCTCGGTCCGCGGCTACGCCGAGCTGTACCGGATGGGCGCCCTCCAGTCGCCCGAAGAGGTCGGGCAGGCGATGGATCGCATCGAGAAGGAGGCGATCCGCATGGGCGGACTCGTCGAGGACCTGCTCGCGCTCGCGCGACTCGACGAGACCCTGCCGCTCCAGCTCGTCGAGGTCGACCTCGTGCCGCTGGCGCGCGACGCCGCGCTCGACACGATGGCCGCGCACCCGGATCGCACGGTCACGGTCATCGCACCGGCCGAGGACGACACGGATGCCCCGTCGGGCGAGCCCGTCGTCGCGGTCGAGCTCGAGCCGGCGCCGGCGCGGGGCGGGCGCACCGGCACCATCGCGTTCGCCGGGGCCACGCTCGCCCGCCTGCGCGGCCGCCGCTTCCGCGGCGAGCCCGCGGGCGCCGCGCGCCGGGAGGCGCTGGGCGCGGTCCCGACCGAGCCGACGCCCGCGGTCGACTCGGGCACCGCAGCGAGCCGGATCGACGTCACCGAGCCCGCGACCGCGGCCGTCCGGCCCGCGATCGTGCTCGGCGAGGAGAACAAGATCCGCCAGGTCATCACGAACCTGATGGGCAACGCGATCCGGTTCACGCAGCCCGGCGGCCCGCTCGAGATCCGCGTCTCGGTCGACGACGCCGCCGAGCGCGCGATGATCGAGGTCGTCGACCACGGCGAGGGCATCCCGGCGCAGATCCGCGAGAAGATCTTCCAGCGGTTCTGGCGCGCCGACACGTCCCGCACGCGCGAGACGGGCGGGTCCGGGCTCGGCCTCGCGATCGTGTCCTCGATCGTCGCCGCGCACAACGGCACGGTCGACGTCGTCGAGACGCCGGGCGGCGGCGCGACCTTCCGGGTCCGGCTCCCGCTGGCCGGCACGTCGTCGGCGCCGCAGCAGGTCGGCTGAGGCGCCGGCCCGGCCGAGCCGACGCCCGGCCGCACGACGCTAACCGAGCACCACGTCGACCTGCGCCTCACCGGGGCCGTGGAGCGAGACCGTCGCCGACCGGTCGCCCGAGCTGACGCGGTACTCGCCGAGGAATCCGCTCGCCCGGATCCGGCCGCGCTCGTCGGTGCGCACCTCGGTGGGCGGAAGCCACCACTCGCCCTTGATGAGCCCGTGCAGCGCACGGTACGACGGCTTGGGCGAGCCGTCGGCGCGAACGAGCCCGCCGGGCGCGCCGAGCCAGGATCCGTTGTCGCTGAGGCCCCAGTAGGTGATGGCCTCGACCGCCGGATGCCCGACGAGGGAACGGTAGTGGCGTTCGATCTCGTCCGCCTGCCGCGCCTCGCCCTCGTCGGTCGACGGCCAGTGGTCGACGCGGTAGTCGTTGAGGTCGGTGATCGTCGAGGGCATCAACTCGCCCGACAGCAGCGTCGACTCGGTGAGGTGGATCGGCAGCCCGAACCTCGCGAACCGGTCGATGGTCGCGAGGATCTCGTCCTCGCCGCGGTACCCCTTGTGCATGTGGGTCTGCAGGCCGATCCCATCGAGCCGGATGCCCGCCTCGAGCACGCCCTCGATGAGGCACTCGTAGGCCGCGGTGAGGTCCCAGTCGTTGATGAGCAGGAACGCGTCCGGGTTCGCCTCGCGGGCCGTCTCGACCGCGAGACGCACCATCTCCATGCGGCCGCGATCGTACGCGAGCCGCGTGATGCCGTTGTCCACCCGGTCGTAGATCGGCATGATGACCGCTTCGTTGATCGCGTCCCACTCGTCGATCAGCCCTGCGAACGCGGCGACGTCGCGTCGCACGCGCTCCCGCTGCGCCGCCTCGACCTCGTCGAGGCGGAGATCGAGGAGCCAGGGCGCGGTCACGGTGTGCCAGACGAGCGGATGTCCCTTCAGCGCGACGCCGCGATCGCGGAACCACTCGGCGGTTCGGCGCACCCTCGCGGTGTCGGTCCGACCGCGCACGGGCTCGAACCGGCCCCAGTAGAAGGGCAGGACCGCCGTGTTGAACAGGTCGAGCCAGAGCGGCTCGAGCGTGCCGAGCAGGTCGATGTCGGCATTGCCGAACGTCTCGACCCTGGCGGCCGTCTCGTCGGGCTCGGTCTCGGCGTTGGCGAGCGGGATGAAGTCGAAGCCGATGTTGCCGAACGCGAACGCGTGCCGGACCTGCTCGACGGTCACGACGGCGTCGGCGAGCGGGCGCCCGTCGGGCCGAAGGACGGTGAGCTCGGCGTGGAAGCGCCGGTGGTCGAGGCGACGGTCGGTCGTGGTGACGGCAACGGTCATGTGGTCCTCCTCGTGGAAGCGGAGCGGGTCTGGAAGCTGGAGCGTGATGGGGATGGGATGACGACGCGCCGATCAGCGAGCGCAGGACGTCGCGGCGCCGACGAGCTCGGCGTCGGCGAGGAACGACGCGACGTCGTCGGCGCCCTCGTCTGCGGGCCCGGCACGACCCGTGCCGCCGACCAGCCGGTGCAACCGGATCAGCGCACCGCGGGTCGAGGTCTCGAACGGCCCGATCGTCGTCGCGGAATCGGACTCGTCGTCGACGACGACCCTCGCCGGCTGCGCCCCGCCGTCGGGGGCGGGCAGGTCGATCTCGACGCTCCCGGCGGCATCGATCAGGCGGATCGACGCTCCGGGATCGGCCGACGGCGTGAGGATTCCCCACACGCACGCGCGAACGCCCTGGTCGAGCTCGCCGGTCGCCGCGAATCCGTGTGCGTCGGCCTCGTGGAGGTGCAGCCGGCGTGCCGGGACGCCGAGTCCGCGAAGCAGGCCGAGCACGCCCAGGAGCTGACGGTCGGATGCGTCGCCGGGGCGTCCGACCACCCGGCATTCGATGAGCGCGTGAGGTCGGAGCAGTCGGTGGAGCGGCGCGCGGGCCGCGTCGAGCGCGCTCCGGTGCCGCCAGGGCGTGTCGAGCACGATCGGGATGCGGGCGAGCGCGGCGAGATCGTCGGGCGCGGCGCGGTCGGCGACCGGGTCGACCACGAGGATGCCCCGGGCGCCCGCGCGTGCCGCGCGCGCGGCATCCTCCGTCCATCCCGGCGCGCCGCGGATCACCGCGACGGCGGGCGGAGCCGAGCCCGACGACGAGGCCGGCCCGTACGAGCGCGGCAGGGTCCCGAGTGCCGTCCGCACCGCACCGGGCGCGTCGGACGTCGCGACGTCGAGCCTCAGCTCCACGATCGCGCTCCGAGCGGTACGCCGTTCGGTGCGACCGGCGGTATTCCGACGGGCGCTCCGACGCCGCGCCGGGCGACTTCGGCCGCGGCGGCCTCCGCCGCGCCGTCGGCGATCTCGATCGCGAACCGCACGTCGTCGAGTGCGATCGAGAGCGGTGGCGGGTCGATCCGTCCGTCCAGGACGCCAGCGATCAGCCGCCACTCCTCCTCGTAGCCGTTGCGGGCTGTCGGGCCCACGGTCCGGGTGACGTCGCCCTGCCGGACTTCGAGCACGCCGCTTCCGGCGTGCACGTACGGCGGCGGGAAGGCGAGGCGGACCGAGGCATCCTCGCTCCATGCCTCGAGGTCCCACCGGGGCCGCGCGCGTCCGGTCTTCACGGCGTCGAGGAGCACGCGCACGCCGCCGGCGCGCGCGACGATCCGGTACCCGCCCGACGGCGGGGTCTCGGCCCGGAGCACCTCCGGCCGGGCGTCGTCGGGGCAGAGCGCCCGCACGAGCGGCAGGTCGTGGACGGCGAGGCCCATCACGATGCCGCGAACGTGGTCGGCGACCTGCCGGACGTCGTCCGGGTCGATCTCGTGCTCGGCGGGTCGGGCGAGCACTTCGGACGCGAACTCCTCGGACCGCGCGTTGGGCGTGAGCACGATGTCCGAGCGCACGGTGTGCGGGTGGAATCCGGGGTGGTCGGTATCGAGGCGCATCCACGCCGGGTCGTAGGTGTGCATCGCGCCGACGAGCACCGGCACGCCGGTCGCCGCGGCCGCCTCGCCGATGCGATCGGCCTCGGCGTGCGAGAGGGCGAGCGGCTTCTCGCAGAGCACCGCGCGCTTGCCGGCGGCGCAGGCCCGCTCGACCTGCTCGGCGTGGAACCGGTCGGGGCTCGCGATCACGACCACCTCGGTGTCGGGGTCCGCCAGGAGCTCGTCGTACGAGGTCGACCAGCGCGCCCCGGACGGCTCGGCGACGGAGCTCGCGATGCCGCCATCGGCGTCCATCACGTGCGCCGGCCGGAACCGACCGCCCAGCCGCGCGATCGTCGGCAGGTGGATCGCCTGCGTCACGGGACCTGCGCCGGCGAATCCGACCCCGATCGTCGTGCTCATTTGATCGCTCCCGCGGCCAGGCCGCGCTCGAACAGGCGCTGCAGGCAGAGGTACGCCACGACCACCGGGATCGCGGTGATCACCGCGGACGCCAGCACCTTGGTCTGGTCGTGACTGAACTGCCCGATGAAGTACGACGGCAGCAGCGTGATCGTCTGCTTCGCCGGGTCCTGCAGGAACACGAGCGGCAGCAGGTAGTTGTTCCACGCGCCGATCAGCGTGAAGATCAGCACCGCCGCCGCGATCGGACGCGTGAGCGGGATCACCAGGTGGATGAATCCGCGCCACGAGCTGGCCCCGTCGACGCGTGCCGCTTCGAACAGCTCGTCCGGGATGCCCTCGATGAAGGTGCGGACGAGGAGCACGGCGAAGGGGATCTGCAGTGCGGCGAGCGGGAGGATGACCGCCCAGTAGGTGTCGTACAGGCCCGTCGAGACGAACGTCGCGAAGAGCGGCGCGAGCAGCACGACCTCGGGCAGCGTGAGGCACGCGAGCAGGAGCCAGAAGTAGAGCTCCTTCCGTCGGATGCGGAACTTCGCGAACCCGAACGCGGTGAGCATGGTGACCGCGTAGACGAGCAGGATGACCCCGGCCGAGATGATCGCCGAACTGAGGAAGAACGTGCCGATGCTGCCCACTCGGAGCACCGCGAGGTAGTTCTCGAACCCGGCGCCGACGAGCGATCCCTGGACCATCGCGACGAGCGGCAGCAGGAACGGGATGACGAGCAGCGTCACGAGCAGTTGCAGGCCGATTCGGCCCAGGCGGCTCCGTGCTTCGAACATGATCAGCCCTTCGTCCTCTCGTGACCGCGGACCCGGATGATGACGGCGAACACGACCGCGAGCACGAGCAGCACGATCGACACGGCCGCGCCGTACCCCACGTGGTAGTTCGGGATCGTCTGCCGGTAGATGATCGTGCCGAGGAACTCGGTGGCGTGGTTGGGACCCGCGACGGTGACGAGCCAAGGCCAGTCGAACGTCTTCAGCGCGCCGATCGCGCCGAGGATGCCGAGCGCGATGGTGGTGCCCCGGACGCTCGGCCAGATGATGCTGGTGATGACGCGGAGGTTGCCGGCGCCGTCGATCCGGGCGGCCTCCAGGATCGAGGGGTCGATCTGTCCCATCGCCGCGTAGTAGAGCACGAACGTGAGCCCCGTCCACTGCCACACGGTGACGGCCATGAGCACGTAGAGCGCGGTGCTGGACTGCCCGAGCCACGGCTGCACGAACGCGCCGAGGCCGACGTGCTCCAGGATCCAGTTGAACGTGCCGTCGATGGCGTAGAACTGCCGGAACACGGGCGCCATGATCGCCGGCGCGAGCACGACCGGGATGAAGACGATCACCTTGTAGACCACGGCGAGCCTGATGCGCGAGTGGAGCAGGACGGCGAGGAGCATGCCGAGCGCGGTCTGGATGACGAAGGTCACGAGGAAGAACACGACGGTGTTGCGGATCGCGATCCAGAAGACCTCGTCGCCGAGCATCCGGACGTAGTTGTCGAGGCCGACCGGGGTGGGGTTCGGGCTCAGGCCGTCCCAATCCCAGGTCGAGATGACGCCGGTGTAGCCGATGCAGTAGTAGAGGACCCCGACCGAGACGACGAGCCCCGGGAGGATCCACGGCAACCCGGGCGGGTGCAGGCGCCGTCGCGCCCTGGACGAGCGCTGCGACCCTCGGTCGCTGTCGTCCGCCGCTGCCGGCGAGGTCCGTCGTGGTTCGGTCGGTGTCTGGGTCACGACCACTGCCGCTCCTTCGCGTCGTGTGGTGCCGGCCTCGGGTCGGCGGGGATTCGGGGCCGGGTCCGGCGCGGTGCGCACCGGACCCGGTCGAGGTTCGGTCGGCGCTCAGCGCGACCCGACGGTGTCCCGCATCTTCTTCGCGGCTTCCTCGGGCGTCGCGGTGCCCTCCGCGACCGAGACGGCGGCGTCGAGGATGGCGTCCTGCTCCTCCTGGTCCAGCCAGAGGAAGCGGGCCTCGCCCGATTCGACGACCTGCTCGCTCAGCTTCTGCACGGCCGGCTTCTGCACCTCGGCGAAGGGCTGGTCGATCGCGTCCCAGTCGGGCGTGATGCCCTTGAGCGCCGGGATGTTGTTGAGCCGGTCGGCGACGAGCTGCTGGCCCTGCTCACTGGTGGTCAGCCACGTGATGAAGGTGCGCGCAGCCGCCTTGTTGTCGGACTTCGCGTTGAGCGCGAGCCCGTAGTCGGCGTCGCCGAAGTACCCGGGCGAGTTGCCGTTGCCCGCGACGTCGGGGAACTCGATCGGCACGAGCGGGAAGGGCTTCGGGTCCGCGACGCCGGCCGCCTCGATCGCGCCCTGCATGCCGGCGGTCGTGGCGTACTGCATGTACCAGGTGCCCATCATGACCATGGCGAACTTCTGGGCCATGAAGTCGTTGTTCGCGTCGGGGTACTGGGCGTAGCCGATCGCACCGGGCTGCATGATCCCGTCGTCGAAGAGTCGCCTCCAGATCTCGAAGGTCTGCACGATGACCGGGTCGTCCCACTGCTTCTCGCCCTTGGACACGGCAGTCCACACGCCGGGCTCGATGCTGTCGGCGATCGCCTGCAGGGTGTCCTGGTCGAACCCCTCCTGCGAGGCGCCCTGGACGAAGCATCCGACGCCGTGCGAGCGGAATGCCTCGCAGACCTCCACCCACTCGTCGAGCGTCGTGGGGTGCTCGAGGCCGTACTCGTCGAAGAGCGCCTGGTTGACCCAGAGCGAGCCGGCGTAGACCGCGCCCACCGACATCGCGACCAGCTTGCCGTCGGCGGTCAGGCCGTCGATGCCGATCTGCGAGACCTTGTCCTGCCAGTCCGCACCGAGCGCCTCCTCGGCGAGCGGGGTGAGGTCCTCGGCGAACGACTTGAACGCGTCGACGCGGGAGCCGGGCTGGACGCCGAAGACGTCCGGTCCGCTGGGCGACGAGAGCGCCGGCCGCAGCGCCGCCTCCCAGTCCTCGATCGGGACCTGCTTGTAGTTGACGGTGATGTCGGGGAACTCCTCGTTGAACGCCGCGATGTACGCCTCGGCCATCGTCACGTCGGGCGTCCAGCCCCACCAGTCGATGGTGCCCGATTCGGGGTCGCCTTCCGCGCCGCCGGGGGCGGCGCCGGGCGCGCATCCGGCGAGGGCGAGCGCGGCGACGGCGGCCACCGCGGCCACCGAGACCACGCGGAACCGTCCTGCAGGCCGTGCTGTGAACATAGCTCTCCTTGGGGACCGTGCCGGCACACCTTCGTGCCCGGCTGCCTCCCGGTCGCGCTCCTGCGCGCCCGGTGTCACGATGGCGGGGCTTCGGACGGGAGGCGGCCGGCGATGCGTCGCCGGAGACACCGTGGTGCTCGTCCGATCACAGGCTCGACACCGTCGTCTCGCACCGGGCCGAAGCTCCCGCCATCGCAACGAGCCACACCGTACGGGCGCCGAATCTTTGCCGTCAAGTATTTCTCCGAAATCCGAAACCTTTTCGATTCCAGGCCACACCGCTGGCGAGACGCACGCGTGGCCGGCGGACTGCCGGATCACGTCGCGATGCCCGCAATTCCGGGCATTTCATCGGGGATCACGACGGGAAATCCGGTCGTTCCCAATCGAAAGTTGCCACCGAAACATGACCTCGATAGCATGGCCGCGCCGGGCGGCTCAGAGGCGCGACCGACTCGGCAGGCAGCGGCGCCTCGCGAAGGAGAGACGATGCCCCTCATCCAGGTCGACCTCGAGCGCAGCCTGTACGACGCCGAGCACGAGCGCATCAGCGCGGCGATCCACCAGGCGCAGATCGACGCACTCGGCATCCCGGCGAACGACCTGTTCCAGGTGTTCCGGCCGCACGATCCCGGCGAGCTGAAGTTCGACCCGACCTTCGGCGACGTCGACCGTCGCAGCCTGGTGGTCATCCGGATCGTGATGGTGCACCTCTACAGCGTGGCGACGAAGCAGTCGCTCTACCGCGCCGTCGTCGAGCAGCTCGGCGCGATCGGCATCCGAGCCGAGGACGTGCTGATCGGTGTCTCCGAGAACGCGTTCGAGGACTGGTACGCCGGACGGCCCTGACCCCCCGCAAGAGAATGAGGATCGCATGAACCCCGGAACCACCCCCCTTTCCGTGCTCTACCTCGGCGGCACCGGCACCATCAGCGCGTCCTGCGTGCGCCGGTCGGTCGCGGCAGGCATGCAGGTCGCGGTGCTGAACCGCGGCCGCAACCAGCGCGGCCGCGACCTGCCCGCCGAGGTCGAACTGCTCACCGGCGACATCACCGACGACGCATCCGTCGTCGCCGCCCTCGGCGACCGCCGCTTCGACGCCGTGGTGAACTTCCTGTCGTACGGCGCCGAGGATGCCGCACGCATGGCCGACCTGTTCACCGGCCGAACCCGGCAGTACGTCTACATCAGCTCGGCGTCGATCTACCGCAAGCCCGTGCTCCAGACCCCGATCGTGGAGTCCGCCGCACGCAGCAATCCGTACCTGCAGTACGCGCGCGACAAGCTCGCCGCCGAGGACGTGCTGATGCGTCGGTTCGCCGACGACGGGTTCCCGGTGACCATCGTGCGCCCCTCGCACACGTACGACGAGGCGAATCCGCCGCTGCCCGGCGACTGGACGATCGTCGACCGCATCGCACGCGGCGACGAGATCGTCGTGCACGGCGACGGCACCTCGCTCTGGACGCTCACGCACGCCGACGACCTCGCGCAAGGCCTCGTCGGCCTCCTGGGGGACCAGCGCGCTGTCGGCGAGGCGTTCCACATCACCTCCGACGAGGTCTACACGTGGAACCAGATCTACACGCTGATCGCCGACGCGCTCGGCGTCGAAGCTCGGCTCGTGCACGTGCCGAGCGAGTTCTATCCGCTCGCGGCGCCCGACTGGTTCTGGTCCGACCTGATCCTCGGCGACCTCGCGCACAGCGCGGTGTTCGACAACGCCAAGATCCGCCGGTACGTGCCGGGCTTCGCGCCCGTCGTCCCGTTCCACCGGGCGGCGCGGCAGATGGTGCGCTGGCGGGCGGAACACCCCGTCGAGACCGGGCCCGACCCGGTCGTCGAGGGATACGTCGACCGCCTCCTCCGCGGCTACCACGTGTCTCGCGAGGCGTTCGCGGCGCTCGCGCCGGAGCCATCCGTCGACGAGGCCGACGCGGCCTGATCCGGCCGGGCGGGCGGAGCGCGGCGACGCCCCGCCCGGCCGCCGGCCGGGACGCTACCCCTCCGGCGCGTCGAGCCAGGTGTCCCGCGGCGGCACGAGCGCCTCGAGCTCGTCCCAGAGCGGGTCCGGGATCCCGAACGCCGCGAGCTCGAGCGTCTGCCGGATCCGCTCGGGCGCCGAGACGCCGACGACGGTCGACGCGATCCGCGGCTCACGCAGCGAGAACTGGAGGGCGGCCGCGCGCAGCGGCACGCCGTACCGGTCGCACGCCGCCTCCATCTCGAGCGCCGCCCGTCGCACCGACTCGCGCTCGCCGTACGCGTACCTGGCCGTCGTCGACGGTCCCTTCGCGAGCATGCCGCCGCCGTACGGCGCGGCGTTCAGGACGGCGACGTCGAGCGCCACGGCGTCGGCGATGAGCGGCTCGGCCGAGCGGTCGAGGAGCGTGAACCGGTTGTGCGTGAGCGCGACGTCGAAGTGCCCGGTCGCGACGTACCGCCGGAGCAGCTCGATCGGGCCTCCCGCGACCCCGAGGTGATCGACCGCTCCCTCCGCCTGCAGTTCGAGGAGCGCCTCGACGGCCCCGCCCGGGGCCATCGCATCGTCGAAGTCGATCCGCTCCGGGTCGTGGAAGTGCAGCAGCGCGATGCGGTCGACGCCGAGCCGGTCGAGGCTCTCGGCGAACGACGCGCGCACGCGCGCGCCCGAGAAGTCGCCGGTCGCCGGGTCGGGGTCGACCTTCGTCGCGAGCAGGAGGTCGTCGGGCAGCCCGCCGCGCCGGCGGATCGCCTCGCCGATCCGGCGTTCGCTCTCGCCGTCGGGCCCGTAGCCGTTCGACGTGTCGAGGAACCGCACGGGGCTCTCGAACGCCTCGAGCACCGTCGCCACGGCGCGTTCCTCGGTCACGTCGTAGCCGTAGAGGCCGGGGATGTTCGCGAGCGGGCTGGTGCCGAAGCAGAGCTCGGTCACCTCGAGTCCGGTGCGGCCGAGCCGGCGGCGCGGCAGGGGTTCGGTCATGCGGGTTCCTTCCGTTGCGGTGGTCACATCCATCCGGCGTCGACGATCCAATTCTGAGCCGTGCACGAGCGCGAGTCATCGGCCGCGAGCCAGAGCAGCAGCCGCGCGACGTCGTCGGGATACACGCGTTGCGGCAGGCACTGGTTGCGGTCGATGCTCTCGGATGCCTCGGGCGTCACCCAGTCGCGAAGCTGACGCTCGGTCATGACCCAGCCCGGGATGATGCAGTTCACCCGGATGCGGTCGGGGCCGAGCTCGCGCGCGAGCGTGCGCGTGAGGCCCTCGATGCCCGCCTTCGCGGTGATGTATCCCGGCAGGTCGACGAGATCGATGTGCGCGCTGATCGAACCGAGGTTGATGATCGAACCGCCGCCGGCATCGCGCATCATCGGCCACACGGCCTGCGCGGCGAAGAAGTGGTGGCGTTGGTTCACTGCGGACGACTCGTCCCAGAGCTCGGGGGTGACGTCGGCGACCCGCCGACGGTCGTCGCGCGCGGCGTTGTTCACCAGCACCGTGATCGGGCCGAACTCGGCCGCCACGGTGCCGATCGCAGCCTGGAGCGCGGGCACGTCCCGCACGTCGCACGGCAGGAACAGGGGCTCCGGATGCCCCGCCTCGCGCCCGCGCTCGACGAGGTCTCGGCCCGCCCGCTCGTCGACGTCGACGAAGCCGACGCGCGCGCCCTGGGCGGCGAGTTGGCGCACGAACTCCGCGCCCAGCCCGGTGGCGCCGCCGCTCACGAAGGCGACGCGGTCGCGCAGGCTCGGATAGGTCGCGTACCCCGTCACGGCACGATCACCCCGCGTCCGACCGCCGTCCGCAGATCGTCGAAGGCGTCGACGATGTCGTCCAGCGCGTACTCGGCGCCGATGAGCTCGTCGAGCGGCAGGCGCCCGGCGAGGTACAGGCGGAAGATCCGCGGCAGGTCGACGAGCGGGTTCGCGGAGCCGTAGAGGCATCCGACCACCCGGCGCTGGCGTTGCACGAGCGGATTGATCGGGATCGAGACCGACTCGCCGACCCCCGCGAGTCCGACCGCGACCATCGTGCCGGCCGGAGCGAGCACCTCGAAGGCCTGACGCATGGTCTCCGGCCGGCCGATCGCCTCGACCGCCCACGACGCACCGCCCGGCACGAGATCGAGCACCCCCTCGACGGCGCCGCCGTCCGAAGCTTCGACGACGGCCGTCGCCCCCAGGCGGCGCGCGAGCTCGAGCTTCGCCGGGTCGAGGTCGACCATCACGATCGGGTAGGCGCCCGCCAGGCGCGCACCCATCACCGCCGACAGGCCCACGCCGCCGGCGCCGAAGACGACGATCGACTCGCCCGCGCATTCGCCGATGACGTTGAGCACGGCGCCCACGCCCGTGACGACGGCGCATCCCGCGACCGCCGCGATCCGCGACGGCACGCCGTCCGGCACGCGCACGACGGCCCGGTCGGAGACGACGACGCGCTCCGCGAAGCACGAGACGCCGAGCAGGTGGTGCACGCGCTCGTCCCCACGGCTGAGCCGCGACGTGCCGTCCAGCAGGCCACCGCTCGCCGCCTGGCGCGGACCCGCCTCGCAGAGCACCGGGTCGCCCGTCACGCACGCACGGCACTCGCCGCACCGCGGTCGCCACATCAGGGCGACCCGGTCGCCGACCGAGAACCGGCTGCCCGGTCCGACCGCGTCGACGACACCCGCGCCCTCGTGCCCGAGCACGACCGGCAGCGGACAGACGAGTTCGCCGCGCATGTAGTGCAGGTCGCTGTGGCAGACGCCGGCGGCCTCGATCCGCACCGAGATCTCGTTCGGCCCGGGAGGGGCGAGCTCGACGTCCTCGACGGCGGGCGGCGTGCCGGGCGAGCGCAGCACCGCGGCGCGCATCAGTGCGACTCCCGCGCGACCGCCGACCCCGAGGAGCCGACGAGGAAGTCGAGGTCGGCGCCGCGATCGGCCTGTCCGACGTGGTCGACGTACAGCCGCTCCCAGCCGCGCGTCGGCGCCGCGAAGGCCGCGGACGTCGCCGCGGGCACGGTCCGGGCTGCGAGCTCGTCGTCGGGCACGAGCAGCTCGATCCGGCGTGCCGGCACGTCGAGCAGGATCTCGTCGCCGTCCTCGACGAGCGCGAGCGGGCCGCCCGCCGCGGCCTCCGGGGTCACGTGCAGCACGACCGTGCCGTAGGCGGTGCCGCTCATCCGGCCGTCGCAGATCCGCACCATGTCGCGCACGCCCTGCTCGAGCAGCTTCCTCGGCAGCGGCAGGTTCGCCACCTCGGGCATGCCGGGGTAGCCTTTCGGGCCGCAGCCCCGCAGCACGAGCACCGAGTCCGCATCGACGTCGAGGTCCGGGTCGTCGATCCGCTCCCGCATGTCCTCGACGGACTCGAAGACGACGGCGCGTCCGCGGTGCCGGAGCAACTCGGGCGTCGCCGCCGCGGGCTTGATGATCGCGCCGGTCGGGGCGAGGTTGCCGCGCAGCACCGCGATCCCGGCGTCGTCCTTGAGGGGCGCGTCGCGCGTCGCGATCACGTCCGCGTCCCAGATCCGCGGGTCGTCCAGGTGGTCGACGAGCGGGCGCCCGGTGACGGTGCGGGCGGTCGGGTCGAGCAGGTCGCGCACCTGGTCGAGCACGGCGTGCAGTCCGCCGGCCCGGAAGAAGTCCTCCATCAGGTACTTCCCCGCGGGCTGGAGGTTCACGAGCAGGGGGACCTCGGCGCCGATCCGGTCGAAGTCGTCCAGGGTCAGGTCGATGCCGAGCCGGCCGGCGATCGCGAGCAGGTGCACGACCGCGTTGGTCGACCCGCCGATCGCGGCGAGGGTCACGATCGCGTTGTGGAAGGAGGCGCGGGTGAGGAGCCGGCTCGGCGTGCGGCCCTCGGCCACCATCTCGACGGCGAGCCGGCCGGTGGCGTGGGATGCCTCGAGCAACCGGCTGTCCGGCGCCGGCGTTCCCGCGATGCCGGGCAGGGTGGTGCCGAGCGCCTCGGCCACGAGGGCCATGGTCGACGCCGTCCCCATCGTGTTGCAGTGACCGCGACTGCGGATCATCGACGACTCGGAACTGCGGAAGAGTCGCTCCGACATGGCGCCGGCCCGCACCTCCTCGCTGAGCTTCCACACGTCGGTGCCGCAGCCGAGAGGCGCGCCGCGGAACGTGCCGTTCAGCATCGGCCCCCCGGGGATGACGACCGCGGGGATGTCGACCGATGCCGCGGCCATGAGCAGCGAGGGGATCGTCTTGTCGCATCCGCCGAGCAGGACGACGCCGTCGATGGGGTTGGCGCGCAGCATCTCCTCGGTCGCCATCGCGGCCATGTTGCGCCAGAGCATCGCGGTCGGGCGCACGAGCGTCTCGCCGAGGGAGACGACCGGCAGGTTGAGCGGGATGCCGCCCGCCTCGTAGATCCCGTTCTTCACGGCCTGCGCGACCTCGTCGAGGTGCGCATTGCACGGGGTCAGGTCGCTCGCGGTGTTGGCGATCGCGATCTGGGGGCGCCCGTCGAAGGCGTCCGAGGGAATGCCGCGCCGCATCCACGCCCGGTGGAGGTAGGCGTTGCGCCCGTCTCCGGCATACCACTGCGAACTTCGTCGTCCGGACATCGCTCCATCGCTCTCGTGCTGCTCGGCTGCCGGCCGGGCACTCCGGGCGGCGAGTGCCACGCTAGGACGCGGGCATCGGATGTCGCAACAATCACACTGCTGCACGAAATTCTTTCGGGCCGGATGCCCCGTCGAACAGGGGCTTCCTCCCGGTAGGGTGCCGAAACTGGGCACCGTTTCCAACGGAACATTGCCGAACCTGCCTCCGACCCGGTACAACGGTCGGAGGCCGTCGACGTCGACGGCCGACGCCGGCGCCGGGATGCGCCCAGGACGGAGACGGGGATGCGAGCGGAACAGGTGACCGCGGCCGCCGCGCACCACGGCGAGGGCGCATTCTGGGACGACCGCGACGAACGACTCCGCTTCGTCGACCTGCTCGCGGGCGACGTGCTCACCCTGCTGCCGACCGGCACGCTCACGCGGCGCCACCTCGGCGACACCGCGGCCGTCATCCGGGGCAGGGAGGCCGGCGGATGGGTCGTCGCACTCGAGCGGTCGTTCGCGTTGCTGGACGCCGACTGGCAGGTCGATCGCGTCGTGCCCGCGTTCGCCTCCACGCGACTGCGGCTCAACGAGGGGGGCGTGGACCCCCAGGGGCGCCTCCTCTGCGGCTCCATGGCGTACGACTTCGCACCCGGCGCCGGGGTGCTGCACCGGCTCGACCCGGACGGCTCCGTGCACGACGTGCTCCGGCACGCGACCATCCCCAACGGCCTCGTCTGGTCCGCGGACGGCAGCACCGCGTTCCACAACGACACCGGCCCGGCGACGCTCACTGCCTACGACTGGGACGCCGAGGCCGGCCTGCTGGTCGAACCCCGCCCGATCGTGCGCTTCGATCCGCACGACGGCGCGCCCGACGGCATGGCGATCGACGTCGACGGCGGACTCTGGGTCGCGATGTGGGGCGGCGGCAGCGTCCGGCGGTACGACCCCTCGGGGCGGCTGGACGCGATCGTCGACGTGCCCGGCGCGACGAACACGACGTCGTGCGCGTTCGGCGGTGCCGATCGACGCACGCTGTTCATCACGACCTCGCGCGAGGGCCTCGCGCCCGGTGCCGAACCCGCATCGGGTTCGATCTTCGCCGTCGACGCCGGCATCGCGGGCGCTCCGGTCGGGCGGTTCATCGGATGACCCGCCGGGCCGGCCTCGAAACTCTTGCGCCGACGGGGCATCCTGCTCAGCGGCCGGGCACGCCCGAGCCGGGCGCGGGGACGCCCGCGACCCAGGCGCTAGGGTGTGAAGTGTTTCGGCGGAAGGATCTCGGGTGAAGGGTTCCCGCAGGCGGCCGACGCTGCGCGAGGTCGCCGAGCTCGCCGGAGTCTCCCAGGCGACCGCGTCGAAGGTGCTGAACGGTCGCAGCGACGTCGCGCCGCAGACCAGGGAGCGCGTGCTCGAGGTCATGGAATCCGAGGGCTACCACCGCACCGGCAACCGCTCGACCGTCGACGGCGAGCCGCCGATCGTCGCCGTCTTCGACGACCTCGCCTCGACGTACGTCTCCCTCACCCTCGAGGGCGTGGTGCTCGCGGCCGCCGAACACGACGTCGACGTGGTGGTCCGGATCAACCCCACCGCGTTCCACGATCTGAGCGATCGCGCGGCGCGCGCCTGGATCGACGCGAACCGCGGCGCGCGGGGCATCATCTCGGTCACCTCCATGGTGCCGCGGAGCCTGATCGAGAGCGCCGAGCGCCGTCGGATCCCGCTCGTCTCGATCGACCCCGTCGACAGCTTCGACGAGCGAATCGTCAGCATCAGCTCGACCGACTGGGCGGGCGGGCGGTCCGTGACGGAGCACCTGCTCGCGCTCGGGCACCGGGACATCGCCTGGATCGGCGGGCCGAGCGGCTCCGCCCCCACGATCGAGCGGTTCCAGGGCTACCGGGCCGCGCACGAGCTCGCCGGCGTCCCGACGTCGGCGCAGCTGCACCGCAACGGGCGGTACACGTTCGAATCGGGCGTGCTGCTCGGCGGCGAGCTGCTCGACTCGGGCGTCCGGTGCACCGCGGTCGTGTGCGGCAGCGACTCGATCGCCTTCGGGGTCATGGAGGCGGCGCGCCGCCGCGGCATCCGACTGCCCGAGGATCTGTCGATCACCGGCTTCGACGACGTGCCGCAGGCCGAGTGGGTCGCGCCGAAGCTCACGTCGGTGCGCGCGCCGCTCATCGGCATCGGGCGGATGGCGGTCGAGACCGTGCTGGCGCTGGCCGAGGGCCGCGCACCGATCTCGCACAACATCCAGCTCTCCACGAGCCTCGTCGTCCGCGAGTCGACCGCGCCGCCACCGACGGCGGTCGACGCCGGCTGAGCGGTCCTCCCCATCGGCGACGGGGCTCGAGACGGCACGCTCGCGACGACGCGCCGCGACGGGGCGTCCGCGCGTTCCTAGATTCGTCGGGTCACTCGACCCCTCGAGCGGAAGGAACCGGACCATGACCACCTACCAGGTCGACAGCGAGCACGTCTCGGCGGCCACCCAGTCCATCCAGGCCACGATCGGCCGCGTCCAGGCCGAGGTCGCCGCCCTCGTCGGCCAGCTGACCGCGCTGCAGTCGAGCTGGTCCGGCCAGGCGTCCACCGCCTTCCAGGGCGCGGTCGGCGACTGGCGCACGACCCAGGCGCACGTCGAGGAGAATCTCGCGGCGCTGAGCCGCGCGCTCGGCGTCGCCGCCGCGCAGTACGCCGACGCGGAACTCGCGAACGCGCGCCTCTTCGTGCGCTGACCCGCGGACCGGCCGCGGGACCGGGATCGTCACAGGAGCGAAACACGCGCGCTCCGGCCGCGAAACCGGAGGCTCATATCGTCGCGCTCAAGCACCACCGATCACCCGGCCGGCCGCCCCCTCCGCGACCGGCCGGGTCGACTCGGATCGCACCGGGGCATCCCCGCCAGCAAGAGTGGAGACCGATACATGACCTCGCATTCCCCCGGCTTCCGCGGCATCCGCCGCGCGGCCCTCGCCGTCCTCGCGGCATCCGCCGCCCTCACGCTCGCCGCCTGCTCCGGCGGCAGCGGCGCCGCCACCGAGCAGTCCGGCGACACGGGCCACGGGGACCTCACGGTCCAGCTGTCGTGGATCAAGAACGAGGAGTTCTCGGGCGAGTTCTTCGCCGACTCGAAGGGGTACTACGACGAGGCCGGGTTCTCGTCCGTCAACCTCGTTCCCGGCCCGTCGACCGGTGCCGCCGAGCTCGCGTCGGGCAGCGCCGACGTGGCCCTCTCCGACGCCGTCTCGATCGGAGCGGCTGTCGCGAACGAAGGGGCGCCGCTGAAGATCATCGGCACGACCTTCCAGAAGAACCCGTTCACGATCCTCTCCCTCAAGGCGGGCGGGGACATCGCCACGCCCGAGGACCTCAAGGGCAAGAAGATCGGCGTGCAGGACTCGAACGCGAGCCTGTTCAAGGCGCTGCTCGCGGCCAACGGCATCGACGAGTCCGAGCTCACGATCGTGCCGGTCCAGTACGACCCGGCGCCGCTCGTCAACGGCGAGGTCGACGGGTTCGTCGCCTACCTGACGAACGAATCCATCACCGTCGCCGCGCAGGGCCTCGAGGTCACGAACCTCCCCTTCGCCGACAACGGCCTGCCGTTCGTCGCGGAGACCATCTCGGTCACGGACCAGGCGATCGCCGAGCACCGCGAGGCGCTGAAGGCGTTCCTCGTCGCGGAGATCAAGGGCTGGACCGACGCGGTGAACGACCCCGAGGAGGGTGCGCGGCTCGCGGTCGAGGAGTACGGCAAGGACCTCGACCTGAACCCGGAGAACTCCAAGCAGGGCGCCATCACGCAGGCGGAGCAGCTCGTCGTCTCCGACGAGACCGTCGCGAACGGCCTCTTCACGATCTCCGAATCGCTCCAGGCGGAGACCATCGCGTCGCTCGCCGGCGCCGGCATCGTGCTCGAGGCCGCTGACCTCTTCGACCTCAGCCTCCTCGCCGAGGTCTACGAGGAGCACCCCGAGCTCGTGAAGTACGCGGGCTGACGCGGAGCCGACCCCTCGTGACGAGCGACACGCTGACCGGTGCCCAGGCGACCAGCCTGGGCACCGGCCTGCAGATCTCCGGCCTGAACAAGGTCTTCGCCCTGGGGCGACGCAGCGTCGTCGCCCTGCAGGATGCGGACCTGCACACCGAGCAGGGCACCTTCCTGGCGCTGCTCGGCCCCTCCGGCTGCGGCAAGTCGACCATCCTGCGCATCCTCGCCGGGCTCGAGGAGCCCACGAGCGGGAGCATCCGCGTCGACGGGAAGAGTCCGCGCGAACTGCGCGCCGGCCACGAACTCGGCATCGCGTTCCAGGACTCGGCGCTCCTGCCCTGGCGCAGCGTCGTCGCGAACGTCCGGCTGCCGTTCGAGGTCGCGGGCATCCCCGTCGATCGCGACTACGTGACCGAGCTCATCGAGCTCGTCGGCCTGACCGGGTTCGAGAAGGCGAAGCCCGCCCAGTTGTCGGGCGGGATGCGCCAGCGCGTGTCCATCGCCCGCTCGCTCGTGCTGAAGCCCTCGGTGCTGCTGTTCGACGAACCCTTCGGCGCGCTCGACGACATGACCAGGCAGCGGCTCAACCTCGAACTGCTCCGCATCTGGACCGAGAAGCCCGCGACCACGCTGCTCGTGACCCACGGGATCAGCGAGGCGATCTTCCTCTCCGACCAGGTCGCCGTGATGAGCCCGCGGCCGGGACGCATCAAGGAGGTCATGCAGATCGACCTGCCGCGGCCGCGGACCCCGGAGCTCATGCGCACGCCCGAGTTCCACGCGTACGTGGACCGCGCCTCCGAACTGCTGTTCGGCACCGCCGGCGACGGGGCGGCGCACTGATGCGGTCGCTCCGGATGCCGCCGTGGGCGACCGGCGTGATCGGCGGAGTCGTCCTGATCGGCGGGTGGTGGCTCGCGGCGCTCACGGTCTTCCGGAGCACCGGCCCGGGGGCGACCCGGGCCATCCCGACCCCGCCCGAGGTCGTCCAGGGCTGGGCCGACAGCGGACTCGAGTTCTACTGGCGGAACTTCTCGGTGACCCTCGTCGAGGCCGGCCAGGGGTACCTCTGGGGCACCGGGATCGCCCTCCTGCTCGCGGCGTTCGTGCTCGTGGCGCCCCGCCTCGAGGGCGTCGTGATGCAGCTCGCGATCATCACGTACTGCATCCCGATCGTCGCGATCGGTCCGCTCGCCCTCATCATCATCGGAGCGCCGGCGCCCGGCGCCCCGAGCGGCACCGCGGTCTTCCTCGCCGCGCTGTCCTGCTTCTTCACGACCGTCGTGGGAGCGCTCCTCGGGTTGAAGGCCGCCGACCGGGCGAGCCTCGATGTCGTCAGCGTCTACGGCGGGAGCCGGGTCACCCAGCTCGTGAAGGTCCGGTTCGTCGCGGCGCTGCCGAGCATCCTCACCGCGCTGCAGATCGCGGTGCCCGCCGCGTTCCTCGGCGCGGTGCTCGGCGAGTTCTTCGGCAAGGTGGAACTCGGCGTCGGGCCCGCGATGATCGCCGCGCAGCAGTCGCTCAACGCTCCGCGGGTCTGGGGCATCGCGCTCGTGAGCGGCGCCGTCGCCCTCGCCGGCTACGGCCTGGTCGGCCTGGTCGCGAAGGCGATCACGCCCTGGGCGAAGGGACGCGCATGACCGCCGCCACCACATCCCGCGCCGCCGCCGCGAGCGTGGATCCGGCCGCGTCGGCCGCGGCCGACATCCGCCGCGTCCGCCGCGACGTGCGACGCGAGACCACGCGCGCCGTCGCGCGCGCGCTCGGCACGAGCGTGCTCACGTTCGTCCTCACGCTGGTCGCCGTCGTCGTGATCTGGGCCGGCGTCCTGTGGGCCGCGCAGGTGTCGCCGTACATCGCGAAGGGGCCGATCGACGTCTGGAACTGGCTCGTGACCGACCCCGACGCCGCCGCGCACCGCGCGGAGGTCGGCGGCAACCTGGTCATCAGCCTCGGCCACGCGGCGATCGGGTTCATCGCCGGCCTGACGGCGGCCCTGATCGGGGCGATGGCCTTCCAGCTCTCGAAGGGCGTCGAGCACGCCCTCATGCCCGTCGCGATGCTCCTGCGGTCCGTGCCGCTCGTGGCGCTCGCCCCCGTGATCATCATGGTGTTCGGGCGCGACATCTGGACCATCGCCGTCATGGGCGGGATCGTCGTGCTGTTCCCGGCGCTCGTGAGCATCGCGTTCGGCCTGAAGTCAGCCTCGCCGCAGATGCGCGACGTGGTCTCGGTGTACGGCGGCGGCGAGTGGACGGCGCTGCGGAAGGTCGCGCTGCCGGCCTCGCTCCCCGCGTTCTTCGCAGCGGTCAGGATCTCCGTGCCGGGCGCGATCACCGGGGCGCTGCTCGCGGAGTGGCTGGCCGTCGGCTCTGGCATCGGCGGCGTGATCGGGTCCTACATCGCGCAGGCGCAGTTCAACGCGCTCTGGGCGTCGGTCGTGGCCGTCACGGCGGTCTCGCTCATCCTGTACAACCTCGTGCAGATCGCCGAGACCGTGGTGCTCGCGCGCGCCGGCATGCACCCCGACACGCGCGTCTGACCTGCCGCGCCCGCCGGACGCGGCGATCCGTCGCGGACCCCCTCCCCGGTATCCGGGAGGGTCGCGTCCGCGACGGATCGCGCGGCGTCAGACCAGCCCGGTGAACCGGTTCCAGGCGGGGCCGGGGTCCGGGGCGTCGTCTCGGACGACGCTCGCCTGGATCAGCCCGTACGGCCGGTCCGCCGCGTGGAACACCTCGTTCGGGTTCTCGAGGCCGAACCGCGAGAGGTCGTACGCGAAGTGGTGCTTGTTCGGAGCGCTGAGGCGCACCTCGCAGATCGCGTCGAACTCCTCGAGCACGGCCCGGCCCATCTCGTACAGCGTCTGCTGCAGGGCGAGCGAGTGCACCGTCGCGAACCGCGCCACGAGCACGTGCTTCACGCCCTCGTGGACGGCGTTCCAGTCCAGGCCGGTCTCGGTGAACCGCCACGACGCGACGAGCGAGGTCGCCATGACCCGGTCGGTCGCCGGTTCGAGCACCGTGTAGCGGTCCTCGTAGAAGCCGCGGAACTCCGACCCGGTCGACTTCAGGATGACGAGGTCCTTGAGCCCGCCCGTCACCCACGTGCGCTGTGCGGCGCCCTTCCCCTCGACCGTGACCGACGCCGTGCGCACCTCGGGGCCGCGCCGGACCCACGTGTGGTCGTGCTCGGCGCCGTCGACCACGGCGCGCTCCCACGCGAACTCCTCGATCTCGACCCGGGCCCCCTCGACCGGCGGGACCGTGTCGACGAAGTGCCGTGCGAGCTCGAGCCCGTACTCCTCGATCGCGACGAGCCCCTTCTCCTTCGCGAAGGCGTAGGCGGTCTGCTTCTGCGTGTCGGTCGGCAGCACGTTCGACTGGTCGCCCTCGGTGTGCGCGGCCGCGAAATCGCCCCGCAGCGCGGTCGACACGCTCACGTCGTGGATCTCGTGGCGCGGGGCATCCCGGTAGATCCGCACGATGCGGTTCTCCGCCTTGCCGTACTGGTGGTCGCCGAGGATGATCGCCATTCACTGCTCCTTGCGGTCGGGGACGGGGTGGTCGGGGACGGGATGGTCGGGGATGGGGTGGTCGGGGATGGGGTGGCCCTGCGCGAGCCGCCACACGCGGTCGCGCGAGAACGGGGTCTCGGTGGGACGCACGCCGATCGCCCGGCGGATCGCGTTGCCGAGCGCCGCCGCGACGGGATCGTACGGACTCTCGCTCATCGACTTCGCGCCGAACGGGCCGAGGTCGTCGCTGGTCGACGCGAACAGCACCTCCGTGTCGGGGATGTCGGCCGACTGCGGCACGCGGTACCGGCGGAACACGGGCGTGTCGACCACGCCGTCCTCGAGGACGACCTCCTCGTAGAGCGCACCGCCGATCGCCTGGGCGACGCCGCCCTCGACCTGGCCGCGGCACTGCTCGGGGTTCATCACCGTGCCGGCGTCGGCCGCGTGCACGGACTGCAGGATCCGCACCGTGCCCGTGCGCACGTCGACCGCGACCCGGAACCCCTGCACGTTCCACGCGAGCGAGCGCTGCTCGCCGCGTTCCTCGCCGGAGGCGACGAGCCGGTCGCCTGCGCGCACGTCGTCGGGAGCGGCCCGGACGAGTTCGGCGAACGACACGAGCCGGTCGCCGACGCGCACGCCGTCGGGCCCGAGCACCGCATCGGCATCGCGCACGGCGGCGGGATCGAGCACGGCGGCGGGCGAGGCATCCTCCCGCTGCGGGACCGCGGCACCCGCGCGCGCGACCCGCACCGCGGTCTCGAGCAGGATGCCTCGCAGCGCAAGTGCCGCGCGGTGCAGGGCCTTGCCCGCGACCGTCACCCCGGCCGACGCGAACGCGCCCGTGTCGTAGGTCGCGGCATCCGTGTCGGAGGTGCGCAGTCGCACGCGGTCGAGCGTCGCGCCGAGGTCGGTCGCGACGATCTGCGCGTGCACGGTCGTGCTGCCGTTCCCGAACTCGGCGGTGCCGGCGCCGAGCTCGATCATCCCGTCGGCGTCGATCGACACCGTGACCTGGGCGACGTGCCCGCGCGGCGCCATGGTCGCGATCATCGAGGCCGCCATGCCCTCGCCGACGCGCCAGTGGTCGCCCTCGGGCGCGGATGCCCCGCCGTCGGCGCGCCCCGCCGAGAGCGCCTGCTCGACGAGGTCGAGGCACTGGTCCAGGCCGTAGCTGCCCGGCGCGATGTCCGGTTCGGGCTCGCCGTCCCAGCCGAGGGGGACCTCGCCGGGGCCGATGACGTTGCGCCGGCGCAGCTCGAACGGGTCGAGGTCGAGCGCGAGCGCGAGCTCGTCGAGCGCGGACTCGACGCCGAGGATCACCTGCCCGAGCCCGTAGCCGCGGAACGCGCCGCTCGGCACGGTGTTCGTGTACACCGCCTCGGCGTCGACCCGCTGCACGGGCACCCGGTAGAGGCCGAGCGACTCGGCGCATCCGTGGAACAGCACGCCGATCGAGTGGTTGCCGTACGCGCCGGCGTCGCTCAGCACGTCGACCCGCATCGCGGTGAGCCGGCCCTCGCGCGTCGCGCCGAGCGCGACCGAGACCCGCATCGGGTGCCGCACCGACGTGCGCGTGAACTCCTCGTACCGGCTGTACTCGAGCATCGCCGGCCGCCCGGTGCGGAGCACCGCGAGCGCGACGAGGTCCTCGGTGAACAGCTCCTGCTTGCCGCCGAACCCGCCGCCGACGCGCGCGGCGTACACGCGCACGCGATCCCTCGGGAGGTCGAACAGGCGGCAGAGCTCGTCGCGCGTGAGGAACGGCACCTGCGAGCTCGTGCGGATCACGAGTCGGCCGTCCTCGTCGAGCCATCCGAGCGATCCGTGCGTCTCGAGCTGCGCATGGCTCACCCGCTGGGTGCGCCAGGTGCCCGAGACCGTGACCTCGGATGCCTCGAGCGCCGCCTCGACGTCGCCGCCGTAGCCGGCGTGGAGGGCCGCGACCACGTTGCGCGCGGCATCCGCGACCCGGTCGTCGGGCCCGAGGCCGGGATGGAGGGTCGGGGCGCCGGGCGCGCGCGCGGCCTCGGGGTCGAAGACGGCGGGCAGCACCTCCCAGTCGATGCGGATCCGCCGGCACGCCTCCTCGGCGGCCGCGGGCGTCGTCGCGGCCACGACCGCCATCCGCTGGCCGACGAACCGGGCGACGTCGTCGAGGATCCGGGTGTCGTCGGGGTCGTCGGTGCGGTGCTCGTGGCGGGCGGTCGAGAACCGCAGCCGCGGGACGTCGCGGTGGGTGAGCACGAGCTCGACGCCCTCGACGGCCAGCGCCCCGGACGTGTCGATCGAGCGGATGCGCGCGTGCGCGTGCGGGGACCCGAGGACGCGGAGGTGCAGGAAACCGGTCGTGTCGGTGTCGAACGTGAACGGCTCGGTTCCCGTCACCACGCGGCGGGCGGCGGGCGGATGCACCGACCGGCCGACGTGGCCGGCGGGGTGGGCCACGTGGCCGGCGGCGGCGGCCGCGGGGTCCGAGGCGCCGGCGACCTGACCCGAGGCGCCGACGGCGGGGTCCGCTCGGGATGTCTGGATTCCCGCCGCGCGAACCGGGCCGAGGCCCTCCGGCCGCGTCGCGGGGCGGTCCGCGGCAGTCCCGCGGACGCCCGCCTCGACGGACGCGCGGATGCTCCGATAGCCGGTGCACCGGCAGAGGTTGCCCTTCAGCGAGCGATCGAGGTCGTCGAGGCTTCCCGCGTCGAGCGTCGACGCGGTGACGACCATGCCCGGCGTGCAGAAGCCGCACTGGAATCCGAAGTGCTCGACGAAGGCCTCCTGCACCGGATGCAGCGCCGGCGCCGCATCCGACTCGGCCGACCCTGCCCCGATGCCGGCCGACCCGGCCTCCCCGCCCGCCGACCCGCCGCCTGCCCCGCGCACGCCGCCGAGCCCCGCCGCGGTCGTCACCGCGCGCCCGTCGGCCCGCGCGGCCGGCGTGATGCACGAGTGCACGGGCACGCCGTCGAGGAGCACCGTGCAGGCACCGCAGTCGCCGGCGTCGCATCCCTTCTTGACCGCGTGCCGCCCGTGCTCGCGCAGGTAGGTGCGCAGGCACTGTCCGGCGCGCGGGGCGCCCGCGACGTCCTGGCCGTCGACCACGACCCTCATGCGACGAGCCCTCCCGCGACGGGTCCGCCGGCGGCCGGTGCGCCGAGCTCGCCGCGGATCTCCTCGAGCAGGACCCCGGCGACCGCCCGCCGCCAGTCCGCCGCGCCGAACGGATCGGTGTACCAGCCCCCGACGCCATCGAGCGCGTCGGCGAGTTCGCCCGCGCCGGGCACCCCGGGGAATCGCAGCACCGTCGGGCGCTCGGTCGCGGCGGTGATCCCGAGGGTCACGCCGCCGTCCTCGTCGAGTCGGCCGGTGAGCACCGCGCCGGATCGCCCGAGCTCGGCGAGCGCGATCCGCCGGAACGCGGTGCGTCCGCGCAGAGCGCGCGCGGGCAGGTCGATCGCCCGGAGCACGTCGCCCGGGCCGAGCACGTTCTCGCCGTCGCCGATGACGAACGCGGCGACCGGCAGGCGCACGAGGTCGCCGTCGGCGGTCCGCACGACGGCCTCGCCGTCGAGCGCGACCGCGAGCGAGACCATCGCACCGGCCGCGAAGGCGCGGACGACGTTCCCGCCGACGGTCGCCGAGTTCCACACCTTCCGCGAGGCCAGCAGCGAGTTCGCGCACTGGTCGAAGAGCGGATGCCCCGTCGCGCGGCCGTACGCGGCGAGCGCGGCGATCGTGCAGGTCGCGCCGATCCGCAGGCCCGCGTCGGACGCCTCGATCGCGTCCCAGCCCAGGCCCGTGAGGTCGACCAGCCCGGTCACCCCCGGTTGCGGCTCCGAGTACATCCACGTGCCGCCCGCGACGAACCGCTCGCCGGGCGCGAGCCGGAGGTCCGACCGGGTCCGGGCGACGCGGTACGTCTCGACGGTGTGCAGGTCCATGCCGCCTCCTCCCGGTCAGTGAATCGCACGGACGTGTCGGTGGTGTTTCGGATCGGTGTCCCGTGCCCCGCCCCCGAGGGCGGGCGGAGTAGGGGGCGGTGCGGGTGCGGCGAGGACCGCCCGCGTGCGGTGCGCTACGGCGCGAGCGCCGTGGCGCGCGGCCGGTCGCGCGGCCCGCCGGGGAGGTCGGCGATCCGGACGCCGGACCGATCGACCGACAGGTCGGCGGCCGCGACGATCGCGGCGTCCGCGCCCGCCGACCCGCGGCTCCGCCGCGCGTGGATCGGCCCGTCCGACTCGCGCAGCGGGCGCGCATCCCGGCCCTCGCGGACCGCGATCACCTCGGCGAGGATCGAGATCGCGGTCTCGGCGGGCGTGACCGCGCCGAGGTCGAGCCCGATCGGCGAGCGCAGCCGCGCGAGGTCCGCGTCGGGCACCCCGGCCGCCCGGAGCATCCGGACGCGCTCGGCGTGCGTGCGACGCGAACCGAGCGCGCCCACGTACCCGACCGGGAGCGCGAGGGCGACCGCGAGCAGCGGGATGTCGGTCTTCGCATCGTGGCCGAGCACGCACACGACGGTCCGGTGGTCGACCTCGGTGCGCGCGAGGTACCGGCTCGGCCACTCGACCACGACCTCAGCGGCGGCCGGGAAGCGCTCGGCGGTCGCGAACGCCGGTCGCGGATCGCACACCGTCACCCGGTACCCGGCGAGCGCCCCGGCCGCCGACAGCGCCTCCGCGAACGCGACCGCGCCGAAGACGAGGAGCCGGGGCCGCGCCAGCCGGGTCTCGCAGAAGAGCACGAGGGTCTCGCCGCCGCAGTCGACCTCGACCTGGCCGCTGCGACCGGTCGCGAGCGCGGCCGCGACGACGGCGTCGACCCGGTGCGAGCGGATGCCCCGGACGCCCGCGGCCCGCAGTTCGCGGTCGGTGAGCGGATCGGCCCCGCCCGGCACGATCACGCGGCCGACGAGCGCGGCCGGACCGCCGACCACGGTCGCGAGCCCCGAGGATGCCCCGGCGAGCGCGCGCGCGAACGGCGCGGCGTCGAGCGATCCTGGGTCTGCCTCCTGCACGAACACGTCGATCTCGCCGCCGCAGCTGAGCCCGACCGCGTACGCGCTGTCGTCGTCGATCCCGAACCGGCCGTGCTCGGCGCGGGATCCCGCGAGCACGCGCTCGCAGAGTTCGTGGACGGCGGCCTCGACGCAGCCGCCCGACACGCTCCCGACGACGCGGCCGTCGGCGCCGACGAGCATCGAGGCGCCCGGATCCCTCGGGGCCGACCCCTCGACGGCGGTCACCGTGGCGATCGCGAAGCGCTCGCCGCGCGCGAGCCGGGCGGTGATCTCGGTCGCGAGCTCCAGCATGCGTCCTCCCAGCGGTCGGTGGGGACGATCCTACGACCGCGCGCGGACCGCGGCGCAGACGACCGGATGCCCCGGTGCCGCCGCAACGAGCCGGAAACGGATCGCTGTTATCGTCCGCAGCAGGAGGCACCCATGACCGCACCCGATCGGCTCGACCTCGTGATCCGCGCGGACCTCGCGCTCGTCGAGGGCGGGTTCCGCCCGGCCGCGGTGGGCGTGCGTGCGGGTGCGATCGCCGTGATCGCCGAGCGGCACGCGCCCCTCGAGTCCAGCGACGAGGTCGTGCTGGGACCGGGCGAGCGCCTGGTGCCCGGCCTCGTCGACACGCATGTCCACGTCGACGAGCCCGGACGCACCGAGTGGGAGGGGTTCGCGAGTGCGACCGCGGCGGCCGCCGCGGGCGGGGTCACGACGATCCTCGACATGCCGCTGAACTCGATCCCGCCGACGATCGACGTCGCGGCGCTCGAGGTCAAGCGCGACGCCGCCCGGCCGAAGGCCGCGATCGACGTCGGCTTCTGGGGCGGTGCGGTGCCGCACAACCTCGGGCGCCTGCGGGACCTCCACGACGCGGGCGTGTTCGGGTTCAAGTGCTTCCTCGCGCCGAGCGGCGTCGACGAGTTCCCGCACCTGGACGACGCTGGGCTCCGGTCGGCGCAGGAGGAGCTGGCCGAGTTCGACGGGCTGCTGATCGTGCACGCCGAGGACCCCGCCGTGCTCGCGCACCACGCGAACGCCGGCGGCCCCAGCTATCGACGCTTCGTGGACTCCCGTCCGCCCGAGGCCGAGCTCGTGGCGATCCGGCGCGTCATCGACGGCGTCCGTGCGACGGGCGGCCGGGCGCACATCCTGCACCTCTCGTCCGCGGCCGCGCTCCCGCTCATCGACGACGCCAAGGCCGAGGGCCTCCGGATCACCGCGGAGACCTGCCCGCACTACCTCGTGCTGGATGCCGAGCACATCGCCGACGGTGCGACCGAGTTCAAGTGCTGCCCGCCGATCCGTGACGAGCAGAACCGGGACCTGCTGTGGCAGGGCCTGGTCGACGGCGTGATCGACCTCGTCGTCTCCGACCACTCCCCTGCGACCGCCGAGCTCAAGCTCGGCTTCGACGGCGACTTCGGCCGGGCGTGGGGCGGGATCTCGGGCCTCCAGCTCGGACTCGCGAACGTGTCGACCGAGGCATCCGAACGAGGCATCGGCCTCGATCGCGTGCTCGGGTGGATGTCGACCGGTCCGGCCGACTTCGCCGGGCTCGCCCGGAAGGGCCGGATCGCGGTGGGCGCCGACGCCGACCTCGTCGCCTTCGACCCGGCCGCCGAGTTCACCGTCGTCCCGGCCGAGCTTCGGCACCGCAATCCGGTGTCGGCGTTCGCGGGGCGCCGACTCCGGGGCGAGGTCCGCACCACGTGGCTTCGCGGCATCCCGGTCGACGGGACGCCGCACGGCCGCCTGCTCGACGCCCGCACCGACCGTTCCAGCGAAGGGAGTCCCCGTTGACCGAGACGACCGTCCGTCCCGCGCCCACCACCGACCAGGCCGCGATCGACCGGGCCTGGCTGCAGCAGGCGGTCTCGCTCGCGGTGGAGAACGTCGCGAGCGGCGGCGGTCCCTTCGGCGCCGTGATCGTGCGCGACGGCGAGCTGCTCGCCGAGGGGCGGAACCGCGTGACGCGCGACCTCGACCCCACCGCGCACGCCGAGGTGACCGCGATCCGAGCCGCGTGCGCGGCCGTCGGCGACTTCTCGCTTGCGGGCGCGACGCTCTACACCTCGTGCGAGCCGTGCCCCCTCTGCCTCGCGGCGTCGCTCTGGGCGCGCATCGACCGGGTCGTGTTCGCGGCCGACCGGCACGACGCCGCGGCGGGCGGATTCGACGACCTCGCGTTCTACGAGCTGTTCGCGCGCGACCGTGCCGACTGGGAGACCGCGGTCGAGTCGCTCCGGGTCGACGGCTCGGTCGCGCCGTTCGAGGCATGGCGCGCGAAGCTCGACCGCGTCGACTACTGAGGTCGCGGCTGCTTCGGACGGCTAGCTCCCGCGGTAGGTGGAGTAGCCGAAGGGGCTGAGGAGCAGCGGCACGTGGTAGTGCTCGCCCGGGTCCGCGAGGTCGAACGCGATGGCGACCTCGGGGTAGAACGACGGGCGGCCCGCGAAGTACCGCGCGGTGTCGAACACGACCCGGTAGACGCCGGGATCGAGCTCCGCCGGCCCGAGCGTCGAGGCCCGGCCGTCGTCGTCGGTCGTGGCGGTCGCGACCGCCGACCAGCCGTCGCCGTCGCGGACCTCCAGGCGGACGCCCACGCCGACCGCCGGTCGGCCCGTGGTCGCGTCGAGCACGTGGCTCGTCACGCGGCTGCGCCCCCCGGGCGCGCTCACGCCGCGACCCCGATCGGCGCGGCGACGTCGGCGAAGGTCCGCTCGAGCCGCAGCAGCATGATCTGCCGGAGCTGCTCGGCGACGACCTCGAGCTCCGCGACCTCGTCGAGCGCGAGGCGTCGCTGCAGCTCGGCGAGGATCTCGGCGCGCGAGCGCCCCGCCGCGCGGATCAGGAACACCCGGCCGAACCGCTCCTCGTACGCCCGATTGGCCGCGGCGATCGCCGTCGCGAGTTCGCGGTCGTCGGCGTCGGCGGACGCCTGCTCGGCGCGCGAGAATCGCTGCTCGCGGCCGTCGCCCGCCGGCTTCTCGCCGATGCGCGGGTGCGCGGCGAGCGCCTCGTCGATCTCGGCGCGCGTCAGCGGCGTCGCGGCGCCCCGAGCGGTCGCGGCGAGTGCTTCGAACGAGCCGAACGGCGCGTGCGCGGCGACCTCCTCGACGAAGCGGTGCACGTGCAGGCAGGCCTCGAGCTCGGCCCGGAACCCGCTCGCCCGCTCGCCGGACCCGTCCACCGTGCCTCCCGTCCGCGCGCCGCCCCCGGGGCGGCGCGACTCGGGATTAACTGTAGCCATGACGGGTGTCATCCGAGGGGTGCTGCTGGCCGCCGGAGCGGGCTCGAGACTCGGCGCGCCGAAGGCGCTCATGCGGAACCTGGTCACGGGCGAACCGTGGATCGCGTCGGGCGTGCGGATGCTGCAGGACGCCGGATGCCACGGCGTCCTGGTCGTCCTCGGCGCCGAGGCGGATGCCGCGTTCGGGCTCGTGCCGCCGAGTGCCGAGGCCGTGGTCGCCGAGGACTGGTCGACCGGCCTGTCGGCCTCGCTCCGAACCGGACTGCGCGCCGCCGAGGCGCACTCGGGCGACGCCGTGCTCGTGAGCCTCGTCGACCTGCCCGGGCTGCCCGCCGCGGTCGGCCGTCGCGTCATCGGCCGCGTCGTGCACGGGCCCGACGACGACCTTCCGCACGCGCTCGCGCGCGCGGTGTTCGGGGGACGACCGGGGCATCCCGTGCTCATCGGGCGCGCGCACTGGCACGCGATCTCGGAGTCGATCGCGGGCGATGCCGGCGCCGGCAGCTGGCTCGCCGACCACGACGCGCTCCGGGTCGAGTGCGGCGACCTGGCCGACGGGCTCGACATCGACGCCTGACCGCCGGTCGGCCGGCGTCGCGGGCAGTCCGGCTCCGCGGGCGCCGAACGCGCGCTCAGCCCGTGGTGGCGATCGCCGCGGCGATGGTGGCGGCCAGCTGCGGGGCGGACGCCCGCGCGGCCGCGTAGTCCTCGTCGGGCAGGTAGGTCGCCGACGCCGGCGGCATCGGCGGGAACTCGACGCGCACCCAGTCGCCGGCCGCCGAGAAGTCGAGTCGGCAGGCCTGCGCGGCGTCGAGGCAGCGCAGCACGGCGCCCGGGTCGGCGCCCGGCACGTCGACGGATGCCCCGTCCGCGAGCCAGTCCGAGCGCCAGCGCTCGACGCCCCACGCCCCGCCCGCGAGGACGAACACGTGCCCGAACGCCGCGTCGCGGTCGGGGAACGCGATCGCGCACCCGATGGCGCCGGTCCGGTCGGCGGCGGTCCACTGGAGCCCGACCCCGGGACCGTCCCAGTTCTCGCCGAACCGGATCCCGTCGAGCCCGGTGATCGCGGCCACGGCCTCGTCGGCCGCGAGCGCGGCGCAGTCCGCGACCGGCGTCGCGATGCTCGGGGTCCACGCCGGTGCGGCGGACGCAGCGCGCACGCGGTCGACGAGCGGGTCCGCGACGGTCCGGAACTGCGCGAGGAGCGCGGCGTCGTCGGCGGCGGCCGTGCGGATGCCGGACACCAGGAACTCCACCCAGGCGGCGCCGACCGCCCCCTGGACCTCGCAGTACCCGGCGTCGAGGATGCAGCGCGGGCCGTGCACGTGCTCGCCGTAGGTCGGGTCTGCGCCGTACATCGCCGCGTACTCGGCCGCCTCGGCGGTCGCGTCCGGCAGGATGCGCAGGCGAACCCACTGCCGGTCGGCGCCGGAGCCCTCCCACCAGCCGGCCGCGACGCCGTTGTCCCACTCGCAGTCCGTGGCGCCGGCCTGCGCGGGCGCGGCGGTCAGCGGATCGAGCCGGGATGCGGGCGGCACCTCCGCGAGGGGCGCCGCGGCGGTGCCGACGAGCGCCTGGAGGGCGGCGACGTCGACGAGGTCCGCGCAGGCGCCCGCGAGGCGCGGCACCGGACCGGGGTCGGCGATCGGCGACGGGGACGGGGTCGCAGCGGGCGTCTCGGGCCGGTCGTCGACGCCCGGCGCGCCGGCCGCGCATCCGGCCGCGAGGAGGACGACGACGACCGCGAGCAGCGCGGGGCGGACGACGCGGGTCGGAGTCATGCGAGGACGCTATCGCGCACGGGGCATCCGGGCCCTGCGCCATGCACACCCGCGCGCGCGTGTCGCGTGCGCCGCGACCACGCTCGCCCCGGACGCGCCGAAGGGCGCCTCCCTCGCGGGAGACGCCCTTCGTTCGATCCGTCGCCTGGGCCGTGGCCCCGGGCGGGAAGCCGGACTCCTTAGAAGTCCATGCCACCGGTCGGGTCGCCGACCGGAGCCGAGACCTTCTCCGGCTTGTCCGCGACGACCGCCTCGGTCGTGAGGAACAGGCCCGCGATCGACGCGGCGTTCTGCAGCGCCGAGCGGGTCACCTTGGCCGGGTCGATGATGCCCTGCGCGAGCAGGTCGCCGTACTCGCCGGTCGCGGCGTTGAGGCCGTGGCCGTCGGGCAGCTCGGCGACCTTGTTCGCCACGACGCCCGGCTCGAGGCCCGCGTTGAGGGCGATCTGCTTGAGCGGGGCCTCGATCGCGACGCGCACGATGTTCGCACCGGTCGCCTCGTCACCCGTGAGCTCGAGCTTGGCGAACGCCTTCTTGCCGGCCTGGATGAGGGCCACGCCACCACCGGCGACGATGCCCTCCTCGACGGCGGCCTTCGCGTTGCGGACGGCGTCCTCGATGCGGTGCTTGCGCTCCTTGAGCTCGACCTCGGTGGCCGCGCCCGCCTTGATGACGGCGACGCCGCCGGCGAGCTTGGCGAGGCGCTCCTGGAGCTTCTCGCGGTCGTAGTCGGAGTCGGTGTTCTCGATCTCCTGGCGGATCTGGGCCACGCGGCCGGCGATCTGCTCGGTGTCGCCCGCGCCCTCGACGATGGTGGTCTCGTCCTTGGTGATGACGACCTTGCGAGCCTGGCCGAGGAGGTCGAGCGTGACGTTCTCGAGCTTGAGGCCGAGCTCCTCCGAGATGACCTGGCCACCGGTGAGGATGGCGATGTCCTGGAGCTGCGCCTTGCGGCGGTCGCCGAAGCCGGGGGCCTTGACGGCGACCGACTTGAAGATGCCGCGGACCTTGTTGACGATCAGGGTCGCGAGCGCCTCGCCGTCGACGTCCTCGGCGATGATCAGGAGCTGCTTGCCCGTCTGGATCACCTTGTCGACGATCGGGAGCAGGTCCTTGATGTTCGAGATCTTCGAGTTCGCGATGAGGATGTACGGGTCCTCGAACACGGCCTCCTGGCGCTCCGGGTCGGTGACGAAGTACGCCGACAGGTAGCCCTTGTCGAAGCGCATGCCCTCGGTCAGCTCGAGCTCGGTGCCGAAGGTGTTCGACTCCTCGACCGTGACGACGCCCTCCTTGCCGACCTTGTCGATCGCCTCGGCGATGATCTCGCCGATCTGGGGGTCTGCGGCCGAGATCGAGGCGGTCGCGGCGATCTCCTCCTTGGTCTCGATCTCCTTCGCGGCGAGCAGGAGCTCCTCCGAGACGGCCGCGACGGCCTTCTCGATGCCCTTCTTGAGGCTGATCGGGTCGGCGCCGGCCGCGACGTTGCGCAGGCCCTCGCGGACGAGCGCCTGGGCGAGCACGACCGAGGTGGTGGTGCCGTCGCCGGCGACGTCGTCGGTCTTCTTCGCGACCTCCTTGACGAGCTCGGCGCCGATCTTCTCGTACGGGTCGTCGAGCTCGATCTCCTTGGCGATCGACACGCCGTCATTGGTGATCGTGGGCGCGCCCCACTTCTTCTCGAGCACGACGTTGCGGCCGCGCGGGCCGAGGGTCACCTTGACCGCGTCGGCAAGCGTGTTGAGGCCGCGCTCGAGACCACGGCGGGCCTCCTCGTTGAAAGCGATGATCTTTGCCATGTGCGTCTCTCGTCCCTTCCCGGACGTCTGGAGTTCGTGGGTTAGCACTCAGATCGGATGAGTGCTAAACCGATTTTGGCACTCGGCGATCGAGAGTGCAAGTGAGCCCGACTCGCGACGACGGCGCGCAGGATGCCCCGCCCCGGGTGCGCGGACGGCGGGCGGATGCCCCGCTCAGGGCGTGAAGGCGACGGATCCGTCGTCGGGGACGAGTTCGATCCACGTGTTGCCGGGCGCCGTGAGCAGGGGCGACCCGTCGTCGGCGGTGAGCACGATCGGCGAGGGCATGTCGGCCTTGCTCCACGTGCCGTGCGCCGTCCGCCCATTCGCCGACACCCACGCCTCCCCCGTGCCGGTGAGCACGGTCTTCGGCACGTCGCCGTAGCTCCAGTCGATCGCGACGCGCATGGTCACGACGTTCGCCGCGCGGACCCGGTCGCCCGAGGCCTCCGTGTCGGGCGCGCCCTCCTGCGATCGGAGCCACGCCCGATCCGTCGCCGACCACTCCCACGACGGGAAGCGCGCGTCCGAGAAGACGAGGTCGATGTGCGAGGTCGGCGCGGCCGCGAACCGCGGGTCGGCGAGCGGATCCGTGCTGCCGAACGCGAACATCGCGGGCGGCGGCGCGAGCGTCGGGTACCGCGAGACGGCCTCGGCCGCCTTCAGGATCACGTCGTGCGGGCCTGGTCGCTCGTCGGCGCGGTGGAAGAGGCCGGTGTCGTCGTAGTCGAACACGAGGTTCGGCAGGCCCGTGGCCATCATCATCTCGACGAAGACCTCCTGCCCGCCCGAGTACGCGACGGGGCCGCCGAACGGCGTGAGGATGTCGGGATCCATCGGACGGATCGAGCGCACGGGGCCGACCTCGTCGGGGACATCCGAATGCCACACGACCGCGTACCGCGTGAGCCCGCCCTCGACGAGTTCCTCGAACACGACGTCGCTGCGGTTCAGCGCGATCTGCGGCCGCGCCTCCTCGTGGTCGTCGATCTTGACCCCGATCGAGGGATGCTGCAGCGCCGCCGGATCGGCGAGCGTGCCGCGCAACGGCGCGAACCCGATCGGGATCGGCACGGTGTCCGCCGACGGCCGCGGCTCGGGCGTCGGGGTGGGGGTCGGCAGGAACGGAACGCTGTCGCTCGTGCAGCCCACGAGCGCGGATGCCCCGAGCGCGAGCAGGATCGCGGCGAGACGACGCCGTTCCGTGCCAGTGCCCCCGCGCGACATGGCGCCATGGTAGCCAGCGCGGCGGGTCGGGCCGCGCGCCACGCGGGCGGAGGAGCCCCCGAATACGCGGGGACGGCCCCGGAGACGGCGAACGCGCCGCCCGGAGGGACCGGGCGGCGCGTTCGAGCTCATCTGCTCAGGCCATCACTCAGGCCAGGCGGACCGACTCCGCCTGCGGGCCCTTGGAACCGGTGCCGACCTCGAAGACGACCTGCTGGCCCTCCTCGAGCACCTTGTATCCGGCCATGTCGATCGCCGAGTAGTGGACGAAGACGTCCTGGCCCCCGCCGTCGACCGTGATGAAGCCGTAGCCCTTCTCAGCGTTGAACCACTTGACGGTTCCGTTCGCCATCTGTTGCTCCCATGTTGCAATTCCGTCAGCACGTGCCTGTTGCCAGTACCGGGCCCCCAAATTCGTGCTGCGGATGCCGGAGCAACCGTTTCCCACCGGATCGAGCGACCGATTCCATTTAGGTATGCGGCGGCCTCCGTGTGCAAGTACTGTGACGCAACGAATTGTCGCAGAATGGCAACGATTGGACGCGGATCAGCCGCCGGTGGCCGCTGCGTAGTCGGAAGCCACCACCACGACGATCGGCGTCTCGAACTGCGCGAACTTCTCGTCGAGCCGGATCTCGGCCTCCGGCAGCGCGGCGGCGACGCCGCGCGCGGCACCCTCGAGCTCGGGGGCCGTGTAGTAGACGTAGGTCTCCTCGAGGTCGTTCTCGCTCGCGTTCGCGACCGTCGAGACCGGGATCCCGGCGGCCACGAGCTGCTCCTGGGCCCGCGCGGCCAGCCCCGGCACCGTCGTCGCGTTCAGGATCGTGACCGGGACATCCGGTGCGACCGTCGGCTCGGCGGTGACGACCGGCTCGGGCGCCGCCGTCTGCTCGGTCGCCTTCTCGGCTTCGCCGTTGATGACGCCGATCCACGCGATGCCCGCGCCCACGACGAGCGCGGTCACGAGCGCGGCCACGCCGAACCAGATCCATCCGCCGCCGCGACGCGCGGGTGCGCGGTGGGAGCCGATGCGCTCGATGCCGTGCGGGACGGAGTCGAATCGGTCGCGTGGGAACTTCTGCGCCATGGTGTCCAGTCGTGGTCGGGGCCGGTGCTCAGTCGAGCGGCCGGCCGAGGCTGAGGGTGCGCGCCGCGCGCGCCGTGCGGCGGGCGTCGCGCAGCCGGAGCAGTCGCTTGACGAGCATCGGATCGTGCCGGAGTGCCTCGGGCGACTCGATCAGCTCGCCGAGGATCCGATGGTAGCGGGGAGCCGAGAGGCCGAACTCCCCCCGGATCGCGTCGGCCTTCGCACGTTCGTCCCGGAAGGCCCGCGCCTCGAACGCGAGGATGCGGCGCGCGCGCTCGTCGAGCGCACCGTCGGCACGGACGTCACCTGCGGCCCTGGCCGGGTCGGCCGACGGCTGCGGTATCGCGTCCATGTCACCTCCTCGCGCGGGCGGATGCCCCGCCCGACCACATCCTAGGCATCGGCGCGCTGGGAACCCGCCGAGCCGCCGGGGTGTCGACCGCCGCGCCTCGCGCCGTCGCGGGCCCGAGTGCGCCGGACGGGGAACACGACGCCTCCCGGCGACGTTCAGGAACTTGGCACTAGGCTCGCATGGCCGCGAGCCGCGACGGCCGCAGGCCGAGAGAGGGAGCATCCGATGTCCTACCGCGTGGAGAAGTCCGACGACCAGTGGCGGGCCGAGCTCGACGCCGAGCAGTACGCGGTCCTGCGCGAGGCGGCGACCGAGCGCCCGTGGACCGGCGAGCTGCTCGACGAGGAGCGCGCCGGGATCTACACGTGCGCCGCGTGCGACGCCGAGCTGTTCAAGAGCGGCACCAAGTTCGACTCCGGCTGCGGCTGGCCGAGCTTCTACGAGTCGGTCCGGCCCGAGGCCGTCCAGCTCATCGAGGACACCACGCTCGGGATGGTCCGCACCGAGGTCCGCTGCGCGGCCTGCGGCTCGCACCTCGGCCACGTCTTCCCCGACGGGTTCGGCACGCCGACGGGCGACCGCTACTGCATGAACTCGATCGCGCTCGGCTTCTCGCCCGAGGCCTGACGCGTGGCATCCGCTCGCGAGGCGGCGCTCGCGCGCCGGTCGTCGCCGAAGGTGACGGATGCCTCGCCCGACGATGCCGAGCTCGCCGACCTGGTCGAGGCGGCGGCCCGCGTCGCGGACCACGCCGCGCTCGCCCCGTGGCGGGTGGTCGCGTTGCGCGGCGCCGCGCGCGAGCGCCTCGGCGCCGCACTCGCCGAGGCATCCGGGCTCGAGGGCGTCGCGGCCGACAAGCTCGCCGCCAAGCCGCTCCGCGCACCGCTGCTCGTGGCGATCGTCGCGCGCGTCGCCGAGCACCCCAAGGTGCCGGCCTGGGAGCAGGAGGCCGTCGCCGCGGGCGTCGGGCACCTGCTCAGCCTGCTGCTCGACGACGCCGGCTGGGGCGTGATGTGGCGTACCGGCCCGTACACCCGGCACCCCGAGGTCGCGGCCGTGCACGGACTCGCCGAAGGCGAGCATCTGCTGGGCTGGCTCTACGTCGGCGGGCGTCCCGGCGACGAGCGGCGCGAGCGCCGCGGCGCTCCGGTCGCGGCCGGGCGACTGCTGGTCCTGTCCTGAGTCAGCGGGCCGCGTCGTCGACGGCGGCCGGCTCCCCCGGGCGGGACGGATGCCCCGTGCCCGCCGGCTCCGTCCGGCGCCGTGCGCTGCGGGGCCGACGGCCCCGCGGCGGCATGCTCGCGACGGCGACCGCGGCGAATGCGAGGAGCGCGCCGCCGACGGTCGCGAACTCGACCGCGCCCGAGCCGGTCGGCAGCACGAGGTCGAGCACGAGCGCGGCGGCGAGCTGTCCCGCCACGCCCGCGAGCGCGAGCACGAGCACGCCGATCGTACGCACGACGAAGGCCTGCGCGGCGATGAAGAGGCAGCCGAGCGCGCCTCCGACGTAGAGCCACGGCTCGGCGGGCATCGAGGCGGGCAGGCCGACGACCGCCGCGTGCACGACCAGCACCGCCACGAGCGCGGCCGTGCCGACGGCGAAGTTCACGACCGTGGACGTGAGCGCGCTCCCGGCCGCCGCCTTGACCCGGCCGTTGACGGCCTGCTGCCACGCGACCACGAGGCCCGCCGAGAACGGCAGCACGACGAGCCAGAGGTCGATCGCGTGCGCGACCTGCACCGACATCGCCCACCCGATCGCCGCGAGCGCGAGCAGGGCGCCGACGACGCGCGTCGCCGTCACGGGGCGACGTCCGCCCGGGCCGACGCCGAGCACGTCGAACGCCAGCCCGCCCAGGGTCTGGCCCGCCACGATCGCGACCGTGAAGACCGCGACCCCGACGACCGCGGCGGTGAGCGTCTGCGTCGTCACGAACCACGCGCCCGCGAGTCCGCCGAGGAGCATCCACCAGCGCAGGTCCCCGCGGGCCAGGGCCCGACGCACCTCGGCGAAGCCGACGCGACCGGGCCGCCAGACGGCGAGCACGACGAGCAGGATCACGAGCCCCGAGCCGAACGACACCGCGGCGGCGACCGTCGAGTCGCCGGCGCGCGCGGCCAACTGCCCGTTGATGCGCGACTGGATCGCGGTGAGGACGCCGGCTCCGACGGCGATCGCGACGGCGGCCCACACCGGGATGGCCCGCGACGCGGGTCCGTGCTCGAGGTTCATCGAGCCGACTGCGGGACTCGAACCCGCAACCCCCGTATTACAAGTACGGTGCGCTACCGATTGCGCCAAGCCGGCCTGGGGATGCCGAGCATCTCCCGGGACATCCTAGTCGCAGCGACGGAGCGGGCCCGGCCGAGGCCGGACCCGCTCCGTCGTGCGAATCGTCGCGCTACTGCGCCGGTGCCGGCGTGGGCGTGGGCGTCGGCGTGGCCTCGGTGAAGCTCTCGCTCGCGGCCTGGGTCACGAAGGCCTGGAACTCGCTCGCGTCGGTGAGCGAGCCCTGGTACTGCTTGCCGTTCACGATGACGGTCGGCGTGCCGGTGACGGCCTGCAGGTCGGAGTTCGGGACCGGCTGCGTGAGCGCGCGGGTCGTGGCAGCCTCGACCCAGCCCTTGAACCGGCGGTCGTCGATGCAGGCCCGGACCTCGGAGAGCGAGCCGGCGCCCGCCTCCTCGGCGTAGCCCTTGAGCTGGTCGTCGGTGAGGCCCGTCGAGCCCTCCTCCGGCTGGTTCTCGAAGAGCAGCCCGTTGAAGTCGAAGAACGCGTTCGGCGAGAGGTCGGCGACGCAGGCCGCCGCGTTCGCCGCGCGCATCGAGTACTGCGTGCCGGCCGACTTGTTCGTGAGGATCGCGATCGGGTGGATCTCGAGCGTCGCGGCACCGGACTCGACCATCGCCTGGATGGTCTCGTTGTTCGTCGTCTCGAACTGGCCGCAGTAGGGGCACAGGTAGTCGATGTACGTGACGATGTTCGCGACGTTGCCGCTGTCGTCCTGCACGGTGGGCGTCGGGTCCTCGCCGTCGTCGAGCGCGGGCGTCTCGACGGCCGTGATCGCGCCGTCCACGCCGGTGAGCACGATGCCGTCGCTCGCCATGTTGCGCGGCCCCGGGCCCGCGGGCTTCACGCCCTGGTAGATCAGCACGCCCACGATGGCCACGACGGCCAGCACGGCGACGATGATCCCGCCCTGGATCAGGATCTTGTTGCGGCGCTCCCGCTTCTTCTGCTCCTCGCGGAGGATCCTGGCCTTCTCACGGGCGGCGTCGCGTCGCTCGTTGCGGGTGGGACGTGGCTGGATGGAGCCGTTGGTCATCGATGATCACTCCGGGTCGCTGTGTGGGCGCGCGCTCGGTGCATGCGAGCGCTCACACGATAGTAGGGACGATGGCTGGGAAACAGCCAAAGCCCTCGAGACGGGCCGAACTGGTCGCCCCGCGAGGCATCCTGCCCCGATTTGCACGTCCCGGTGCGCGTGCGATACTGAGTGGGCGCCAATGGCGGCGCATTCATCCATTCACTACGGATCGTCCGGCACGTACCTGCCGGTGAAGGAGAACAGAACCATGGCATCAGTCACGTTCGACAAGGCCACCCGCCTGTACCCGGGCGGCACCCGTCCGGCCGTCGACGCGCTCGACCTCGAGGTCGCGGACGGCGAGTTCCTCGTCCTCGTCGGCCCCTCCGGCTGCGGCAAGTCCACGTCGCTCCGCATGCTCGCGGGCCTCGAAGAGGTCAACGACGGCAACATCTTCATCGGCGAGCGCAACGTCACCGACGTCCCGCCGAAGGACCGCGACATCGCCATGGTCTTCCAGAACTACGCGCTGTACCCGCACATGACCGTCGCCGAGAACATGGGCTTCGCGCTCAAGATCGCCGGCGTCGGCAAGGACGAGCGCGCCGCCCGCGTCCTCGAGGCCGCGAAGCTCCTCGACCTCGAGCCCTACCTGAACCGCAAGCCGAAGGCGCTCTCGGGCGGCCAGCGTCAGCGCGTCGCGATGGGCCGCGCGATCGTGCGCCAGCCGCAGGTGTTCCTCATGGACGAGCCGCTGTCGAACCTCGACGCCAAGCTCCGCGTCCAGACCCGCACCCAGATCGCGTCGCTCCAGCGCCGCCTCGGCGTCACCACGGTCTACGTCACCCACGACCAGACCGAGGCCCTCACCATGGGCGACCGGATCGCGGTCCTCAAGGACGGCGTGCTCCAGCAGGTCGGCACCCCGCGCGACCTGTACGAGCAGCCGAAGAACGTCTTCGTCGCCGGCTTCATCGGCTCGCCCGCGATGAACCTGTTTCACGCCGACCTCGTCGACGGTGGCGTCAAGTTCGGCACCTCGATCGTCCCGGTCGACCGCGACACCCTCGCCGACACGACCGGCAAGGTCGCGACCATCGGCGTGCGCCCCGAGGACATCGTGGTCTCCACGACCCGCGGCGAGGGCCTCGAGGTCGTCGTCGACCTGGTCGAGGAGCTCGGCGCCGACGGCTACCTCTACGGCCACTCGGAGATCGAGGGCAAGCGCACCGACATCGTCGCGCGCGTCGACGGCCGCACCCACCCGTTCGCGGGCGACACGGTGTTCCTCACCGCGACGCCGAACCACGTGCACGTGTTCGACGCCGAGTCGGGTGAGCGCCTCATCAAGCAGGCGATCGTCCACTGATCCGCACCTTCGTGACGGCGATGCCGGTCGGGCCCAGCCCGGCCGGCATCGCCGTTCCCGGCTACGCTGGCACCATATGAGCGGCTCCCTCTCCATCACGTCGGCCACGGCCGATCCCGCCCTCCTCGACCTCCCGTGGCACCTGCCGCTCGAGGCGTGGCCGAGCGAGACCATCGCCGCCCTGCCCAAGGGCATCTCGCGGCACCTCGTGCGATTCGCGCACCTCTCCGGCCACGTCGTGGCGATCAAGGAGACGACCGCCGAGATGGCGCGCGGCGAGTACGAGATGCTGCGCGCGCTCCAGCGGCTCGAGATCCCGTGCGTCGAACCGGTCGCGGTGATCACGAACCGCACCGACGCCGACGGCGACGAGCTCAAGCCCGTGCTCGTGACCCGGCACCTGCGCTTCTCGCTCCCCTACCGCGCGCTGTTCTCCCAGACCCTCCGCCCCGACACCGCGACGCGGTTGACCGACGCACTCGCGGTCCTGCTCGTCCGGCTCCACATCGTCGGATTCTTCTGGGGCGACGTGTCGCTGTCGAACACGCTGTTCCGCCGCGACGCCGGCGCGTTCGCCGCCTACCTCGTGGACGCCGAGACCGGCAAGCTCTACGAGCGCGGGCTGTCGAACGGCCAGCGCGAGAACGACCTCGAGATCGCGCGCGTGAACATCGCCGGCGAGCTGCTCGACCTCGAGGCGGGCGGTCGCGTCGCCGACGAGCTCGACCCCGTCCGGATCTCGAACGGCATCGTCGACGCCTACCGCAACCTCTGGAGCGAGCTGACCGGCTCGGAATCCTTCGCGAGCACCGAGCGCTGGCGCATCGCCCAGCGGGTCCAGCGGCTGAACGACCTCGGCTTCGACATCGAGGAGCTCGCGATCCGGACGGACGACTCGGGCACCAAGGTCCGGATCCAGCCCAAGGTCGTCGACGCCGGCCACCACCAGCGGCGGCTGCTCCGCCTGACCGGGCTCGACGCGGGCGAGAACCAGGCTCGCCGCCTGCTCAACGACCTCGACTCGTACCGCGCGGCCTACCGGAAGCAGGACCTCGACGAGGAGATGGTCGCGCACGAGTGGCTGCTCCGGGTGTTCGAGCCCGTCGTGCGGGCCATCCCGGTCGAGCTCCGGCGCAAGCTCGAACCCGCGGAGGTGTTCCACGAGCTCCTCGAGCACCGCTGGTTCCTCGCCCAGCGGGCCGGCCGCGACGTGCCGCTCGCCGAGTCCCTCACGAGCTACGTGAGCGAGGTGCTGCGGCACCGTCGCGACGAGGCGACGGTGATCGGCCCGCCCACCGAGGCGATCACCTCGGCGCTGCCGGTCGTCGCGCCGGACACGGCCGAGATCGCGACGGTCGATCCCGACGACGAGGGCGACTGGCGCCTCAAGGTCTGAACGCACGAGGTCTGAACGCGCGCCCGGCGCGCGGCTCGCGCCGCGCCGCCGGGCGCGTGGGGGTTCAGGCCCCCGCGCGGAGCCTCGAGACCTCGTAGAGCGTCACGGACGCGGCGATGCCGGCGTTCAACGACTCGGTCGCCGACGAGATCGGGATCGACACGATGGCGTCGCAGGTCTCGGTCACGAGGCGCGAGAGCCCCTTGCCCTCGGACCCCACGACGACCACGATCGGGCGATCGGCGAACGAGAGCCCGGGCAGCGAGGTGTCGCCGTCGCCGTCGAGGCCCAGGACGAACACGCCACGCTCCTTCAGCGCCTTCAGCGTCTGCGTGAGGTTGGGAGCCATGGCGACCGGGAGCCGCGCCGCGGCACCCGCCGACGTCTTCCACGCCGAGGCGGTCACGCCGACGCTGCGCCGCTGCGGCACGATCACGCCGTGACCGCCGAAGGCGGCGGTCGAGCGGATGATCGCACCGAGGTTGCGCGGGTCGGTGATGCCGTCGAGGGCCACGAGCAGCGGAACCTCGCCGGACTCGAGCACCTCGTCGAGCAGTTCGAGCGGGTGCGCGTACTCGTACGGCGGCACCTTCAGCGCGATGCCCTGGTGCACCCCGCCCTCGCCGGCGAGCCGGTCGAGCTCGGGCCGCATGACCTCGAGGATCGGGATGCCGCGGTTGGTGGCGAGCTTGGTCGCCTCCTTCACCCGGTCGTCGATCTCGATCCGCGCCGCGAGGTAGAGCGTCGTCGCCGGCACGCGCGTGCGCAGCGCCTCGACGACCGCGTTGCGGCCCGTCACGATCTCGGTCTCATCCCCCGCGCGAGCGCGCTGCGACGCACCGGACGCCCCGCGCGGCGCGCCCTGGCGCTGCCCCGCGACGGACTTCTGCCCGGGCTTGCCCTTGCCGCCCGCGGCGCGGTACCGGTCCTCGGCCGCCTTGCGCTTCCCCGCCGGGTGCCACGCGCGATCCTCGGCCTTCGGGGTCGGCCCCTTGCCCTCGAGCGACTTGCGCCCGTGGCCCCCGGTGCCGACCTGCTTCCCCTTGCCGCCCTTGCGGACGGCGCCGCTGCGCGGCTTGCCGCTGCTGCCCTTCATGAGACGAGGCTCCAATGCGTTCCGGTCTGGCTGTCTTCGATGGTGATGCCGGCCGAGGCGAGCTCGGCGCGGATCAGGTCGGCCGCGGCCCAGTCCTTCGACTCGCGCGCGGCCCGTCGGTCGGCGATGAGGCGGTCGACGAGCACGCCGAGCGCGGATGCCGCGGGGCCGGCGTCGGCCGCGGCCCACTGCGGGTCGCGCGGGTCGATGCCGAGGACGCCCACCATGGCCGCGACCTGCCCGTGCGCTTCGGCGGCGCTGTGCAGCTCCTCGGCGTCGAGCGCCTGGTTGCCGGCGCGGATCACGTCGTGCAGGACGGCGAGCGCCTGCGGCACGCCGAGGTCGTCGTCCATCGCGGCCGCGAAGGCGTCGGGCACGACGGGCGCGCCGACGCCCGCGAACCTGGTGCCCGCGAGTCGACGTTCGACGCGCGAGAGGAAGGCGCGGATGCGGTCGACGGTGGCCTCCGCCTCGGCGAGGGACTCCGGCGAGTAGTCGAGCGTCGACCGGTAGTGGGCCGAGCCGAGCAGGTAGCGGATCGCGAGCGGCGAGGCGAGCTCCAGGAGCTGGGCGGCGTACACCGAGTTGCCGAGCGACTTCGACATCTTCTGCCCGTTCACGTGCACGAGGCCGTTGTGCACCCAGTAGGACGCGAAGCCGAGCCCGGCCGCGCTCGACTGTGCGAGCTCGTTCTCGTGGTGCGGGAAGCGCAGGTCGAGCCCGCCGCCGTGGATGTCGAACGCGCCGCCGAGGTACCGCCGCGACATGGCCGAGCACTCGATGTGCCACCCGGGGCGGCCGTCGCCCCACGGCGACGGCCACGACGCGGACTCGGGTTCGGCGGCCTTCCGGCCCTTCCAGAGGGCGAAGTCGCGCGGGTCGCGCTTGCCGCGCGGATCGGCGTCGGGCGCGGGTTCCATGCGATCGCGCGACTGGCGCGTGAGCTCGCCGTAGACGGCCCAGCTCGCGGTGTCGAAGTAGACGTCGCCCGAGGCATCCGGAGCGGGGTAGGCGTGGCCTCGCTCGATGAGCGAGCCGATGAGCTCGAGCATCTGCATGACGCTCGCCGTCGCCCGGGGCTCGTAGGTGGGCGGCAGGATCCCGAGCGCGCGATACCCCGCGGTGAACTCGAGTTCGACGCGGTACGCGAGCGCCCACCACTCCTCGCCCGTCGCGGCCTCGAGGATCTTGTCGTCGATGTCGGTGACGTTCCGCACGAAGGTCACGTCGTACCCGCGGTACGCGAGCCACCGTCGGAGCTGGTCGTAGGCGAGCGCGCTGCGGAGATGCCCGATATGCGGGCTCGACTGCACGGTCGGCCCGCAGACGTACATGCCGACGCGCCCCTCGGCGAGGGGGACGAAGTCGCGCAGCGCCTGGGCCCGGGTGTCGTACAGTCGGAGGCTCACTCGTCCAGCCTACCGGCGGCGTGCCGCGACCCGCGGCGGCGGGCGGGCGACGTGGTCGGGTTCGCCCAGTGGCCGGGACGCGACCCGGCGGGCCGCCTCAGCGGCCGGGGAGCGGGATGACGATCGCGGTGGCGATCGCCGCGACGCCCTCGCCTCGCCCGGTGAGGCCGAGCGCGTCGCTCGTCGTGCCCGCGACGCTCACCGGCGCGCCGAGCGCGGCCGACAGGACGGCCTCGGCCTCGGCGCGGCGCGGCGCGAGCTTCGGCCGGTTGCCGACGATCTGCACGCTGGCATTCCCGATCCGGAATCCGGCTCGTTCGACGAGGTCGCGCGCGCGCTCGAGGAACACGACTCCGTGGGCCCCCGCGAGCGCGGGGTCGTCGGTGCCGAAGCTGCCGCCGATGTCGCCGAGTCCGGCCGCGGCGAGCACCGCGTCGACGATGGCGTGGGCGGCCGCGTCGCCGTCGCTGTGGCCGCTGAGCCCGTGGCCGCCCGGCCACTCGAGCCCGGCGAGGCGCATGGGCGTGGCGGGGTCGTCGCTGTAGGCGTGTACGTCGACGCCGGTCCCGACCCGTGGGAGCGGGGTCTCGCCGCCGCCCGCGCGCTCCTCGACCAGCCGCTCGGCGCGGGCGAGGTCGCTCGGGACGGTGACCTTGAAGGCGCGCGCGTCGCCCGGCACGACGTCGACCGGGATCCCGGCGGCGGCTGCGATCGAGGCGTCGTCCGTGTGCTCGCCGACCGCCTCGACATAGGCGCGTTCGAGCGCCTCGCGCGGGAAGCCCTGCGGCGTCTGCACGGCCTTGAGCGTGGAGCGGTCGACCGTGTCGAGCACGCGCCCGCCTCCCCCGACGCGCTTGACGGTGTCGACGACGTCGAGCGCGGGGACGATGCCGTGCCCGCGCGATCGGACGGCCGCGACGACCTCGTCGAACAGCAGCGCCGGCGTGAGCGGTCGTGCGGCGTCGTGCACGAGGACGGTGTCGACCAGGTGCGGGAGCACGGCGATGCCCTTGGCGACGGAGTCCTGCCGCGTGGTCCCGCCGTCGACGACGTCGAGCGGCGCGCCGACGCGGTCGGCGACCGGGCCGAAGACGGCGCGCGCCTCGTCGACGCGGTCGGCCGGGACCACGAGCACGAGGTGCGGGATCTCGCGCATGCCGAGGATGGAATCGACCGCGGTCGACAGGATGGTGCCGTCGCCGAGCGGCACGAACGCCTTCGGCTCGGGATGCCCGAGCCGAAGGCCGCTGCCGGCTGCGACGACGATGACGGCGACGGTCGATGCGTTCACGGCATCGAGCGTAGCGCCGGGATCAGGACACCGGGATCAGGACGCGAGGACCTCGTCGAGACGCTCCGACGCCTGCTCCTCGTCGGTCTTCTCGGCGAGCGCGAGCTCCGAGATCAGGATCTGCCGCGCCTTCGCCAGCATGCGCTTCTCGCCCGCGGACAGGCCGCGGTCCTGGTCGCGGCGCCAGAGGTCGCGAACGACCTCGGAGACCTTGATGACGTCGCCGGAAGCCAGCTTCTCCAGGTTCGCCTTGTACCGACGCGACCAGTTGGTCGGCTCCTCGGTGAAGGGCGCGCGGAGCACGTCGAAGACGCGGTCCAGGCCCTCCTTGCCGATGACGTCGCGAACGCCGACCAGGTCGACATTCTCAGCCGGGACCTCGATGACGAGGTCTCCCTGCGTGACGTTCAGCTTGAGGTACAGCTTCTCTTCGCCCTTGATGACGCGCGTCTTCACTTCGACGATCGTTGCGGCTCCGTGGTGGGGGTACACAACGGTCTCGCCAACCTCAAATTGCATGAATGGTAGTCCTTTCGGCAACTTTCAGGATATCACACAGCCCACCTGCTAAGGTTTTGCGCCCACGTTCCGGGGTTGGCCATGCGCTAAACTCATCACGTTTCCCGCGTGCGCCCCGGAACCCTCCGGCTCGGCGCACGTGCACGTACTTGGAGGTTCTGTGAAGGTGCGTCTCGCGGCATCCGCTGCACTGGCACTGGCCATCGTCGTCGGCGGCACCGGGTGTGCGATGGTGACCTACCAGGCCACGACCGAGAAGTACGACGCGAGCGACGGCGTCTCGGCCGACGTCGGCGCGCTGAAGCTGCGGAACGTGCTCCTGGTCATGGAGGAGGGCGGCGACGAGGCATCCCTCGTCTTCACCGTCTCGAACACCGGCGACGACGACCTCGAACTCGAGCTCGGCCTCGCCGACGGCGACACCCAGACGGTCGACGTCGACGCGCACAGCCAGCTCGTCTTCGGCGGCGACGGCGACGACGAGGAGCCGCTCGTGATCGAGGACATCGACGCGGGGCCCGGCGAGCTCGCCACGCTCTACTTCTCGGTCTCCGGCGCCGAGGGCGTCGAGGTCGGCACGCCGATCCTCGACGGGCGCCTCCCCGAGTACTCCGACCTCGTCCCGTAAGCGGCGACGACACGACGGGGGCGATGCGCATCGGCGCATCGCCCCCGTCGTCTTCGTCGGCAGGTACGGCCGCGTCACGCCTCGAAGCGGTAACCCAGGCCGCGCACGGTCACCAGGTGCACCGGCTCGGACGGCGTCGACTCGATCTTCGAACGGATCCGCTTGATGTGCACGTCGAGCGTCTTCGTGTCGCCGAAGTAGTCGGAGCCCCACACGCGGTCGATGAGCTGGCCGCGCGTGAGCACGCGCCCCGGGTTCCGCATGAGCAGCTCGAGGAGCTCGAATTCCTTCAGCGGCATGGACACGCTCGACCCGTCGACCTCGACCGTGTGCCGGTCGACGTCCATGCGCACGCGACCGCCCACCAGGACCGCCTCGTCGAAGTCGAGCGCGTCGACCCGGCGGCGCAGCACCGCCCGGATGCGCGCGAGGAGCTCCCTGGTCGAATACGGCTTGGTGACGTAGTCGTCGGCGCCGAGTTCGAGGCCCACGACGATGTCCACCTCGGAATCCTTCGCGGTGAGCATGATGATCGGCACGCTCGAGCGCTGCCGGAGCTCGCGGCACACCTCGGTGCCGGGCAGGCCCGGCAGCATGAGGTCGAGCAGCACGAGGTCGGTGCCGTCGCGGTCGAACACGTCGACCGCGCTGCGGCCGTCCTCCACGACCGTCACCTCGTACCCCTCGCGTTCGAGCAGGAAGGACAGGGGCTCGCTCAGGGCGGCTTCGTCCTCGACGAGCAGGATTCGGGTCACGCGGGGTCTCCTCGGTGGGCGGCGGCGACGGTCGTCGCCACGGGGGTGGCTGGGGTGGCGCGATCGGACCCGCGGTCGGACCCGCGGTCGGCCGGTCGGCGGCGGCGGCTCGAGCCGGCGGCGGCGCGATGGGATGTCCCCGGCGTGGCTTCGGCCGCGGGGTCCGCCGAGTCCACGCCGGCCGGTGCATCCGTCGACCGCGCACCGCGCGTGGAACCGCCCGAACCGCCCGACCCGCCGTCGCCCGGCGGGCGCTCCGCGAGCGGCAGCCGGATCGTGAAGGTCGACCCGCGGCCCGGGTTCGACCACGCCCGCACGTCGCCGCCGAGGTTCTGCACGGTGTGCTTCACGATGCTGAGGCCGAGTCCGGTGCCGCCCGTCTCGCGGGCGCGCGCCTGGTCGACGCGGTAGAACCGCTCGAACACCCGATCGAGGTCGGCTTCGGCGATCCCGATGCCCTGATCGGTCACCGCGACCTGCACGACGTCCCCGTCGACGCGCACCCCCACCCCGACCCGACCGCCCGCGTTCGAGTACGCGATCGCGTTCGCGACGAGGTTGTGGATCGCCACGACGATGAGCGCCTGGTCCCCCCAGACCTGTGCGCCCGTCTTCGCGCGGACCGCGACCTCGACCTCCTTGCCGGCGGCGACCACGCGATTCTGCTCGACCGCGGCGCGCGCCGCCTCGTCGATGTCGACGAGCACGTCCGCCTCGAGCGCGTCGCTCGCCTGGAGCCTCGAGAGCTGGATGATCTCGTTCGTGATGCGCGCGAGCCGTCCCGACTCGATCTCGAGCCGATTGGCGAAGCGCCGGACCTGCTCGGGCTCGGCGGCCGCGAGGTCGATCGCCTCGGCGAGCAGCCCGACCGAGGCGATCGGCGTCTTCAGTTCGTGGCTGATGTTCGCGACGAAGTCGCGGCGCACCTCCTCGAGCCGGTTGGCCTCGGTACGGTCCTCGGCGAGCAGGAGCACGAACCGCGAGCCGAGCCGCGCGGCGCGCACGCGGAGCAGGAGCGTCGCCTCGCCGAACGGGCCGCGAGCGAGCGTGAGCTCCTCGGCGACGGTCTCGCCGGTCGCGCGCACGTCGGCCACGACGTCGAGCAGCTGCCGGTGGACCAGCGCGCCGTCGCGGACGAGCCCGAGCGCGAGCGCGCTCGGCGACGCCTTGAGGACGTTGTTGGAGGGATCGAGCACGACGCCGGCCGACTCGAGCACGGCGAGGACGGAGGAGATGCCCTCCGGAAGCGTCGGCGCCGCGACCGCCGCCGCGGTCTGCCCGCGTCGTTCGGCCATGTGCACGACGATCATGAACGCGGCGCCGAGGAACGCGCCCAGGGCGAGCGCCGCCACGACGACCCAGGTCGACTCCATGTGTTCACCATAACCAGCGAGGGGGGCCGCGGGACCGGCCGGGGCCCGCCTGCGGGGCTAGGTTGGGAAGTGTTCAGGCATTCGGCACCTTCCGTTCACCGAGTGCGGCGAGGATGTCCCGGGGCCGGAGAGGCCCTGCAGCCGCGTGCCCGCGCGGCCGGGGAGAGACGAGGGATCAGCAGCATGCGCGAAGTGTTCCAGCAGGAGATGCGCGAGGTCCAGGACCGCCTCGTGGAGATCGCCGACCTGGTGGCGGAGTCGATCGAGAAGGCCACCCGGGCGTTCCGGGAGTCGGACGTGACGCTCGCCGAAGAGGTGATCGCCGCAGACCCGCGCATCGACGAGGCGACCGTGACGCTCGACGAGCTGGCCATCACGATCCTCGCCCGGCAGCAGCCGGTCGCGCGTGACCTGCGGATCATCGTGAGCGCGCTGCGCATCAGCGCGTCGCTCGAGCGCATGGGCGACATCTCGCGCCACATCGCGCAGCTGGCCCGCTACCGGTTCCCCGACAAGGTGGTGCCGAAGTCGCTCCGCCCGACGTTCGAGGAGATGGGCCGCCTGGACGTCGAGATCGCGCAGCGGCTCACCGAGCTCCTGCGCACCGAGGACATCGCCGTCGCGGAGGAGATCCGCAACGAGGACGACAAGGTCGACGCGCTGCACCTGCACGTCTTCGACACGATGCTCGGCGAGACCTGGAAGGGCGAGGCCACGGCGACGGTCGACGCCACGCTCGCGAGCCGGTACCACGAGCGCTTCGCCGACCACGCGGTCTCCATCGCGAAGAAGGTCCAGTACCTCGCGACGGGCGACTGGGCGCCGGAGACCTCGGACGCGAGCGCGACGTCCTGACAGGGACGCGACGCCCGATCGGGCGCCACACAGGCCGAAGGGCGGGACGCCGGGGGACGTCCCGCCCTTCCTCTGCCCGGATGGGTTCGTGCTCGTCGGGCTACTTGCGCTGGCCCTGCGCGGCGACCGCTGCAGCGCCGGCCGCTGCGGCGGCCGGGTCGAGGTACTCGCCCGGCTGCGTCGGCATGAAGTCGTCGCCGAGCTGGTAGACGAGCGGGATGCCGGTCGGGATGTTGAGCTCGGCGATGTCGTCGTCGCTGATGCCGTCGAGGTGCTTCACGAGCGCGCGCAGCGAGTTGCCGTGCGCGGTCACGAGCACCGTCTTGCCCGCCGCGAGGTCGGGGATGATGTCGCTCTCCCAGTACGGGAGCATGCGCGCGATGACGTCCTTGAGGCACTCGGTGCGCGGCAGCTGCTCGTCGGGCAGGTCCGCGTAGCGGGCGTCGCCCACCTGCGACCACTCCGAGTCGTCGTCGAGCGGCGGCGGCGGCACGTCGAACGAGCGACGCCACAGCATGAACTGCTCGTTGCCGTACTTCTCCTGCGTCTCGGCCTTGTCCAGGCCCTGGAGCGCGCCGTAGTGACGCTCGTTCAGCCGCCACGAACGGCGCACCGGGATCCACAGCAGGTCGGCCGCCTCGAGCGCGAGATCGGCCGTCTGGATCGCGCGCGAGAGCACCGACGTGTGGAGCACGTCGGGCGCGACGCCGTGCTCGGCGAGGAGCGCGCCCGCGCGCGCGGCCTCGGCACGACCCTTCTCGCTCAGCCGGACGTCGACCCATCCGGTGAAGAGGTTCTTCTGGTTCCAGTCGCTCTCGCCATGGCGAAGCAGGATGAGGGTGTGTGGCATGCATCCAGCCTATGGCCCTGCGACACTGGATGACATGCCGGTCGGATCCATCACGCGCGGGACGACGAACACCAACCGCCTGCGCCGAGTGGATCGCTGGATCGCGGATGCCCCGGCCCTCCGACGGGCACCCGATCCGTTCGTCGTCGACCTCGGGTACGGCGCGAGCGGCGTGACGGCGTTCGAGCTCGCCGCCCGGCTGGTCCGCGCGCGCCCCGACGTCGAGGTGCTCGGGCTCGAGATCGATCCGGCGCGCGTGCGCCTCGCGCTCGCCCAGCTCGACGAGGTCCGCGCCGGCGGGACGCACTTCCCGGCCGGCCTCCGGGTGGGCTTCGGCCTCGGCGGCTTCGAGGTGCCGACGCCCGGCGGCCGCCGCCCCGCGGTGATCCGCGCGTTCAACGTCCTGCGCCAGTACGACGAATCCGAGGTCCGCGACGCGTGGACGCGGATGGCGGCGCGCCTCGCGGTCGGCGGCCTGCTGGTCGAGGGCACGTGCGACGAGCTCGGCCGCATCGCGAGCTGGGTCGGGATCGAGGCATCCGGCATCGCGCGCACCTTCACGATCAGCCTGCGACTCGCCGGGCTCGAGTCGCCCGCGGTCGTCGCCGAGCGCCTCCCGAAGGCGCTCATCCATCGCAACGTCCCCGGCGAGCGCGTCCACGACCTGCTCCAGGCGCTCGACCGGGCCTGGCGCGTGCAGGCCCCGCTGTCCGTCTACGGGCCGTCGCAGCGCTGGATCGCCTCGGTGCGCAGCCTCGCCGCCGACGGATGGCCCGTGCTCGGCGGCGTCCGCCGCTGGCGGCTCGGCGAGGTCACCGTGCCGTGGGAGGCGGTCTCCCCCGCGACCTGATCGCCCGGCACCGGGCCGGCCCGGGCCGGCCGGCGCACGCGCGCGGGCCGGGGCACGGGCACGGGCGTGGGCGCGCGAGCCTCACGGCAGGAGGGCGCGCGCCTCGTCGATCGGCATGCCCGTCGCGGTGAGGAGGTCGACGAGGTAGGGGCGGACGGCGTGCGCCGCGACCCGGTCGGCCGCCGGCCCCTGCGGGAGCATCCGCTCGGGATCGAGGTGCCGGAGGACCTCGGCGAACGAGGCCCTCGCGATCGTCACCGAGCCGACCTCGCGGAGCGAGTCGGCGAGGAAGCCGATGCCGACCGCGATCCGCTCGTCCAGGTCGGCGAGCGCCGGCCGCGCGCCGCCGTCGTGCAGCAGCCACTCGGCGCGCCGCGCGACCACGCGCAGGTTGCGCGTGGCGAGGTCGAGGCTCGCGACCATGTCGCGCTGGCGCGCGAGGTCGAAGCGCGCGCGACCGAGGAACGGGGAGACCCGCGCGATCGCGGTGCCCGACTCGACCGCGTCGCGCCACGCGTCGACGAGCGGACCCGTCGCCCGGGCCCGCTCGAGCGCCCGGCCGGCCTGGAGGGCGTCGCCGGATCGCATCGACTCCGCGAGCAGGCCGAGCACCGCGACGTGCTCGTCGAGCAGGCGGCGGCCCTCCCGGCGCGCGGTGCGGAGCGGGTCGCGCGGCACGAGGGCGGTCGCGAGCAGCGCGGTCGCGCCGCCGACGAGCGCGTCCAGCGTACGGACGAACGGACCGCCGTCGGGCGCCGGCATGAGCATGACGAGCGAGCACTGGACGGCGGCGGCGATCGCGAAGGCGGCGTTGCCGGTGAGGAACCGCGCGACCGCGAGCGTGAGCGCGAGCGCGACCGCGTACTGGACGAGCCCGGCGCCGAACACGATGAGCAGCACCTCGGCGAGCGCGATGCCGAGCGTCATCGCGACGACGGTCTCGAGGACCCGGACGGGTCGCGCGTCGCGCACGAACCCGAGCGCGCTGATGGCCACGATGGCCGCGATCAGCGGCTGCGCGTGCCCGAGGCCGAAATGGGCGATCGCGTACGCGGCGACGGCCGTGACCGTGATCTGGACGATCGCGGGGATCGAGTGGAGCACGCGACGGCCGCCGACGGCGGCGCGGTCCGTCGCGAACGTCACGGACGGATGCCGAGCCGAGGCAGCCGGGGCACCGAGACCGCCGCGCCCGCGTCGGCCGGGACGATCTCGACCTGCGCCGCGGCGACGTCGATGCCGTGGCTCTCGACGATGAGCGGCAGGTCCGCCGGGACGGCGCGCTTGACGACGGCCAGCGCGATCGGGCCGAGCTCGTGGTGCATCGCGCTCGAGGTCACGTGGCCGACCTCGCGCCGCTCGGGCGAGGCGCCCGGCTCCGGCTCGGGCCGCTGCCGCAGGCCGACGACGAGGTCGCCCGGCACCGGCAGCACGGTGTCGCTGCCGTCGAGGTGCAGCAGCACGAGCCGACGCGGCGGGCGCCCGAGGTTGAACACCTTCGCGACGGTCTCCTGGCCGCGATAGCAGCCCTTGTGCAGGTCGACCGCGCTCTGCAGCCAGTCGAGCTCGTGCGGGATCGACCGCTCGTCGACCTCGGTCGCGAACCGCGGACGCCAGGCCGCGACGCGCAGCGCCTCGGCCGCGAGCGATCCGGCCACGTCGACGCGGCCCGCGGCGACCGCGGCGGCCGCGCCGGCGAGCGCGTCGCGCGGCACGATCCGCTCGACCCAGCGCCACGTGGACGACGGATGCCCCTCCGCGCGCGCGTACCGGTGACCGGCGGGCGCCGACCACGGGTCGACCCAGTCGATCACGCCGCCCGTTCCCGTGCCGCCGTCGGCCGACGGAGCGGCCAGGTCGAGCGCCGCCGCGGTCGCCGCGCCGAGCACCGCGTGGTCGGCCGACCGGTCGGCGACCTCGACCCGCAGCATGAACCGCATGCGGCCGAGCCACGCGGCGAGCGCGGGCGCCTCGGCGCCCTCGACGACGAGCCAGGTCGACTCGCCGTCGTCGACGACGTGCGCGGCGTGCTCGATGTGCCCGTTCGCGTCGAGCAGGAGGGTCTCGGTGCTCTCGCCGGGCGCGAGGCGGTCGAGGGCCTGGCTCGCCATCGAGTGCAGCCAGCTCAGGCGGTCGGGGCCGGTCACGGTCAGGATGCCCCGGTCGGACAGGTCGACGACGGCGCGGCCGGCCTCGAGCCGGCGCTGCTCGATGATCGGGTTGCCGTAGTGGGCCGCGACGCCCAGGTCGGCGCCCTCGGCGGGAACGGCGCCGTGCAGCGCGAGGAACGGCGAGTCGGCCATCAGTCGACCTTGGCGAGCCGCGCCGAGGCGTGGGTCCGCAGGTCCTGGCCGAGCGCGGCGATGTCCCAGGCCCAGAGCAGGTGCGCCTCGACGAGCCCGTACAGCCGCGTCGCGGCCGCGTAGGGCTTCGCGCTGCTCGTCCGCATGACGGCGTCGGTCGCGAGATCGATGCGCGGGCCCTTGATCTGCCCGAGGTAGAGCTCCGAGACCCCGCCGGGATGGATGATCGAGACCTCGAGGTCGAATCCGCCGGCGTCGTTGCGGAGCGACTCGACGGCGTCCGCGTCGGCGAACGCCCGCTCGCCGACGCCGGGCAGCAGGCCCGGGCCCGCGTCCCCGTCCCCGAGCGGACGGGCGAGGCGCCAGTAGCCGGATTCCGTCGCCAGCGGGCTGGGATCCTCGTCGTCCTCGGACGGGAACAGCCACGCGTACGAGGTGTAGTTGAGGTACGGGAGCCCGTCGTGGCTGAAGCTGACGCGCTGGCCGAACTCGTGGGTGACCGACTCGTCGCCGACCTTGTAGTCGATGACGCCCGAACCCTCCCAGACTCCGAGGAGCCACGAGAGCGGGACGAGCTCGGCCGGGAGGTCGACGGGCAGCTCGATCATCGCCACGCCTTCACCGACGCCTAGCGCTGGCCCTTGAAGAGCTTGTAGACCACCACGCCGCTGATCCAGGCGATCGCGAGGGATGCGAGGCCCAGGAGGCCGATGAACAGCAGTTCGAGCGCGAGGAGTTCGGACATGCCCCGAGTCTACGCCGTGAGCAGGAGCGGGACCGCCGCGACGGCGGCGAGGAGGAGGACCACCGCGGCGCCGCCGACCGCCGCGCTCACCCGTACCACGTAGCCCTGCGGGCGCCGCGACGCGAGCTGGGCGAGCAGCGCCGTGAGCACCGCGATCGCGAACACCACGCTGAGTCCCGCGTAGACCGTCAGGCCGTGGTCGCCGCGCGCACCCGCGAGCCCGCCGCCGGCCTCGAGCACGAGCACCGCGACGCTCCCCGCGATCGCGACCAGCCAGGTCACCGCGATCCCGATCGCGCCCGCCCGTCGTCCGTCCGACGTCATGTCACTCCACCCGTGGCGCGCCACCTGCGCGCCTGTCGCTAGTATGGTGCGCACCTTACTACTGGAGGGTATGCGTGGCGCAGCTGCTGATCCTGTCGCCGGCGGCCGACGAAGAAGTCCTTCCGGCGTTGTCCCTGTTGTCCCATCGCGTGCGGGTCATCCCCGCGACGCCCGACCAGCTCGTGCGCGCTCCCGATTCGGACCTCGTGTTCCTCGACGCGCGAACCAACCTCGCCGGGGCGAAGGCCCTGTCGCAGATCCTCCGCACCACCGGGATGTCGACACCGCTCGTGCTCATCGTCACCGAGGGCGGACTGACCGCGGTCACGCCGGACTGGGGCGTCGACGACGTCGTGCTCGAGGCCGCAGGCCCGGCCGAGGTCGACGCGCGCATCCGGCTCGCCATCGGGCGGGCCCAGTCGACCCGGCCGAGCGAGCGCATCCAGACCTCCGGGGTCGTGATCGACGAGGCGAGCTACTCCGCCAAGGTCCACGGCAAGCCGCTCGACCTCACGTACAAGGAGTTCGAGCTGCTGCGCTTCCTCGCGGCGCATCCTTCCCGGGTGTTCACGCGCGAGCAACTGCTCAGCGAGGTGTGGGGCTACGACTACTTCGGCGGCACGCGGACCGTCGACGTGCACGTGCGGCGCCTGCGCGCGAAGCTCGGCGACCTCGAGAGCCTCATCGGCACGGTCCGCAACGTCGGATACCGGTTCAACGTCCACGAGGAGGACGAGCACGGCGCATCCGTGCCCTCGGTCTGAACCGGGTCGCCGCGCCGTCCGATGACGGTCGCGTGAACATCGCGCCCGCGGGATGTTCCGCCCGGTTGCCGCGTCGGCGCCCGGTGGCATGATGAGGGGATGACCGACACCCTCGACGAGGACCTCGCCTCGCGCGACTTCGACGACGACTTCGAGCCGTTCGACCTCGAAGGCGCGCCGGAGCTGCCCGCCGAGCGGTACCTCGACCGCGAGCTGAGCTGGCTCGCGTTCAACCAGCGCGTGCTCGAGCTCGCCGAGGATCCGGCGCTCCCGGTCCTCGAGCGGGCGAACTTCCTCGCCATCTTCGCGTCGAACCTCGACGAGTTCTTCATGGTCCGCGTCGCCGGGCTGAAGCGCCGCATCGTCACCGGGCTGGCCGTCCCGACCAACGTCGGCCGCGCGCCGCACGACGTGCTCGCCGACATCTCGCAGAAGGCGCACGAGCTGCAGGAGCGCCACGCGCGCGTCTACCAGGAGCTCGTGAAGCCGGCGCTGGCCGAGTCCGGGATCCGGGTCGTGTCGTGGGAGCAGCTCGGCGAGGCCGAGCGCGCCCACCTGCGCGACTACTTCAGCTCGCAGATCTTCCCAGTGCTCATGCCGCTCGCGGTCGACCCGGCGCATCCGTTCCCCTACATCTCGGGCCTCTCGCTCAACCTCTCGGTGCGGGTCCGCCACAGCCGGACCGGCCGGCAGGAGTTCGCGCGCGTGAAGGTGCCGCAGATGCTCCCGCGGTTCGTGCAGGTCGGCCCGAACGAGCGCGTCGACGACACCCGCTACGTCGCGCTCGAGGAGCTCATCGCGAACCACCTCGGCGACCTCTTCCCCGGCATGGAGATCCTCGACCACCACGTGTTCCGGGTCACCCGCAACGAGGACGTCGAGGTCGAGGAGGACGAGACCGAGAACCTCATCAAGGCGCTCGAGAAGGAGCTCCTGCGGCGCCGGTTCGGGCCGCCCATCCGCCTCGAGATCACCGAGGACATGGACGACCTCACCCTCGGCCTGCTCGTGCGCGAGCTCGACATCTCCGACCAGGAGGTCTTCCGGCTGCCCGCGCCGCTCGACCTCGGCGGCCTGTTCGACCTCGCCAGGATCGACCGGCCCGAGCTGCACTACCCGATCCAGGTGCCCACGACCAACCTCCAGCTCCAGGCCGCGGAGCCGAACCGCCAGGCCGACGTCTTCGCCGCGGTGTCCGCGGCCGACGTGCTGCTGTTCCATCCCTACGAGTCGTTCGCGACGAGCGTCCAGGCGTTCCTCGAGCAGGCCGCGGCCGACCCGCACGTGCTCGCGATCAAGCAGACGCTCTACCGCACCTCGGGCGACAGCCCGATCGTGCAGGCCCTCATCTCGGCGGCCGAGTCGGGCAAGCAGGTGCTCGCCCTCGTCGAGATCAAGGCCAGGTTCGACGAGCAGGCGAACATCTCCTGGGCGCGCAAGCTCGAGAAGGCCGGCGTGCACGTCGTCTACGGCCTCGTCGGCCTGAAGACGCACTGCAAGCTCGCGCTCGTGATCCGCCAGGAGAAGGGGCAGCTGCGCCACTACAGCCACGTCGGCACGGGCAACTACAACCCCAAGACGAGCCGCATCTACGAGGACCTCGGCCTGCTCACCGCCGACGACCAGGTCGGCAAGGACCTCACGCGCCTGTTCAACGAGCTGAGCGGGTACGCGATCGAGAAGAAGTTCAAGCGGCTGCTCGTCGCCCCGCTCCACCTGCGGAAGGAGCTCCTCAAGCTCATCAGCGCCGAGACGCGGAACGCGCAGGCGGGCAAGCGCTCGGGCATCCGCATCAAGGTGAACTCGATGGTCGACGAGACGATCATCGACGCGCTCTACCGCGCCTCGAACGCGGGCGTGCCGGTCGAGGTGTGGGTGCGCGGGATCTGCAGCCTGCGTCCCGGCATCGAGGGGCTCAGCGAGAACATCCGCGTCCGGTCCATCCTCGGCCGGTACCTCGAGCACTCGCGCATCTTCTCGTTCGTGAACGACGGCGACCCCCAGGTGTACATCGGCTCGGCCGACATGATGCACCGCAACCTCGACCGACGCGTGGAGGCGCTCGTGCGCCTCGTCGACCCGGACCACATCGACGAGATCACGGGCATGTTCGACATCGCGATGGACCCCGGCACGAGTTCGTGGCACCTCGACGGCGAAGGCGTCTGGACCAGGCACGCGCTCGACGAGAAGGGGCGCCCGCTGCACGACCTCCAGGACGGCCGGATGCGCCAGATCACGCGGCGGGCCCGCCCGAGGACCCGCCGGTGACCCGCGTCCTCGAGCCCACCGTGATGGCGGCGGGCGCCGTCTGCTGGCGGATGATCGACGGACGCCTGCACGTGCTCGTCGTCCACCGCACGGCGTACGGCGACGTGACCATCCCGAAGGGCAAGGTCGACCCCGGCGAGTCCCTCCCCGAGACCGCCGTGCGCGAGATCTACGAGGAGACGGGGCTGCGGGTCACGCTCGGCGTCCCGCTCGGCGAGAGCCTCTACTCGATGCCCAGCGGGCGCGACAAGGCGGTGCACTACTGGTCCGCGGAGGTGAGCGAAACCGCCGTGCAGCAGTCCACGTTCCGCCCGAACGCGGAGATCGCGGCGCTCGAGTGGGTTCCGCTCCGACGCCTCCGCGCCCACCTCACCTACGAGCCGGACCGGGTCCTGATCGACCGGTTCGCCGCGCTCGTCGACCAGGGCGTCACCTCGACCTTCGCCCTGATCCTGGTCCGCCACGGCAAGGCGCTCGAGCGCGGCGAATCGAAGGGCCTCGAGGACCCGCAGCGGCCGCTCACCGAGCGCGGCGTGCGGCAGGCCGCCTCGCTCGCGGCGATGCTCCCGGCGTGGCGGCCCAAGCGGATCCTCTCGAGCCCGGCGGTCCGCTGCGTGACGACCGTCGCGCCGCTCGCGGCCGCGCTCGGCAAGCCGATCCGACGCGAATCGGGGATCAGCCAGGAATCCTGGGACGAGGGCCAGGCGGAGATCCGCCGCGTCATCGGCAAGCGCGTACGCGTCGGCAAGACCGCGGTGCTGTGCAGCCACCGGCCCGTGCTCCCCGACCTCGTGCGCGAGATCGCGCTCGCGACCGGGACCCCCCTCGGCGACTACGTCTCCGACGCCGCCGCCCTCGAGACCGGCGCGTTCAGCGTGGTCCACCTGTCCGCGACGAACCCGAGCTCGGGGATCATCGCGATCGAGACGCACACGCCGCGCGAGTGACGCCGCGCGTGCAGCGCGCAGCCCTTCCGATCCGAGCCGCAAGCGGTCGTTCACCCTCCGTTCACCGTCGCGGGGGAAGCTCGTAAGGCGAGCGTCCTACCGTCGCAGGCGGGCCGTCACGGCCCGACCAAGAACCCTGCATTGGACCCCCGGAAGGGAATCACGTGAACCTCAAGCGTCTCGGTGTGCCCGTCGTGCTCGCAGCCGTCGCCGCCCTCGCTCTCACCTCCTGCGCCACGAACGAGGCGGGCGCCGCCGACCCGTCCGAGTCGGCGTCGTCGCTCTCCGGCACCATCAACGCCGCCGGCGCCTCGTCGCAGGGCTCGGCCCAGGAGGCGTGGGTCGCCGCGTTCCAGACCGCGAACACCGGCGTCACGATCAACTACGACCCGTCGGGCTCGGGCGCCGGCCGCGAGACCTTCATCGCCGGCGGCTCCGACTTCGCAGGCTCGGACTCGGCCTTGAACGACGAGGAGCTCGCGGGCGAATTCGCCTCGTGCGCCCCCGACACCGCGGCGATCGACCTGCCGGTCTACATCTCGCCGATCGCCGTCATCTTCAACGTGGAGGGCGTGGACGAGCTCAACCTCGACGCGGCCACCCTCGCGAAGATCTTCAAGGGCGACATCACCACCTGGAACGACCCGGCGATCGCCGCGCTCAACACCCAGGCGACGCTCCCCGCCACCCCGATCACGGCCGTGCACCGCTCGGACGACTCGGGCACGACGAAGAACTTCGCCGACTACCTGTACCAGAACGCCCCCGAGGTGTGGGACCAGAAGCCGGCCGACCCGTTCCCCTACCAGACCGGTGAGGGCGCGCAGGGCACCTCGGGCGTCGTCGAGGCCGTGACCAACGGCGTCGGCACCATCGGCTACGCGGATGCCTCGAAGGCCGGCGACCTCGGCGTCGCGAACATCAAGGTCGGCGACGAGTTCGTGGGCTACACGGCCGAGGCCGCCGCCGCGGTCGTCGCGGAGTCGCCGCTCGTCGAGGGTCGCGAGGCGAACGACCTCGCGATCGCGATCGACCGCAAGACGACCGACCCGACGCACTACCCGCTCGTGCTCGTGAGCTACGCGATCGTCTGCCAGGAGTACGCGGACGCCGCACAGGGCGAGCTCGTGCAGGCGTACGTCTCGTACATCGCGAGCGCCGAGGGCCAGGCCGTCGCCGCGGAGAACGCCGGTTCGGCGCCGCTCTCGGACGAGCTCAGCGCGAAGGTCGCGGCAGCCATCGAGACCGTCAAGTAACCACCGCACCGCCCGGCTCGGGCCCGTCGCAACGGGTCCGGGCCGGGCGGATCGGCCGTCGGCGAGAGCCGCCCGGCCACCACCCACCACCGGAGACCAGGAGAGCAACGGCCCATGACGACAGCCACCGCGGCGCCGCCCGAGCGAGCCAGGCAGCGACTCGGCGACCGCATCTTCTCCAGGTCGACGCTCATCGCGGGCATCCTGATCCTGGTCACCCTCGCGGCCGTCGCCGCGTTCCTCGTCGCCCAGTCGCTGCCCGCGTTCACCGCGGAGCCCGGCTCGTTCAAGGGCGACGCCGAGAACTTCTGGCAGTACGTGATCCCGTTCGCGTTCGGCACGATCTGGGCCGCGCTGCTCGCGCTCGTGATGGCCATCCCGATCGCGCTCGGCATCGCGCTGTTCATCACCCACTTCGCCCCGCGCCGGCTCGCGCAGGGCCTCGGGTACATCATCGACCTGCTCGCGGCCGTCCCCTCGGTGGTCTTCGGCCTCTGGGGCATCACGGTCCTCGCACCCGGGGTCCAGCCGCTCTGGGTCACGCTCAGCGAGTGGTTCGGCTGGTTCCCGCTCTTCGCCCCGCCCGTGTCGGGCACGGGCCGGACCATCCTCACCGTCGCCGTCGTGCTCGCGGTCATGGTGCTCCCGATCATCACCGCCCTGTGCCGCGAGGTGTTCCTCCAGACGCCGGTCCTGCACGAGGAGGCGGCGCTCGCGCTCGGCGCGACCCGCTGGGAGATGATCAAGCTCGCGGTGCTCCCGTTCGGCCGTCCGGGCATCATCTCGGCGTCGATGCTCGGCCTCGGCCGTGCGCTCGGCGAGACGATGGTCGTCGCGATGGTGCTCTCGCCCGCCGCGGTGATCAAGTTCGCCGTGCTGCAGTCGCAGAACCCGAACACGATCGCGGGCAACATCGCGCTCAACTTCCCCGAGGCGCACGGCGTCGGGGTCAACATCCTCATCGCGACGGGCCTGATCCTCTTCGTGATCACCCTCGCGGTCAACATGCTCGCGCGCTGGATCGTCGAGCGTCGCAAGGAATTCTCGGGAGCGAACTGATGAGCCTCACCGCCACGCCCCGGAAGGCGCCCCAGCGCGACGCCGCACCGACCGTCGAGAACGCGCTCACCGCGGGCATGCTGCCCCGGTTCACCTCGCTGTGGGTGCTGATCGGATGCCTCGCCGCGACCTCCGCGTTCTTCGCGATCCTCGCCGCCGCGAACGGCGGCGAGTTCAGCATCGTCGGCGCGGTCTTCTTCGGCGTCGTGCTCTACGCCATCGTGATCTGGGTGCTCTCGCGGATCATCGAGGGACGCCGCAAGGCCGCCGACCGGTTCGTCACCGCGCTCGTCGCGACCGCGTTCACGATCGCGCTGCTCCCGCTCATCTCGGTGACCTGGACCACCGTCGTGAACGGCCTGCCGCGGTTCGACCTCCAGTTCTTCTCGCAGTCGATGCGCAACGTCGTCGGCGCGGGCGGCGGTGCGCTGCACGCGATCGTCGGCACCCTGCTCATCACGGGCATGGCCGCCCTCATCTCGGTCCCGGTCGGCCTGCTCACCGCCATCTACCTCGTCGAGTACGGCCGCGGCCGGCTCAAGCACGGCATCACGTTCTTCGTCGACGTGATGACCGGCATCCCCTCGATCGTGGCGGGCCTGTTCGCGTTCGCGCTGTTCGCGCTGATCACGGGCGACCCCGGGTACCGCAGCGGCTTCGCGGGATCGATCGCGCTCTCGGTGCTCATGATCCCGGTCGTCGTCCGGAGCTCCGAGGAGATGCTCCGGCTCGTCCCGAACGAGCTCCGCGAGGCATCCTTCGCGCTCGGCGTGCCGAAGTGGCTCACGATCGTGAAGGTGGTCCTGCCCACCTCGATCGCCGGCATCGTCACGGGCGTGATGCTCTCGATCGCCCGCGTGATCGGCGAGACCGCGCCCCTGCTCATCGTCGCGGGCTTCACGACGAGCATGAACTACAACCTGTTCTCGGAGCGGATGATGACGCTGCCCGTCTTCGTCTACACCCAGTACATGAACCAGGGCACCGACACCCAGGCGTACATCGACCGGGCCTGGGCCGGTGCGCTCACGCTCATCCTCATCGTCGCCATCCTCAACGTCATCGCGCGCATCGTCGCCAAGGTCTTCTCCCCGAAGTTCGGGCGCTGAGCGAGACATCCGACCACCCCGACCACACCGAGCGAGAACCGAAGGTACCGTGTCCAAGCGCATCGAAGTCAACGACCTGAACGTCTACTACGGCGACTTCCTCGCCGTCGAGGGCGTCACGCTCACCATCGAGCCCCGCACGGTGACGGCCTTCATCGGCCCGTCCGGCTGCGGCAAGACGACGTTCCTGCGGACCCTCAACCGCATGCACGAGGTCACGCCCGGCGCGCGCGTGCAGGGCGACGTGCTCATCGACGGCAACAACCTCTGACGGCCCCGGCGTCGACCCCGTGCTCGTCCGCCGCCAGGTCGGCATGGTGTTCCAGCGGCCGAACCCGTTCCCCACGATGTCGATCCGGGACAACGTGCTCGCGGGCGTCCGGCTCAACAACCGGCGGATGTCGAAGTCGGACTCCGACGCCCTCGTCGAGAAGTCGCTGCAGGGCGCGAACCTCTGGAACGAGGTGAAGGACCGCCTCGACCGACCCGGCTCGGGCCTGTCCGGAGGGCAGCAGCAGCGCCTGTGCATCGCGCGCGCGATCGCGGTCTCCCCCGAGGTGATCCTGATGGACGAGCCGTGCTCGGCGCTCGACCCGATCTCGACGCTCGCGATCGAGGACCTCATCGAGGAGCTCAAGCAGGAGTACACGATCGTGATCGTGACTCACAACATGCAGCAGGCGTCGCGCGTGAGCGACCGGACGGCGTTCTTCAACATCGCCGGGACCGGCAAGCCGGGCAAGCTCATCGAGTACGCCGACACGACGACGATCTTCTCGAAGCCGTCGATCCAGGCCACCGAGGACTACGTCTCCGGCCGATTCGGCTGAGCCGGCGGGTTGGTCGAGCCGGCACCGCCGCCTGCGCCTACGCCGGCCGATGGGATGACGGAACGCGCGTCGCACGCTCTGCGTGCACGATCGGCGACGGATGCCTCGACGGCGCGATGCTATGGTCGGTTCCACGGTGCCCGCACATCCAGGCGGCGCCGCCCGCGACCCGCACGACGGTGAGCTCCCGGGGCTGACGCGGCACCACGCTGCCCGACGCCGGCCCGTTGCCCGTCCTGTCGTCGCGCCCGCCCTCCACCTCGTCACGACGCGGACGGTTCCCGCCACCGCGCGCTCGCGCGCGCCCACGAGAGGAACTCCCTGCGATGCGCACCACCCCCACCGACCTCCGCACGCCCATCCACCTGACCGACGCCGAGGTGTTCGCGGCGCACGAGCACGGCAAGCTCGAGGTCGCCCTCGGCGCCCCGCTCGATACGAAGCGCGACCTGTCGATCGCCTACACGCCCGGCGTCGCCGCGGTCAGCCGCCACATCCACCAGAACCCCGACGCCGCCCGGCACTACACGTGGGCCGGCCGGCTGGTCGCGGTGGTCAGCGACGGCAGCGCGGTGCTCGGCCTCGGCGACATCGGCGCGGCGGCCTCGCTGCCCGTGATGGAGGGCAAGGCCGCCCTGTTCAAGCGGTTCGGGGGGCTCGACTCCATCCCCCTCGTCGTCGAGACCAACGACGTCGACGAGATCGTGGAGACGCTCGTGCGGCTGCGCTCGAGCTTCGGCGCGGTCAACCTCGAGGACGTGTCGGCGCCGCGCTGCTTCGAGCTCGAGCGGAAGCTCATCGAGGCGCTCGACATGCCGGTCATGCACGACGACCAGCACGGGACGGCGGTCGTGACGCTCGCCGCACTCGCCAATGCGGCGAAGGTCGTCGGGCGCGAGCTCGCGTCGCTCCGGGTCGTCGTCTCGGGCGCCGGCGCGGCGGGCATCGCGGTCGCCGAGATCCTGCTTCGCGCGGGCATCCCCGACATCGTGCTCCTCGACTCGCGGGGCATCCTGTCGACCGACCGCGAGGACCTCGCCGGCATGAAGGCGGAGTACGCCGCCCGGACGAACCCGCGCGGTCTCGCGGGCGACCTGGCGACCGCGATCGAGGGCGCCGACGTGTTCATCGGCGTCTCGTCCGGCCGCGTCGGCGAGGAGCTGATCGCGCGCATGTCGCCCGACGCGATCGTCTTCGCGCTCTCGAACCCCGACCCCGAGGTCCACCCCGACGTCGCATCCCGGTACGCGCGCGTGGTCGCCACCGGGCGCAGCGACTTCCCCAACCAGATCAACAACGTGCTCGCGTTCCCCGGCATCTTCCGCGGCGCGCTCGACGCGGGCGCGACCCGGATCACCCCGGAGATGAAGCTCGCCGCCGCGCGCGCGATCGCCGACCTGGTCGGCGACGAGCTGTCGGCCGACCTCATCGTGCCGAGCCCGCTCGACGACCGCGTCGCCCCGGCCGTCGCCGCCGCGGTGATCGCCGCCGTCGAGGCGGCCCGGTAGAGGCCGCCCGGTAGGGCGTGCCGAGGGCTGCTCGGGCGCGTGCGATCAGTCGCGCGGCCCGAGCAGGTAGGCGTTGAACGCGCGCGTCGCGTCGGCGTCGAACGGGATCGCGCGCCCGTCGAGCTCGGTGATCCCGGCCGCGAGGCGCACGCTCGACACCAGCCACGCGGCATCCGCGCGCTCGAGCTCGTCGACCGCGACGTCGCGCTCGACGACCCGCGCGCCCTGCGCGGCGAGGTGGTCGAAGAGGCTCACCTGCGTCGTGCCGTGGAGGATCGCACCGGACGCGGCCGGGGTCGCGTACTCGTCGCCGAAGCGGAGGATGACGCTCGAGGTCGGCCCCTCCATCACGTACCCGTCCGACGACAGGAAGATCGCGTCGTCGGCGCCGCGACGGGCCGCCTCGCGGAGCGCGGCCATGTTGACGGCGTACGACAGCGTCTTCGCGCCGAGCAGCAGCCAGGGCGCGCGCTCGGCCGCGGTGCGGTCGTAGCCGCGGTCGAGCGTGACGACGCGGATGCCCCGCTCGCGCGCCGCGCTCTGGTCGCGCGCGGCCGACACGTGCAGCCACGCCGTGGGGGCCGGGCCGTGCTCGACCCCGCGGCTCAGCACGAGCTTGAGGGCGAACTCGCCGACGCCCGGGATCCGCTCGACCGCATGCGCGATCGCGGCCTCCCACTGGCGCAGGTTCGGCTCGGGCAGCTCGCAGATGGCGGCCGAGTTCCGCAGCCGCTCGAGGTGCGGACGGACCTCCTGCGCGTGACCGTCGACGACGCCGATCGTCTCGAAGATGCCGTCGCCGCGCTGCGTCGACAGTTCGCCGACGCGGAGCGCGGGAGCGGTCGCGTCGACCTCGCGGAAGGTCGACGCGAGGTCGGCCGCGTCGGCGTCGGCGGGCAGCGGGTCGATCAGGAGGGTCACCGTGTCGGGCATGCTCCGATGCTACGCGGGCGCGTGCGTGCGGGAGTCCGCGCGGAACGCGAGACGCGCGAACGCTCGGACGCGCGAGGGCGGGGCGCGGAGCGAAGGGGTACCGGGCCGCAGAACGCCTCTCGGCGCGTGGCCGCTCGCGGCGGCGAAAGTTGGAGCCCGGGGTTACTGCGGCCCGGCACGGAAGAGTCTAACGGACGACCGGTCGGACCTATTCCCCGAACGCCCAGCCGGCCCTCTGACGGCCGCTCAGTCGAGCGAGTCGTGCCGCCAGAGGCGCGCGCACGCGCGCAGGTCGTCGGCGAGCTCCGTCAGGCGGAGCGCCCGTCGCGTGAGCTCGGCCGGGCGATCGGGGTGGATCCGGTCGGTCGCGTCCGCGTCGTCGGCGAGTTCGGCCGTGCCGGTCGCGGCCACCCGGCAGAACGCGGCGGCCCGCTCGAGCGCGACCGCGAAGTCCCCCGCGAACAGGCCGTGCAGGATGCGGTCGGCGAGCTCGCGGACCTCGTCGGGTCCGGTCGGCGTCACCGCGCCCGCGACGACGGGATCGATCGTGGTCGAGGCATCCGCCCCGCGCCGGTAGGCGAGCGCGACGCCCTCGGGATCCTGGGCGATGAGCGCGCGCAGCAGGTAGATGCGCCAGAGCGCGCCCGGCAGGCTCTTGGGCGACGCGTGCGACCACAGCTCGGCGATCGCGTCGATGCCGTGCTCGTCGGTGTACGCGACGAGGCGCGCGAGGATCTCGGGGTCGGGGTTCGCCCGCACGCGCGCGAGCAGCGCCGCCGCGGTGTCGTGGGCGGTGCGGCTGAGCTGCGCGGGGTCGTCCCCGCCCTGGAAGGCGTCGAACGCGCCGGGCCGGAACCTGGTCGGCCGGTGGAAGTCTGCACCCATTCCGCACACCCTAGCCGCATCCGCTCGACGCCGAAGGCCGTGACCTAGACTGCTGTGAGGCCGCCGCGCGACGCACGCGTCGGCACGCCCCCGTAGCTCAGAGGCAGAGCAGCTGACTTTTAATCAGCGGGTCGGGATGTCGGAATTCCCCGGGGGCACCGAGAACGCACCGCCTGCTGGCCGCCTGCCCGGCGGAGACCGCCCGACGGGGATCCAGGACCGCTCACCCGCACCGGTCGCCCGATGCACCGTCCCGGATCTTCCCGCCGGCGGCTCCTCCCCAGTTTCCCCTTCGCTCACACCTTCGTGCGCGGTCGGAATCTCGAACTCCGTGCCGCCTCACGTCGTCGTGGGCGTGCTCACACGGTAGTCGCCGGAGGACGGATCCGCCAGCGTCCGAGGACACGGGCCGGTAACGGAACGGGCCGATCAGCCGACGATCCGACGAAGCCCCGTCATGAGTGCGACCCGCTCGCCGGAGTCGCGCGCGAGCGGCGTGACGGTGAGGGTCGTCACCCCGGCTCCGGCGAACGCGGCGACCCGCTCGGCGACCTCGCCGGCCGAGCCGATGAGCGAGATCGCGCGCACGAGCTCGTCCGGCACGGCCTGGACCGCCTCCTCGCGACGACCCGCGAGGAAAAGCTCCTGGATGCGCTCCGCCTCGGCGGCGAAGCCGTAGCTCGCGATGAGGTCGTTGTAGAAGTTCTTGCCCTTCGCACCCATGCCGCCGACGTACAGCGCGAGTTGCGGCTTCACGGCCGCGAGCGCCGCCGCCTGGAGCTCGGGGCGGTCGGTGATCGCGAGCGCAGGGCTCGCGAACACGTCGAGCGGCGCGAGGTCACCGGACCGGCGTGCGCGCCCGGCGGCGAGGGCCTCGCCCCAGACCTCCTGCGCCCGCTCCGGGTGGAAGAACATCGGCAGCCAGCCGTCGGCGATCTCGGCCGTCTGCTCGACCGACTTCGGGCCGAGCGCCGCGACCGTGATCGGGATGCTCGCGCGCACGGGGTGGTTGATGAGCTTGAGCGGCTTGCCGAGCCCGGTGCCCTCGTCCGCGGGCAGCGGGATGCGGTAGTGGCGTCCCTGGTGGATGACGGGCTCGCGCCGCCACACCTGCCGGCAGACCTCGATCAGCTCGGCGGTCCGGGCGACCGGCGCGTCGTATCGCACGCCGTGGAAGCCCTCGACGACCTGCGGGCCCGAGGCGCCGATGCCGAGCTCGAAGCGCCCGTCCGACACGAAGTCCAGGCCGGCCGCGGTCATCGCGGTGAGCGTCGGCGTGCGCGTGTAGAGCTGCAGGATGCCGCTCATGAGGGTCATCCGCTCGGTCCTGGCCGCGAGGTAGCCGAGCTGGCTCACCGCGTCGAACGAGTACGCCTCCGGGACGGCGATGAGGTCGACGCCGGCCCGCTCGAGCTCGACCGCCTCGTCGGCGACCTCGCGGAAGCCTCCGGCGTAGTTCAGCAGCATCCCGACGCGCATCCGTCACTCCTCATCGTGTGCTCCGCCCGCCCCCGCGGGCGATCGCCGACCGCTCGGCGCCGACCGCGACTGTATCCGAACGCGCGCGAGGGTGGGGCATCCGTTGTGGGATTCCGACGAATCCGGCCGCACAGCGCCCTCCGAGCCTCATAGGGCAGGCTGGAACGATGCGGATGCCCCCGGAGCGGGCCTCCGGAGGGAGCGCACCGTGACCTGGAGCCTGGTGGTCGACGCGCTGCTCCTGCTCGCGCTCATCGGCGCCGGCTGGTACGGGTGGGCTTCCGGGTTCCTCCGGACGGCCGCGGGCCTGGTCGGGTTGATCGTCGGCGGCGTGGCCGCATTCCTCCTCATGCCGTGGGCGGCGGCCCTGGTCCCCGACCCGGGGTGGCGCATCGCGGCGACGCTCGGCGTCGCGACGCTCGCGATCGCGATCGGCGCGACGCTCGGCGCCTGGGTGGGACGGATGCTCCGCCGCGGCGCCCGCGCGGTCCGCCTGGGCACCCTCGACCGGCTCCTGGGCGCGGCCGCGGCCGTCGTCGTCGGCGCGCTCGTGATCCTCCTCGTCGGCACCGGGATCGCGGCCATGGGCGTTCCGGCGCTCTCGCCCGCGCTCGCGCGCTCGCGGGTCGTCGACGCGATCCGGTCCATCACCCCGACGCCGGCCCAGAGCTTCCTCGCCGAGGTCCGTTCGGCGGCGGTGGGCGGCGCGCTCCCCTGGATCGTCGAGGTCATGGACGGACCGACGACGCCGCCGTCGGCGCCCACCGGCGGGGTCGACGACCCCGAGGTCATCGCGGCCTCGGGATCCGTGGTCCGGATCACGGGGGCGGCGGTCGCGTGCGGGCGCATCTCGGCGGGATCAGGCGTCGTCGTCGCGCCCGACCGCGTGCTGACGAATGCGCACGTGGTCGCGGGCGTCGACGAGCCCATGGTCGAGTCGCCGGACGGCATCGTGGCCGACGGCACCGTCGTGGCCTACTCGGCCGACGAGGACCTCGCGCTCATCGCCGTCGACCTCGACGCCGCGCCGATCGCGCTCGCCGAGCAGCCGGGGCCGGGAAGCGACGTCGTGTTCGCCGGCTACCCGTTCGGCGGGCCGTTCGAGGTGCGGCCCGCGCGCGTCGAGGCGACCGGGCCGATGACGATCGTCGTCGACGGCCGCTCGGACACGCGCGACGTGACGACGCTCGCGGGCGAGGTCGACCCCGGCAACTCGGGCGGGCCGGTGCTCACCGGCGACGGGACCATCGGCGGCCTGGTCTACGCCAAGGCGGAACTGGTCTCCGGCGTCGGGTTCGCGATCCCGGTCGGGACGCTCGCCCCGTACATCGGATCCGCCGCGTCGCTGCAGGACGCGGTCGACTCCGGGGAGTGCTCGTCGTAGGGGGTCGCGCGGCTACTCGGCGGCGGTGAACCCGCGGAAGCGGATGCCCCAGGTGCCGCGCCAGTCCTCGCCCGGGTCGAGCCAGCGGAGCCCCCGGCCCGAGTTGAAGGCCTCGGCCGGCGCGGTCATCGGCTCGACCGCGATCGCGACGTCGCCCTCCTCGCCCGGGAAGGTGCGCGTCGTGTAGACCTGCACGAAGGCGAACTCGTCCTCGGCCCAGATCGAGACGCTCCGCCCGTCGGGCGCGGTCAGGGTGTGCTCGACGAAGCCGTCCTCGTCGCTCGAAAGTTCGCCGAACGCGTCGTCGAGCGAGACGTCGCCGACGCGCCGGCCCTCGCGGAAGTCCCACTCGGTGCCGGCAACGGGCACCTCGCCCGTGGGCAGGAGGCGGTCGTCGACCTCGATGTGGCTCGCGGCGTCGAGGCGGAGCACGAGGTCTTCGGTGGGGACGCCGCCGATCTTGACGAACGGGTGCGTGCCGACGGCGATCGGGGCGGGCTCGGCGCCCTGGTTCTGGAGGTGGTGCGTGACCCGGAGCCCATCGGAGACGAGTTCGTACGTCACGGCCGAGCCGAGCAGGAACGGATAGCCCGGCTGCGGGAACACCGTCGCGGCGAGCGTGACCGAGTCGCGCTCGCGCTCGACCTCGCGGTACTCGGTGTGCCGGAGCAGGCCGTGGATCGCGTTGCCGAGCTTGGGCTCGGTGATCGCGAGCTGGTACTCGGTGCCGGCGTGGCTCCACCGGCCGTCGCGGATGCGGTTGGGCCACGGGACGAGGACGATGCCCGCGCCCGAGGGCGGGGTCTGGTCTTCGCCGTAGGACGGCACGAGGTCGACGCCGTCGATCGAGAGCGTGCGGATCGCGGCCGCGACGCCCGTGATCGTCGCCCGGAGCTCGCCGCTCGCGGTCGAGGTCTCGAGGACGTACTGATCACCGGTGGCCTGCGTCATGCAGACCACTCTAGGGCGTCGGATGCCCGTGAATGCGCGCGGGTCATCCACCGTCGCGCACCGGACGCGGGACCTCACACGGCCGGGGCGGCGGCCGCCGTCCGCACCTCGAGGCCGGCGTCGCGGAGCTCCCCCACGAGGACGGCGGGGGCCTGGTCGTCGGTCAGGAGGAGGTCGACCTCGTCGATCCCCGCGATCCGCCCGAGGTGGACCTCGCCGAGCTTCGAGGCATCCGCCACCACGACCGAGCGCGTGGCCGCGCGCAGCATGAGGGCCTTGACCTCGGCCTCGGGGAGGTTGGCGTTCGTGACGCCGCGGGTCGCGTCGACGCCGTTGCAGCCGAGCACCGCGAGGTCGACGTGGATCTCGTCGAGCATGGTGCGCGCGAGCGGGTGGACGAGCGAGTGCTGCTTCGGGCGGAGGGTGCCGCCCGTCACGATCACCGTGAAGCGCGGGATCTCCGGCTCGAGCTCGAGCGCGATCGACAGTCCGTTGGTGAAGATCGTGACGTCCTCGAGGTCGGTGCGCGCGCGGAGGGCGCGCGCGACCTGGAGGGTCGTCGTCCCCACGTCGAGCAGGATGCTCTGGCCGGTGCGCACGAGGTCGGCGGCGGCACGCCCGATCGCGCGCTTGGGCAGGACGCCCGCCTCGAGCGCCTCCTCGAAGCTGGGCTCGCGGTCCGGTCGCCCTTCCGCGACGGCCGACGCGGGCACGGCGCCGCCGTGGACGCGGCGGATGCCGCCGGTCCGCTCGAGCGCGTCCAGGTCGGCGCGCGCGGTCACGGCGGTCACGCCGAACGAGGCCGCGAGGTCGGCGACCCGGACGAACCCGCGCTCGGCGACGAGCGCGAGCGCGAGCTCGCGACGCCGGGCGGATTCGATCGGTGCGGACACACGAGGATTCTCGCCCGACCGCTCGAACTTTGCAATACGCAACCGGGTTGTTTGCAAAACGCAACTGGCGTATCGTGTGCGGCGTGAACGCCCCGAACGACGGATCCGCCGAGGCATCCGGAGCACCCGCCCTACGCATCGCCGACCCGCGCATCGCGGTCCGGCGCGACCCGCTCGCCGACGGCCGCGAGCTCATCTACTTCGACGACGCCGACACGACGCTCGGGCCCGACCGGGCCGTCGACGCGCGCGTGCTCGACCCGCGCCCGGCGACCGCGCACATGCGGCAGGACCCGCTCACGGGCGACTGGGTCTCGATCGCCGCCGCGCGCCAGAACCGCGTGTTCCTGCCGCCCGCGAACCTCGATCCGCTCGCCCCGCAGGCCGAGGGCAACCCCTCGGAGATCCCGTCGACCTACGACGTCGCGGTCTTCGAGAACCGCTCCCCCTCGTTCGGCCCCGAACTCGCCGAGCCCGGCGCCGACCCGGCCTCCGCCCTCGCCGCGACCCGCGCGGTCGGCATCGGGCGCACCCTGCCGTCGGTCGGCCGCTGCGAGGTCGTGTGCTTCAGCCCCGAGCACGAGGGCTCCTTCGGCACGCAATCCGTCTCGCGCGCCCGCACCGTGATCGAGGCCTGGGCGCACCGCACCGCCGAGCTCTCGGCGCTGCCCGGCGTGCAGCAGGTCTTCCCGTTCGAGAACCGCGGCGAGGCCATCGGCGTGACGCTGGGGCATCCGCACGGCCAGATCTACTCGTACCCGTACGTGACGCCGCGCACCCAGCGCCTGCTCGACGCGATCGACGCGTACGGCCCGACGCTCCTGGCCGACACCATCGCGAGCGAGCTCGACGGGCCCCGCGTGCTGCTGCGCGGCGAGCACTGGAGCGCCTACGTGCCGTTCGCCGCGCGCTGGCCCATCGAGATCCACCTCGTGCCGCACCGCCACGTGCCCGACCTCGCCGAGACGACGCTCGACGAGCGCGACGAGCTCGCGAGCGTCTACCTGCGCGTGCTCCGCGGCGTCGACGCGCTCTACGACACGCCCACGCCGTACATCGCCGCCTGGCACCAGGCGCCCGTCCACGAGCGCCGCGACGAGGTCCGGCTCACGATGCAGCTGACGAGCCCGCGGCGCGCAGCCGACCGGCTCAAGTTCCTCGCCGGCTCGGAGGCCGCGATGGGCGCATGGATCGGGGACGTCCCCCCGGAGACGCAGGCAGAGGCGCTCCGCGCCGCGATCGAGAGGGTCAGCGCATGACCGACGCCGCCGGAACGCACCAGCGGTTCACCGAGTACTACGGCCACGCGCCCGTCGGCGTGTGGTCGGCGCCCGGTCGCGTCAACCTCATCGGCGAGCACACCGACTACAACGACGGATTCGTCTTCCCGTTCGCGATCGCCGAGCGCACGTGGGTCGCCCTCGGCGACCGGCACGACCGCGTCGTCCGCGTCGCGACCTCGTTCGCGCCCGACGCGGTCGAGATCCACCTCGACGACCTCGCGCCGCACGCGGTCGACGGCTGGGCCGCCTACCCGCTCGGCGTGACCTGGGCCCTCGGCCGGTTCGGGGCCGACCTCGCGCACGTGCGCGGCGTCGACCTGTACATCACGAGCGACGTGCCCGTCGGCGCCGGCCTGTCGTCCTCGGCCGCGCTCGAGAGCGCCGTCGCGCTCGCGCTCGACGAGCACTGGGGCCTCGGCCTCGACCGGCCGACGCTCGCGAAGGTCGGCCAGCTCGCCGAGAACGAGGTCGTGGGCGCGCCCACGGGCATCCTCGACCAGTCGGCGACGCTGCTCAGCGAGCCCGACGCGGCCGTGTTCCTCGACTGCCGGAGCCTCGACGCCGAGGTGATCCCCCTGCGGTTCGCCGCCGAGGGCCTCACGCTGGTCGTGATCGACACCAAGGTCGAGCACGCGCACGCGACCGGCGGGTACGCCGCGCGGCGGGCGTCGTGCGAGGCCGGCGCGACGGCGCTCGGCGTGCCGGCGCTCCGGGACCTCCGCGTCGAGGACCTGGACCGGGCGCAGGCCGTGCTCGACGACGAGACGTTCCGGCGCGTGCGCCACGTCGTGACCGAGGACCGCCGCGTGCTCGACACCGTGCGCACGCTGCGCGAGCACGGGCCGGGGGCGATCGGATCGCTGCTCGACGCCTCGCACGCCTCAATGCGGGACGACTTCGAGATCACCGTGCCCGAGATCGACCTCGCGGTGGAGACCGCCCGGGCCGCGGGGGCGATCGGCGCCCGGATGACCGGCGGCGGCTTCGGCGGCTCGGCCATCGCGCTCGTCGCGGACGACCGCGTCGACGAGGTGACCTCGGCCGTGCGCGCCGCGTTCGCGGAGCACGGCTTCGGCGCGCCCGTGATCTTCACGGAGCAGCCGAGCGCGGGCGCCCGGCGCGACGCGTAGCCCCGGTCGGATGCCCCGAGGCTAGGCGGCGCCCGCGGACGCCGTCGCGCCCCGGTCGACCGCGCCCGCCGCGCGCGGCTCGACCGGGCGCGGCGTGCCGCCCGTGATGCGCACGAGTTCGTCGAACGTGGTCGGGAAGACGGTCTTCGCGTGCCCGGCCGCGGCCCACACCACGTCGTGGTCGGCGAGCATCGTGTCGACGACCGTGCGCACGGGGGCCGGGTGCCCGACCGGCGCGACGCCGCCGATCACCTGGCCGGTCGCGTCCTTCACGTCGTCCTTGGACGCGCGTCGGATGACCCCGCCGAGCTCGGCGCCGAGCCACTCGGTGTCGACGCGGTGCGCACCCGAGGTGAGCACCAGGATCGGCTCGTCGTCGAGCAGGAACACGAGCGAGTTCGCGATCTGGCCGACCTCGATGCCGAGCGCGTCCGCGGCGAGCTGGGCGGTCGTCACGGCGTCGTCGAACCAGGTGATCTCGGCCGACACGCCCCGGGCGGCGAGGGCCTCGGCGACGCGGTCGACGGCGGGATGCGAGGGCTGGGTCATCCTCCGATCCTAGGCGCGCGCCGTTCACCCGGCCTCGGTACCCTGCGGGCATGACCGATCGGGGCCTGGCGCGGCGCATCACGCTCGGCGGCGCCGTGGCGATCGGGCTCGCCTCGATGATCGGGGCCGGCGTGTTCTCGGCGTTCGGGCCCGCGGCGGGCGCCGCCGGGGACCTCCTGCTCGTCGGGCTGGCGGTCGCCGCATTCGTCGCGTTCGCGAACGCCGCGTCGACCGCGCAACTCGCGGCGCGGCATCCCGAATCCGGCGGCGCGTACCGCTTCGGGCGACTGCACCTCGGCGAGTGGCCGGGGTTCCTCGCGGGGTGGGGGTTCGTCGTCGGCAAGACCGCGAGCTGCGCGGCGATGGCACTCACCGCGGCCGACTACCTCGTGCCCGACGAGTGGGAGCGGCCGACCGCGATCGTCGCGGTCGTCGCGGTCGCGACCGTGAACCTCCTCGGCATCACGCGGACCACGCGGGCCGCCGCGATCATCGTCGCGGTCGTCCTCGCCGTGCTCGCCCTGGTCGTCGTCGCCGGCTTCGGCCACGTCGCAGCCGAGGGGTCCGCGTTCGGCGACGCGGCGACGGATGCGTCGGCGCCGGGCACGTGGGCGCCGGGCGCGTGGGCCCCGGCCGCGTGGGGCGTGCTGCAGTCGGCGGGCCTGCTGTTCTTCGCGTTCGCGGGCTACGCGCGCGTCGCGACCCTCGGCGAGGAGGTCGTGGCGCCGCGGCGCACGATCCCGCGCGCGGTCGCGATCTCGCTCGGGATCGTCGTCGCCGTCTACGCGCTCGTCGGCACGACGCTCCTCGCCGCGCTCGGCGGGACGGCGACCGCGCGCTCGGACGCGCCGCTCACCGCGGTCGTCGCGGCCGCCGGCTGGGCCTGGGCGGAGCCGATCGTCCGGGGCGCGGCCGCGCTCGCGGCACTCGGTGCCCTGCTCGCACTCCTCGCCGGGATCGGCCGCACGACGCTCGCGATGGCCCGCGACCGCGAGCTGCCGTCCGTGCTCGCGGGCGTCCACCCGCGCACGCGCGTGCCCTGGATCGCCGAGATCGCGGTCGCCCTCGTGATCGTGGCGCTCGTCGCGACCGTCGACCTGCGCGGCGCGATCGGGTTCAGCTCGTTCGGCGTGCTCGCGTACTACCTCGTCGCGAACGCGTCGGCCCTGCGCCAGCCCGCGGGCGAGCGCCTGGTCCCGCGCTGGCTGTCGGTCGCGGGCGCGATCGGATGCCTCGTGCTCGCGTTCGCGCTCCCGATCGCCGCGGTCGTCGGCGGCGTCGCGGTGTTCGCCGCGGGGACCGCGTACCGGCTCGCGACGACGCGGTGGCGCCGCCGGCCGCCGCGCGGACCGGCGACCCCGCGGGCGACCTAGGCTGGCCGCATGAGCGCAGACCCCGCCGCCCGGATCATCCCCCTCGCCGGCATCCCCGCACCGGCCCTCGCCGCGGACGCCTACGTGGCTCCGGGCGCGGTGGTCGTGGGCGACGTGCGGCTCGAGGCCGGCTCGAGCGTCTGGTACAACGCGGTCCTGCGCGCGGAGGCGGCCGCGATCGTGCTCGGCGAGGGCTCCAACCTGCAGGACAACGTCGTGTGCCACGTCGACCACGGGTTCCCGCTCACGATCGGGCGGAACGTATCGGTCGGCCACACCGCGGTGCTGCACGGCTGCACGATCGGCGACGACAGCCTCATCGGCATGAGCGCCACGGTCCTGAACGGCGCCGTCATCGGCGAGGGCTCGCTGGTCGCGGCCGGCGCGGTCGTACTCGAGGGCACGATCGTGCCGCCCGGCTCACTCGTCGCGGGCGTGCCTGCGAAGGTCCGCCGCGAGCTCACCGACGACGAGCGTGCGGGCATCCGGCGCAACGCCGACGCCTACCTGCGGCACGTCGCCGAGCACCTCGCGCCGCTCGACTGAGCCGCCTCCGGGCGCGGCACCAGGGCCGAGCGGGGCATCCGCGGCCGCCTGGCCGACCGCACCGCCTGCAGCGCCCGCGCCTCCCACGCGCCGCCGCAGCGCCCGCCAGCGGCGCACCGTCCAGCGCGCCGGGATCCCGACGGCCATCGCCGCCCGCCCCACGGCGGACCGGTCGTGCTCGCCGAGCATGCGCCGCCGATCGTAGGCCGCGCGCAGCGCGCCGCCCGCGCGGTCCCGCGAGCGCGGCAGCACCGGCAGCGGCGCGACGTCCCGCGCGGCCGCGAGCGCGTCGAGCCGGACGATCCAGTCGTCGTGGTCCGCGCCGTGGAAGTAATTGTCCCGCCGCCACGCCGGGTCGGCGCGACGCCAGCGCCCCGCGACCAGGTCCTCGGCGTCGCCGAAGAGGCCCGACTCGACGAACACCGTGTTGATCATCGCCGGCGAGATGCCGAAGTCGTCCAGCAGCAGCACCGGCACGCCGGACGCGACCGCCTCGATCGCCGCCGTCGAGCTCACCGTCACGAGCGCCCCGGCTCGCGCGAGGTGGGCGTGCATCGGGCCGTCCTCGACGACCAGGTTCGAAGGCGCGCCCACCTCGGCGACCAGGTCGCCGAAGTCGAACTCCTCGAGGTGGGTCTGCGCCTCCCCCGCCCGCGCCCGCACCTTCACGACCACCCGGTGCTCCGGGTGCCGGCGCGCGTGCTCGGCCAGCCAGCCGAGCAGGCGCACGCGATCCTCGCGCTCCGCGGGCACCTTCGCCTGCGCGGCGAAGACGACGTCGAACGCGCTGCCGACCGTGCCGGCCGAGGCCGCCGTCGGGTCGGGCACGGCGCCCTTCAACCCGCCGCGCACGCGCAGGAACGGGAGCGTCGCGAGGCCGAACCGCGCCCGGATGCCGAGCGTCGCCGCGAGCTCGTCGAAGTCGCGCAACTCGCGCCGGCTGTGCAGGACCACGAGGTCGGTCTGCTCGCGGTACACGATCGCCTTCGGGACGGCGGGGATGGTGAGGCCGGGGAATCCGCTGAGCAGCACGGGACGCGCCGGGCGTCGCAGGATCCGCGGCGCGACCACGCGCACGAACGGGCCGCGCAGCGCGAGCAACACGGCGTCGGGCGCTCGCCGGTCGAGCAGGTCGTCGAGCTCCTCGAGCGGCACGACCGCCACGTCGCCGGGATCGAACCGCGACCCCGCGAGCGCCGCCTCGAGCTGCCGCTCGCTCGGCATGACGGGGCTGCGGATCACCGCGACGTGCGCCCGCCACCGGTCGCCGGGCAGCGTGGAGGCGAGGGCTGCGCCCCATTTCAGGTACGAGTCGGAGTCCGCGACGACGAGGAGGCGCCGGCGCGGGGCATCCGCCCGGCTCACGGCTGCAGGACCCTGCGGAGCTTCGCCTTGGGCGCGAGCTCGCCCGGGAACACCCGCTTCACGCCGTCGCCCATCGCCTCCTCGATGATGCGGATGTCCCGCACGAGGTGCTCGAGGCCCTGCGGCTCGAGCGACGCCGAGTGGTCGCTGCCCCACATCGTGCGGTCGAGCGTGATGTGGCGTTCGACGGCGACCGCGCCGAGCGCGACCGCCGCGAGCGAGATCTGCAGGCCCTTCTCGTGCCCCGAGTAGCCGATCGGGACGCCGGGGTACCGGTCGGCGAGCGTCCGGATCGTGCGGAGGTTCGCCTCCTCGGGCGGCATCGGGTAGCTCGACGTGGCGTGCAGGATCACGAGCCGCCCGGTGTCCACGCCGCCGAGCGCGGCCACGGCGTCGTCGATCTCGGCGAGCGTCGACATGCCGGTCGAGAGGATCACCGGCTTGCCGGTCTCGGCGAGCGCGCGCAGCAGCGGGAGGTCGGTGACCGACGCCGAGGCGACCTTGTGCGCGACCGCGCCGACCTCCTCGAGGAACGCCACCGACGGCTCGTCCCACGGCGAGGCGAACCAGTCGAGGCCCGCGAGGTCAGCGTGCCGGGCGACCTCGAGGTACTCGTCGCGGCCGAACTCGACGCGGCGGCGGTAGTCGAGGTAGCTCATCGTGCCCCACGGCGTCTCGCGCGGGACATCCTTCATGTGCTCCGGCGTCGCGAGCTCGGGCGTGCGCTTCTGGAACTTGACCGCCTGGCAGCCCGCGGCCGCCGCGACGTCGATGAGCCGCTTCGCGAGCTCGACGTCGCCGTTGTGGTTCAGGCCGATCTCGGCGATCACGTGCACGGGGCGACCGGTGCCGACGAGGTGCCGGCCGATCGCGACGGGTCGTGCGTGCGTGAGGGTCATGGTCATGCTCCTTCGAGGGTGATCACGGATGCGAGGTCGTCGGGGATCTCGCGCGGCGGCGCCGCGGCCGCCCGGTCGGCGTCGCGCCCGCCCTGCGCGGGGCGGTGCTCCCGCACGCGGCGGGCCGCGAGGACCGCGTCGGCGAGCTCGCGCACGGCGCCGTGCCCGCCTCGGCGGTCGAGCACGATGCGTGCGACGCGCTGCACGTCCGGGACCGCGTCGGCGACCGCCACGGGCCATCCGACGATCCGGAGGGCCGGCAGGTCGCCGCGGTCGTTCCCGAGGTAGGCGATGCGATCGAGTGGGATGCCCCGCTCGGCCGCCCACGCGCGCAGTTCGGCGCCCTTGTCGGCGACCCCCTGCCGGACCTCGACGCCGAGCTTCGCGGCACGCGCCGACACCAGCGGGTGGGTCTCCGCGGAGAGGATGAGCACCGGGATCCCGGCCTCCCGCAGGCTCGCGACGCCGTGCCCGTCGGACCGGCTCACGCGGACGAACTCGACGCCGGCCTCGCCGACGATCGCGGTGTCGTCGGTGTGCACGCCGTCGAAGTCGGTGACCACGGCGTCGGCCTCGATCGCGTGCACGGGCCCGTCGATCAGGTTCACGAGCGCCTGCGCGATCACGAGGTCGGACGCGGTGTCGATCTCGATGCCGTGCAGCTCGGGCACCCGCTGGACGGCGATGCGCCCGAAGAACCGGTGGCCGGCGGCCCGGAAACCCCGCGTCCGCATCGCGTAGAACGCGCCGGTCTCGCGGAACTCGGCCGGGCGGTCCTGTCGGCGCGCCCGCACGGCGGCGTCGTGGTTCACGCCCGCCGCGGCGGACTCCCAGCCGTGGTCGGGGCTCGCTTCGAGCACGCGCCAGAGGAACGCGTGGCTCGGGACGGCCGAGAACACGCTGTCGGCATCGCCCGTGGCGATGCGCACGACGGCCGAGTCGAGGTCGGCGGGGTCGAGGAACGGCGAGGTCGCCTGGATGAAGAGCGTGACGGATGCCTCGGGCAGGCCCCGGGCACGGAGGTCGTCGAGCGCGTGCAGCACGGCCGACTCGCTCGTGGCGGTGTCGCCCGCGAGCTCGGCGGGCCGGTCGACGACGATCGCGCCGGCCGTCGACGCGGCCTGGGCGATCTCGGGGTCGTCCGTGGTCACGACCACGGTGCCGACGGTGGCGGCGGCCCTCGCCGCCGCCACCGCCCTGCCCACGAGTGAGACGCCCCCCACGCGCATCACGTTCTTGCCGGGCAGTCCCTTGGAACCGCCGCGGGCGGGGATGATCGCCACGGCGACCCCCCGCGATTCCGGCCCGACAGCTTCCATGCCGGCGACGCTACGTGCGGGAGGTGGCCTCGCGGTGGCGGGTCGGTGAACGCAGCGGGACGACGCGGCGACGGCGGGCTGCGACGACGGGCGGTGTCGGGCGGTAGCCTCAGGGGTCGGCCGGCGGCTTCAGTCGTCCGCGGGCCGCCTCAGTCGTCGAGGTCGAGGAGCCGGCGGGCGGACTCGGCCTCGCCGACGAGGCGCACGCGCGTCTGCTGGTCGGCGCGTCGGAGACGCCACGGCGCGGCATCGTCGGCGAGGTCGGCGAGCCGGACACGGCGCGCGGCGGGGTCGGACGCCATCCGCCGCAGGTGGTCGGCCTCGGACTCGCCGTCGGCGCGCGTGAGGTGTTCGACGACCGCGACGACCTCGGGGCGGACGCCCGCCTCGAGCAGGTCGCGCGCGGTGACGTCGGTGCGCTCCAGCACCGCGTGCAGCCATGCTGCGGATGCCTCGACCGGCTCGGCGAGCTCGTCGAAGGACTCCGCCATGCGCGCGGCGTGGTCGATGAAGGGCGCGTCGAGGCGGTCGAACTGGCCGCGATGCGCGATCGAGGCGATGCCCGCCGCGCGGGAGACCTGGGCGACGGCTTCGGCCTCGTCGAACGGCCCCGCCGCGGCGGGCGCGACGGCGGCGCGCGCAGCGGCCCGACGGCCGGGCTCGGGCGCGTCGGCATGCGGCTCGGAGGATGCGGCCGCGGGTGCCGGCGTCGCGGCGATGGCGGGCGCCGCAGCGGGCGCCTCGGCGACGGCGGGCGCCGCGGCGGGAGCGGCGGCGGCCGGCGGGGCGGGCACTGCGGCCGGAGCGGGCGCGCCGGTGGGCTGCGCCGCGGGTGCGGCGGCAGGAGCGGGCGGCGCGACCACCGCGGGCGGCGCGACCACCGCGGGCGGGGCGACCACCGCGGGCGGCGCTGATGCCGGGGACGCGGACGCGGCGGCGGCGGCCGCGTCCAGGTCGAAGGCCGCTTCGAGATCCTCGATGCTCCACGGGTCGGTGCTGGTCACGAGGTCCTCCTCATGGTCGGGGGCGGGGTCGGGTCCGGGTGCGGCTGGTGCCGCATCCTCGCCCAGGAAGGACGCCCAGTCTGGGTCGAGCGGCGACCGGCCGGCGACGGACCGGGTGAACCCGAGCTCGGCCTCGAGCGCGGCGAGCGCGGGCGGGTCGAGTTCGGTGAGTGACGACGTCGGCGCGTCACGACGGTCGGCGAACTCCCGCGCGTCGACCTCGTCGAGGTGGGCGCCGCGGAAGGTGTGGAAGAACCGCCGCCGCCCGTCGTCGGTGACCGCCAGGTAGACGCCCCCGTACCCGCCTCCGGGCCGGGCGCGGCAGGCGTAGGTCCGCACGCCGTCGGGCAGGAGCCCGTGCACGAGGTCGTCGGAGGAGGCGACCTCGAGCCCGTCGATGAACGGGTCGGCGTTGAGCCGTCGGGGCATCCGAAGCACGCGCTCGCCCGCGGCCGCGCCGCCCACGATCGCGAACCCGGCCACGACGGCCGCCTGCGCCGCGGACAGCGCCCAGGGCCGCACGCGGTCGCCGACGATCCATCCCTCCTCGACCGCGGTCCGCAGCAGCGGATGCCGCGCCCACTCGCGCTCGGGGATCTCGAGCCGGTCGGCGTCTCCCGAGGGGCCGGCGTCGTCGTCGTCGCCACGCTCGGCCGCGGACTCCGCGGGCCCGGCCGCGGGGGCGGCCGCAGGCGCGGCCGCGGACTCCGCGGGACCGGCCGCATCAACCGCAGCCTCGGCGGGCGCCGCCGCGGCCTGTTCCGCGATGAACCCGTGCCGCTCGGCCCAGGCGAGGAGCTCACCGCTCGTGGAGCCGGGACCGGGGACGGGATCGTCGTCGGCAGCGGACATCGGTGGCTCCCTTCGGGTCGGGGGTCGGCCGACGTCGCTTCGGGGGGCATCCATCGACGCTGCGACGCTACCGCACTCGCGCCGGGCGGCGGCAGTCGGAATGCGCGCGGCGCGACGGAGGGGCCGCGGCACGCCGGCCGCGACCCCTCCGATCCGATTCAGCCGGCGAGCGCGCCGACCGCCACGTCGCCGCGGAACATCCCCGTCGGGTCGACCTTCGCGCGGATCGCCTCGACCCGCACGCGGACCTCCTCCGGGTAGTTCCGCTGCGGGCGGTCGCGGTCGGCCGCGAACGTCGGCACGGTGTAGTCGGTGATCCACTCGGCGAACGCCGCGCGCGCCCCGGCGAACGCGACGGCGACCTCGTCGGCCGAACGCCGCTTCCCGATCAGCGCGCCGCCGAACCAGGCGAAGTCGCCCTCGAAGCTGCCGACCGCACCGGCGTCCTCGGGAGCGGTGCGCAGGGCCCCGCCGAGCTGGCGGAGCTCGGCCATGAGGAACGGCGACCCGGCCGGCGTGACCTGCTCGAGGAACGCCGCGACGATCGCGCGGCTGCGCTCGCGGCCGCGACCCTCGGCGCCGCCGAGCATCGCGGTGTCGGTGCGGTGCGCGATCCCGCCGAAGTCGGGGTCCATGTGGGTCTTCGCGACCTCGCGCACGTCGGTCGCGCGCCAACTGTCGAACACCGGGCGGCCGGCGCGGCGGAGCGTCGCGAGCAGGTCGCCGGCCGACTCGGTCGAGCGGAGTCCGTCGCGGTCGATCGCTGTGCCGTCGATGACGAGGAGCTTGCGGCCCGAGAGGCGCAGCGGCATGCCCGGGAGCGGCGGCAGCGACATGACGCGCAGCGACGTCGTGATGTTCGCCGGGGCGTCGACGGTCCAGTCGGCCCAGGCGCCGGCGACCGCGTCGGCGTCGGCCAGCTCCCACATCGCGGTGCCCGTGACGACCTGGCCGGGGTCGAACGCGCGCACGGTCACGGCCGTGATCACGCCGAACCCGCCGCCGCCGCCGCGCACCGCCCAGAACAGCTCGGGCTCGTGCTCGCGGCTCGCGACGACGACCCGGCCGTCGGCGGTGACGAGCTCGACGGATTCGATCGAGTTCGCGGCGATGCCGACCGACCGCGCGTACGCCGAGAGGCCGCCGCGGCTGAGGTAGCCGATGACGCCCACGTGGCCCGACGAGCCGTGCGGCACCGCGAGGCCGTACGGCGCGGCCGCGGCGACCACGTCGGCCCAGGGCGTCCCGGCCGGGACCCGGACGAGACGACGGGCCGGGTCCACCGACACGGCGCCGCCGAAGCGGGTCCGCACGAGCAGCTCGTCCGTCATCGAGGAGGAGCTCGCGGCGGCGTGGCCGGTCGAGTGCACGCGCACGCCCTGGCCGGCGGCCGCGGCCTCGCGCACGGCGGCGGCGACCACGGCCGCGTCGGTCGCGACGACCGCACGGGCGGGCCGGAGCGGCTCGGTCGGGTCGAACGCGGCGACGGCCCGGCGGTACCCGCGCGAGCCGGGCCCGGCGAACGCGGGACGGTCCTTGCCGCCGGCGAGCACCGCGTTGGCGTGCCCCGTGGCCGCGGAGGCCTCGTCGCGCGCGACCGGCGCATCGGCTTCGGCGACCAGGCGCGCCGTCCGGCGGGCGGCGGCGGCCGAGCGGGCGGCCGCGGCCGCGACGAGCAGCGCCACGGCACCGGCGACGATCGCGCCCGGGACTGCGGGCAGCCACGCGAGCGGGGCGACGATCGCGACCAGGGCGAGCAGTGCGACCGAGACGCCGCGCCCGCGGAGGTCGGGCCGTGCGGGAAGCATCCAGGTCGGCGTCTGCGGCCCGGGCACGGTCTCGGGCGCGGCGACCGCGACCAGGAGTGCCGCGACGGCCGCGACGCCCAGGGCGGCGAGCGGCGCCAGCACGCTCGCGGCCAGCCCGAGTGCGGCCGCGACGAACGTGAGGGCTGCGACGGCCGGCGTGCCGGCGTGCAGGTCGGCGACCCACGCGGGGGCGGCCATCGCGACCATGACCACGCCGATACCGGCGAGGAAGCCGCCGAGCGGGAGCAGGCCGAGCAGCGCTGCGCCGACGGCGAGCGACACGAGCGCGAGCCCGATCGCGACCGCCCGGCCGCGTCCGCTGCGGTCGGAGGCGCGGGCCCCCTGCACGAGCGCGAGTGCGGCGCCGAGGCCGAGGAGCGAGAGGGCGACGGCCGGCGCGGCACCGGCCGGGCCCGCCGGTACGGCGAGGCCCGGAGCGAACGCGGCGAGCGCGCCGCCTGGCTCGACGGCGGCGCGGGCGCCGATCGCGACGGTGCCGGCGACCGCCGTCCCGATCGCGATCGACGAGGACACGGTGACGACGGCCGCGCGGGCGCCGCCGAGGGCGGGCACGGCCGCGAGCCGGTCGACGGACTCGACGGGGCGGGCGGTGATGGCGGGCCGCGCCTGTCCGGCGGCCGGGGTGTAACTCGTCATGGGAGTGCGTTCGCTTTCGGTCTGGGAGCCCTCGCTCGATCGCGAGGATGACTCGGCAACACTCCTCCGCTTCGGGAGCCGGGACTCCCGGGCCTCCCCCGGAACCGCCTCGGGGATGTCCCTGAACGGGCCTCGCCGACGGCCGGGCGGGGCCCCGCCGAGGCATCCGGACCCTCGCGCGCCGCTCCCGTCAGGGCGCGCACCGACCCCCGCCCAGTGCTGTCACTGGTTTTGCGGACAGTTCACCCCGGGGCCGTCCGGCCCGGCCCGCACGGGACTAGCATCGGCGCCGCCGGACGGTGTCGGACACGCATCCTGACGTCGCACGGCACGGACCCGGGGGGAGTCCGTGCCGGCGGACCGTCGGCGCCCGGCATCCCATCCACAGGTGAACCAGGGGGAACCGCCATGACCACCATCACGCCCGCGGAGCATGCCGCGGGACCCGACGAGCAACCGATCCCGCAGAAGTCCGCCGACTTCCCGCGGGTGATCCGAGGGCTCAGCCACGGCGGCCACGCCGTGACCGAGCAGGACGAACCGTCACCGCGACCGGACACGAACGTGCTCGCGAACGTCGTCGACGTGCCCGACCCGCTGCACGTCAAGGAGATCTCGACGCCCTTCGGGTACATGTTCGAGGCGCTCAGCGCCGACTACCCGTTCGCGCACCTCAACTTCGAGCCGCCGTCGACGATCGTCGCGGCGCTGAAGGCGCTCGGGAACGCCATGGTCGAGACGCCGCCGCCGGCCGCGGACGGCGACTCCACGATCGCGCCCGTCTACACGTACTGGGGGCAGTTCGTCGACCACGACCTCACGGCGAACACCGACCGCGAGAACGCCATCGGCATCACCGAGGGCATCCTCGACCCGCTCTCGCCGAGCACGGTCATGCGCGATCTGCGCAACCTCCGCGAACCGCAGCTCAACCTCGACTCGCTCTACGGTCGCGGACCCGTCGGCACCGACCTCGACGACGTGCCCTACGTCGGCGACGCGTTCGCGGTCGTCACCGAGGACCTCCCGCCCGGTCCGGGCGGGTCGATCGACCCGCAGACCGACCTGCCCCGGCACCAGGGCGACACCGCGCGCCCGCGCGGGTCGGCCCGGATCGGCGACGGCCGCAACGACGAGAACCTCATCGTCGCGCAGCTGCACGGGTCGATCCTCCGCTTCCACAACGCGATCCTCGAATGGCTCGACGACCCCGCCCACGACGTCGCGCTCGCCGCGGACGACGTGCCGCCCGACGGCTACAGCGAGCGGTTCTGGAAGGCGCGCCGCCTGGTGCAGTGGACCTACCAGTGGGTCACGGTGCACGACTTCCTGAAGACGATCGCGAAGCCCGAGATCGTCGACGGCATCCTGGACGGCTCGATCACCCCGGTGTTCGCGCCGACCGGCGAGGCCGACACCTTCATGCCGCTCGAGTTCTCGGTCGCGGCGTTCCGGTTCGGGCACAGCATGGTCCGCGGCGGGTACGACTGGAACGAGAACTTCGGATCGGCCCAGCCCGGTCTCGCGGCGCCCGCGGGTGCGGCCCGGTTCGCGTCGTTCGGCCAGCTGTTCCAGTTCACCGGCAACGGCGGCGGGCCGGTGAATGCGGCCGGGCAGCTCCCGCGGAACTGGCCGGCGAGGTTCGAACGGCTCACGGGGCACGAGGCCGGCGCCGGCCGGTTCGCGCGCAAGATCGACACCGTGCTCGCAGCCCCGCTCGCGGACATGCGCAACCAGGGCAACGACGACCACTTCTCGGAGCGCATCAAGCGCATCCTGAAGCGCCTCGCCGTGCGCAACCTCATCCGGGGCTACCGGCTGTCGCTGCCGACCGGCCAGGCGGTCGCCGCCGCGCTCGGGATCCCGCCGCTCACCAGGAACCAGCTCCTCGACGGGTCGGACGACCCCGCCGCCCAGGCAGACCTCCTGCACGACACCCTGATCGACGGCAACTTCGTCGACCGGACCCCGCTGTGGTTCTACGTGCTGCGCGAGGCCGAGGTGCTCGAGGGCGGCAACCGACTCGGGCCGGTGGGAAGCCGGATCGTCGCCGAGACGATCATCGGCCAGCTCCGCGCCGACCCGCGATCGTTCCTGAACACCGGGTGGGTTCCGGCCGACGGCGTGCACTACACGACGTCGGGCGGCGGGGACGCCGCGGTCGCCGACATCAAGGGCCTCCTGCACGTCGCCGGGGTGCACGCCGCGCCCGCCGCGTGAGCGTCAGCCGCGTCGCCGCCGCAGCCTCTGCGGCGGCGATGCGGTCATTCCGCGCGCGGCCCGAGCCGGAGCCCCGCGACGAACCGGGCGACGGGCGCCCCGAGGGTCTCGAGTTCGAGCGCGACGACCCTGTTGCGGCCCGCGCGCGTGACGGGTGCGGGCACGAAGAGCGTCTCCTGCGGGCCGTTGCGCCAGTACCGCCCGAGCAGCGTCCCATTGACGAACGCATAGCCCTTGCCCCAGCCGCTCGTGTCGAGGAAGAGGTCGCTCGCGGCGTCGAGATCGAACTCGCCCTCGAACGCCTGCAGGCCGGGCACGTCCGCGGGCGACGAGAGGTCGACGGGGGTCGCCGTCCAGCCGCCGAGCGGTTCGCCGTCGAGCAGGACGGAGTCGATGAGCCCCTTCGCCTCGCCGAGGCGCGCGTCGTAGTTGACGCGGCCCTGCTCCTCGACGAGCAGTGCGAGGCGCCGGCCCGCAGGCAGCTCGATCGCGCGCTCGTGCCGGGTGCGCGCGAGCGCCCCGACGCGGCGGCCGTCGACGAAGACCCACGCGTGGTCGCGCACCTCGCCGATCTCGAGGACCCCGGCGCGCGGCAGCTCCGCCTCGTAGACGACGAGCGCTCCGAGGTGGTCGAGCGCCTCGAACGTGGGAGGCGACGGATGCCGCGCCTCGCGGCGCACCGCGGGCTCGAGCGGCACGCGCGCGAGCGCGACCTCGAGCTCGGGCGCGGCCGGCGCCGGCTCGGGCCGCTCGTCCGGGACGTCGGCGTACTTCGCGATGACCGCGCGGAAGGCCTCGTACTTCGCGGTCGGGTTGCCGGCCTCGTCGAGCGGGGCGTCGTAGTCGTACGACGTCGTGATGGGGAGGTAGCGGCCCTTGTCGTTCGCGCCGTTGGTCAGGCCGAAGTTCGTACCGCCGTGGAACATGTAGATGTTGACGGATGCCCCGGCGGCCAGGAGCGCGTCGAGCTCGACGGCTGCGGCATCCGGATCCGTCGTGTGGTGCACGCCGCCCCACCAGTCGAACCAGCCGTCCCAGAACTCCGAGCACATGAGGGGGCCCGTCGGCTGGTGCTCGCGGAGCGTCGCGAGCCGCTCCGTCGCGCGCGACCCGAACGATCCCGTGAGGTGCAGGCCGGGAAGGCTCCCGTCGCGCAGCATCTGCGGCTCCGGCTGGTCGACCGTCGTGAGCGGCACCGTGATGCCCGCGTCGCGCGTGACGCGCACGAGCTCGGCGAGGTACTCCTTGTCGGACCCGTACGCGCCGTACTCGTTCTCGACCTGCACGAGGACGACGGGGCCGCCGCGATCGACCTGGCGCGGCTCGACGATCTCGTAGACGCGCTCGAGGTAGCGCGTGACCTCGGCGACGTACTGCGGCTCGGACCGACGCAGCCCGATGCCCGGGGTCGCCGTGAGCCACACGGGCAGGCCGCCGTTGTGCCATTCGGCGCAGATGTACGGGCCCGGGCGGACGATCGCGTGCAGCCCCTCGGCCGCGACGAGGTCGAGGAAGCGACCGAGGTCGTTCCAGCCCGTCGCGTCCCACTCCCCGCGCCGGGGCTCGTGCGCGTTCCACGCGACGTACGTCTCGATCGTGTTGATGCCCATGAGGCGCGCCTTGCGGATGCGGTCGGCCCACTGGTCGGGGTGCACGCGGAAGTAGTGCAGCGCGCCGGCGATCACGCGGTGGGGGCGGCCGTCGAGCAGGAAGTCGGCCTCGCCGATCGTGAAGGTGGGCACAGGAGATCTCTCGGTGGTCGGTGGAGCGGATGCCGCGGCGCTCGCCGCCGGCGGGTGCGGGGTCTCGTCCATCCTCGCGGACGCGCGCGGTCGAATCGCGCACGAACGACGGATGCCCCGACCCGCGCAGGCGGCCCGGGGCATCCGGTACGGCATCTCGACCGGGTCAGCCCGCGGCGCGCTCGGCCGTCTCGACGACGTTGCGCAGCAGCAGCGCGCGGGTCATCGGGCCGACGCCGCCGGGGTTCGGCGACAGCCAGCCGGCGACCCCGGCGACGGCCGGGTCGACGTCGCCCGCGAGCTTCGCCTTCCCCGCCTCGGTCGTGCCGACGCGGGTCACGCCCACGTCGAGCACGGCGGCGCCGGGCTTCACCCACTCGGGCTTCACGAGGTGCGGCACGCCGACGGCGGCGACGACCACGTCGGCTCGCGCCACCTCGGCCGCGAGGTCGGCCGTGCGCGAGTGCGTGAGCGTCACGGTCGCGTCGATGCCCTTGCGCGTGAGGAGCAGGCCGAGCGGGCGGCCGACCGTGATGCCGCGGCCGATCACGACCACGTGCTTCCCGGCGACGCCGACGCCGTGGTGTGCGAGCAGCTCGAGGATGCCGGCCGGGGTGCACGGCAGCGGCGCGGGCACGGCGGTCGCCGGGTCCACGCCGAGCACGAGCCGCCCGAGGTTGGTCGGGTGCAGGCCGTCGGCGTCCTTCGCGGGGTCGATCGCCTCGAGCACCGCGTTCTCGTCGATGCCGTCGGGCAGGGGGAGCTGCACGATGAACGCGGTCACCTCGGGGTTCGCGTTCAGGCGGTCGACGGCCGCGAGGATCTCGGCCTGCCAGGCATCCGCCGGCAGGTCCTCGCGGATCGAGGCCATGCCGACCTCGGCGGTGTCGCGGTGCTTGCCCGTGACGTAGGAGCGCGACGCCGGGTTGTCGCCGACCAGCAGCGTGCCGAGGCCGGGCACGACGCCGCGGTCGCGGAGCGCCGCGACCCGCACGGCGAGGTCGGCCTTCACGGCCGCCGCGGCGGCGAGGCCGTCGAGGACGCCGGCCGTCACTGCTGGAGGCCCGGGTAGAGCGGGAAGCGGTCGGTGAGCGCCTGGACGCGCGCGCGCAGCGCGGCGATGTCGGCGCCGCCCTTGAGGACCTCGGCGATGATGTCGGCGACCTCGGTGAACTCGGCGTCGCCGAAGCCGCGGGTCGCGAGCGCCGGCGTGCCGATGCGCAGGCCCGAGGTGACCATCGGCGGGCGCGGGTCGAACGGGACGGCGTTGCGGTTCACGGTGATGAGCGCGTCGTGGAGGAGGTCCTCGGCCTGCTGGCCGTCGAGCTGCGAGTTGCGCAGGTCGGCGAGCACGAGGTGCACGTCGGTGCCGCCCGTGAGCACGTCGACGCCCGCGGCGCGCGAGTCGTCGGCGGTGAGGCGCTCGGCGAGGATGCGCGCGCCCGACAGCGTGCGCTCCTGGCGGAGCTTGAACTCCTCGGACGCGGCGATCTTGAAGGCCGTCGCCTTGGCGGCGATGACGTGCATGAGCGGGCCGCCCTGCTGGCCCGGGAAGACGTTCGAGTTGAGCTTCTTCTGCAGGTCGCCGTCGTTCGTGAGGATGAAGCCCGAGCGCGGGCCGCCGATGGTCTTGTGCACGGTCGACGAGACGACGTCGGCGTACGGGACGGGCGACGGGTGCAGGCCCGCGGCCACGAGGCCCGCGAAGTGCGCCATGTCGACCCAGAGCTTCGCGCCGACCTCGTCGGCGATCGAGCGGAACGCCGCGAAGTCGAGGTGGCGCGGGTAGGCCGACCAGCCCGCGATGAGGACCTGCGGCTTGTGCTCGAGTGCGGCGTCGCGGACGCGGTCCAGGTCGACGCGGAACGTCTCGGGGTCCACGCCGTAGGCGACGGCGTTGTAGAGCTTGCCCGAGAAGTTCAGGCGCATGCCGTGCGTGAGGTGGCCGCCGTGCGCGAGCTCGAGGCCGAGGATCGTGTCGCCGGGCGTCGCGATCGCGCTGAGCACGGCCGCGTTGGCGGAGGCGCCCGAGTGGGGCTGCACGTTGGCGTAGCCGGCGCCGAAGAGCGACTTCGCGCGCTCGATGGCGAGGTTCTCGGCGACGTCGACGTACTCGCAGCCGCCGTAGTACCGACGGCCGGGGTAGCCCTCGGCGTACTTGTTGGTGAGGACGGAGCCCTGCGACTGCAGGACCGAGACCGGAACGAAGTTCTCGCTCGCGATCATCTCGAGGTAGTCGCGCTGGCGACCGAGTTCGAGGTCGAGCACCTCGGCGATCTCGGGATCGACGACGGACAGGGGCTGATTGAAGACCGACTCGGTCAAGACTGGCTCCTTCGATGACATGCGGACCTGCGGTGGGGTCCCCCACGGGCGACGGCGCGCCACGAGAGGGTTCCGTTCCGGCCCAGGCGTGCGGTCGGTCCGTGCCAGTCGCTCCCCGATGGTGAACCATCTCAACGCCAGTCGCGACCCGGCAAGCATAGCAACGGATGCCTCGGATCCCGCCGGACTGGTCGAGAGGCGCCCGCTCGTGCGAAGATGGGACATCCGAGTTTGTTAGGACTCCTTCCATATGCGACGTCGCAGCCCCGCCCGGCGCGCGGCCGTTCCGGCCGCCGTCGCCGCGCTGCTGCTCGCGACCGGTGCGACGAGCACCGGATGCACCGCCGCCTCCGAGAACGGAACGACCATGCCCGGCATCACGCCACTGCCCGCCTCGATCGGATTCCCCGACGGCGCGCCGCCGTGGCGCCTGACCGAGCGCACGCGGATCGTCGTCGCGGGCGACGCGGGCAGCGCGCCGGACCTGCTCGCCGGGCTCCTGCGCGCCGGGACCGGCCACGGCGTGGCGGTCGTCGACGGCGGGTCCGACGCGGGCGGCGAGGCCGACATCGTCATCTCGGTCGACCCGGGCACGGCCCTGGACCCGGAGGGCTACGCGCTCGAGGTCGGCGCCGACGGCGTGCGGATCGACGCGGCCGATGCCGCCGGGGCGTTCTGGGCGACCCAGTCGCTCCGCCAGCTCCTGCCGGCGGCGATCGAGGGCGGCGACGCGGCCGAGCCGGCCGACGGCTGGACCGCGCCCGCGGTCTCGATCGAGGATGCGCCGCGGTTCGCCTATCGCGGCGCCATGCTCGACGTCGCGCGCCACTTCCTCCCCGTCGAGGACGTCGAGCGCTACGTCGACGCGATCGCGCTCCTCAAGCTGAACGTCCTGCACCTCCACCTCACCGACGACCAGGGCTGGCGGATCGAGATCCCCGGCTGGCCCGAGCTCACCGGCATCGGCGCGTCGACGTCGGTCGGGGGCGATGGCGGCGGCGCCTACACGGCCGACGACTACCGCCGCATCGTCGCCTACGCCGCCGAGCGCCACGTGAACGTCGTGCCCGAGGTCGACCTGCCCGGCCACACGAACGCCGCACTCAGCGCCTACGCCGAGCTGAACTGCGACGGCGTCGCCCGCACGCCGTACGAGGGGGTCGAGGTCGGCTTCTCCTCGCTCTGCGCCTCGCCCCAGCGCGCCGAGGCGACCGACCGGTTCCTCGCCGACGTCACCCGGGCGGTCGCGGCGCTCACGCCCGGCCCGTGGCTGCACGTCGGCGGCGACGAGTCGCTCTCGACCTCGCGCGAGGACTACCTCGACCTCGCCCGCCGCATCACCTCGGCTGCGGCGGCCACGGGCAAGACCGTCATGGGATGGCACGAGCTCGGGGCATCCCGCGACCTGCCGGCCGGCACGGTCGGGCAGTACTGGAGCTTCACCGAGCCCGAGGACGACGCAGCCGACCTCACGCGCTCGTTCGTCGAGCAGGGCGGCCGCGTCGTCATGTCGCCGGCCGACGTCGCGTACCTCGACATGAAGTACCCCGACGACCCGCAGACGCCGCGCGGCGACCGCCTCGGGCAGGACTGGGCGAAGGGCCCGACGACGCTCGACGAGGCGTACGCGTGGGAGCCGACGGCGATCGTGCCCGGCATCGGCGAGGCCGAGGTCCTCGGCGTCGAGGCGCCGATCTGGACCGAGACGATGTCGCGCATCGAGGACGTCGAGTTCATGGCGTTCCCGCGCATCACCGCGATCGCCGAGATCGCGTGGTCGCCGCGACCCGGCGACGGCGGCCGCGACCGCGCCGCGTTCGTCGACCGCGTCGCGCGGCTCGGCGGGCGGTGGGACGCCCTCGGCACCGCCTACCACGCGGTCGACGGCGTGCCGTGGGACGGCTCGGCATCGTGAGGGACGGCAACGGCGAGCGCTATCGTGACCGCGTGAGCGGCGCGACGGTCATCCACTCGGCGCGACTCGTCGACGTCGACGGCATCGTCGACGACGCGTGGGTGCGCTTCGAGGGCGACCGCGTCGCGGCCCGCGGCACGGGCGACGGCTGGCGCGAGGATGCCCCGACCGGCACGGATTCCACGACCGGCACGGATGCCCCGACGACGCCCCCCGGCCCCGTCGACGTCGTCGACGCCGCCGGCCGCACGCTCGCGCCCGGCTTCATCGACCTGCACGTGCACGGCGCGGGCGGCGCCGCGGTCGAGGGGGGCGCCGCCGCGATCGACACGCTGCTCGCGGTGCACTCGGCGCACGGCACGACGCGCTCGGTGCTCTCGCTCGTCTCGGCACCGGTCGACGTGCTCGCGGGCCGGCTCGCGACGATCGCCGAGGCGTCCCGCCGCGACCCTCGCGTGCTCGGCGCCCACCTCGAGGGCCCGTTCCTCGACGACGGGTTCCGCGGCGCGCACGACCCGGCCGCGCTGCGGACGGCCGACGCGGCCGCGGTCGACGCGCTGCTCGAGGCATCCGAGGGCGAACTGCGGCAGATCACGATCGCACCCGAGCACCCGGGCGCGACCGACGCGATCCGGCGGTTCGCCGCGGCGGGCGCCGCGGTCGCCGTCGGGCACACGGGCGCCGACTACGCGACCGCGCTCGGCGCCTTCGACGCGGGCGCGTCGATCCTCACGCATGCCTTCAACGGCATGCGCGGCATCCACCACCGGGCGCCGGGGCCCGTCATCGCGGCGATGCACGCGGGGCACGTGACGCTCGAGGTCGTGAACGACGGCATCCACGTCCACCCGGACGTCGTCGGCCTCGCGTTCCGCGGCGCACCCGGCCGGGTCGCGCTCATCACCGACGCGATGGCCGCGACCGGGTCGGCCGACGGCCGCTACCTCCTCGGCTCGCTCGAGGTCGACGTGCGCGACGGCGTCGCGCGCCTCGCCGAGGGCGGCGCGATCGCCGGGTCCACGCTCACCCTGGACGACGCGCTCCGGCGCGCCGTCGCCGAGTGCGGGGTCGCACTCGTCGACGCCGTCGCCGCGCTCACCGCGGTGCCGGCGGCCGCGATCGGCCGCTCGGGCGACCTCGGGCGGCTCGCGCCCGGGTTCGCCGCCGACGCGGTGCTGCTCGACGCCGGGCTCGCGGTCGACGCGGTCTGGGCGGCCGGGCGACGGCTCGCCGGCTGAGCCGCGCGGCGTCGCGCCGACACCGCGCCGCCCACGACGAGCGCCGCCGCGGCCACGAGCAGCACGACGTACACCCACGGCAGCACCGCGACGCCGAGCCGGTCGAACGCGAGCGCGCCGACGAGTGCGCCGCCGCCGATGCCCGCGTTGAACCCCGACGTGTAGAGCGCGCTCGCGGCGTCCCGGTGCGACGGCGGCGCCGAGCGCAGCAGCCGCACCTGCAGCAGCGGCGGGAGCATGCCGAACGCGGCCCCCCACACCGCGACCGCGACGAGCGCGACCGCGAGGTTGCCGGGCACGAGCGCGAGCGTCGCGACCGAGGCCGCGACGAGCCCCATCGCCACGAGCAGCGCGCCGGTCGCCTTGCGGGCGAGCGGCGAGCCGGCGATCACGAGGCCGACGGCGCCCGCGCCGCCGTAGAGGAACAGCATCGGGCCGACCGCCGACGATCCCGCGCCGACGAGGTCGGTGAGCAGGGGCGCCACGTACGTGAAGACCGCGTACTGGCCGAGCATCGTGAGCGCGGTCACGCCGCACACGAGCACGACCTGGCCGAGGCCGGCGTCGCCCAGCCGGAAGCGCGAGGCGGTCGCCATCGACCCGCTCGCGGTGCGGTGCGCCTCGGAGCGGGCCGGCACGACGAGGCGCACCACGAGCGCGCCGACGAACGTCAGCGCCCCGACGATCGCGAACGCGGCGCGCCAGCCGAGCGCCTGCCCGAGCACGGTCGCGGCCGGGACGCCGAGCACGATCGCGAGGGTGCCGCCGCCGATCACGATCGACACGGCGCGGCCGATGAGCCGCTCCGGCACGAGGCGCGACGCCTCGGCGGCGACGATCGACCAGAAGACGCCGTGCGCGAGACCGCCGACGAAGCGCACGCCGACGAGCACGCCGAGGTTCGGCGCGAGCGCCGTGGCGACGGTCGTCGCGGCGAGCACCGCGAGCACCATGACGAGGAGCCGCCGGCGGGGCATCCTGCTCGTGAGGGCGACCAGCGGCGCCGAGGTGACGACGACCGTGAGGGCGTAGACCGAGACGGCGACGCCCATGGCGGCCTCGGTGACGCCGAGGCCCGCGGCCATCTCGGGCAGCAGGCCGCTCGGCAGGAGTTCGAGCGTGATCGAGAGGAAGACGGCGGCGCTCAGCGCGATGAGCGCAGGCCAGTGCATCGTGCGCGAGCGCACGGGTTCGGTACGGGACATCAGGATGTCTCTCCGACGGCGTACCCCACCGCCGGGAAACGGCACCGCGGTGGGTCGACTACGCGCTCGTGTGCGCGCCCAGGGCCGCCGGAACCGACGACCGCGTGGAGCCTAGCGGTCGTTCCTGAGCCTCGGCTGGGCAGGACTACTCTGGCCTGATGACCACGGATGCCCCCGCCGAGCGCCTGCACCACTGGGTCGTCACGCTGAGCTGCGTCGACGGGCCGGGCATCGTCCACGCCGTGAGCGGGGCGATCGTCGCCGCACGCGGGAACATCACCGAGAGCCAGCAGTTCGCCTCGCTCGACCGGGGCCGCTTCTTCATGCGCGTGCAGGTCGAGTCGCCCGCGGGCCGCGACGAGTTCGAGGCCGCGCTCGCGCCCGTCGTCGAGCAATGGGACATGAGCCTCCACCTCGACGAGGTCGGGCGGCCGCTGCGCACGCTCGTGCTGTGCTCGACGGCCGGGCACTGCGTGAACGACCTGCTGTTCCGCCAGCACGCGGGCCAACTCCCGGTCGACATCCCGCTGGTCCTGTCGAACCACGGGACGCTCCGGGACCTCGTCGACTTCTACGGCGTGCCGTTCGAGTCGCACCCGGTCACCTCGCCCGACGACAAGGCGGCGTTCGAGGCGCGCGTGCTGCGCGCGGTCGAGGAGCACGACATCGAGCTCGTCGTCCTCGCCCGCTACATGCAGATCCTCTCGCCCGAGCTGTGCGCGGCGCTCGAGGGGCGGTGCATCAACATCCACCACTCGTTCCTGCCCGGCTTCAAGGGCGCGAACCCGTACCGGCAGGCGCACGCGCGCGGCGTGAAGATCATCGGCGCGACCGCGCACTTCGTGACGAGCGACCTCGACGAGGGGCCGATCATCGAGCAGAACGTCGTGCGGGTCGACCACTCGCGGTCGGTCGCCGAGCTCGTGGCGATCGGACAGGACGAGGAGAGCCGCACCCTGAGCCAGGCCGTGAAGTGGTTCGCGGAGCGGCGGATCCTGGTCGACGGCGCGCGCACGATCGTGTTCAGGTAGCGCGGTTAGGCTTGACGGTCGTGAACGACCGCTCCCCAGCCTCCCCCGACCTGCCCAAGGTCGGCCCGAACGACGTCCTGCGATTCCTGCTCGAGCTCTTCGCGATCGCGACGCTCGGCATCTTCGGGTTCGCCGCGTTCCCGCTGCCGTGGCCCGGGGTGCTCATCGGCATCGCGCTGCCGGCACTCGCGATCCTGCTGTGGGGCCTGTTCCGGTCGCCCAAGGCGGTCTTCCACGTCGACCCGTTCGTGAAGGCGCTCGTGGAGATCGCGGTCTTCTCGACCGCCGCCATCGCGTGGTGGGTCCTGGGGCAGCCGGTCGTCGCGGTGGTCTTCGCCGTCGTCGCCGCGGTGAGCGGCATCATCAACGGCCGCAAGGAGTTCGCGGGCTGATCGCGTGCCGTCGGCGCCGGGACGCCGGCATCCGCCGCACCCGGGCATCCGCCGCGCCAGGTATGCGCACATGCATGAGAATCGGGTCCTCGTCCGGCTCCGACCGGCGAGGACCCGATTCTCATGCGTTCGCGTCGCGCGTCAGGCGGTGACGGTCGCGGCTTCGGGGTCGTCCTCGTGCGCGGCGATCGCGTCCGGTTCGGAGCCGCCCGCGGTGCGGAAGTGGCCGACGACCGAGAGCAGCGCGCCGCCGACGGCCCAGCCCGCGAGCACGAGCCACTGGAACGTGGTGTCCGCGGCCGGGAAGTACGACAGCTCGCGGATCAGGGTCGCTGCGGCCCCCGGCGGGAACCACTGGCCGACGTCGCCCCACGGAGCGGGCAGGAACTCCTTGGGCATGGCCGCGGCCGAGATCGGGTTCGCGAACAGCAGCATGACGACCGGGCCGACGGCGATGCCCGCGCGCCCGATGAGGGCGACGAATCCGGTGATCGGTGCGGCGATCGCGGCGAGCGCGAGCGCGATGGCGGATGCCTCGAGCCAGAAGTCGCCCTGCAGCGCGCCGAACCAGCCCGCGAGGATGCCGGTGAGCACGAGCCCGCCCGTCGCGGAGTAGATCGCGACCGCGAGCACGCGGCGCAGCGCCCCGATGACGGCGATCGAGATGGCGATGCCGCCGATCATGCCGCCCATCACGAGCGGGAACATCGCCGCGGTGAGGCCGGTGCCACGCGGGTCGCTGTCGGCGAGCGGCACGACGTCGGTCACGGGGACGTCGATGTGCGGCGGTGCGGTGGGCGCGCCCGCTGCGGCGGCCGCTGCCGCGGCCTGCGCGTTCACCTGCTCCTCGAGCGTGCCGGCGATGCCGTTCAGCAACTGCGCGACGACCGTGCTCGAGGCGGTCGACGTGAGCACTTCGGACTCCTGGCCGAGCACGATCGCGCCGTACGCGGTGCGCGCCTCGATGGCGTCGACGGCTGCGTCGCGGTCGTCGACCTGCTGCAGCTCGATGGCGCCGGGCTGCGCCTCGTCGACGGCGTCGGAGACGGCCGCCACGGCCTCGTCGGAGCCGACGATCGCGATGGGGAGGTCGTGCGGCTCGGCGGTGACGCTCGGCCACGCGAAGGCGAGCACGACGACCGCGACGAGCGCGGCGAGGCCGAGCGCGAGGCCGACGACGCGGCCGATCGGCGTGTGGGGGGTGTGCGGGCTGCGCGGGGGCGTCGGCGCGGGCGCGCCCCGCCCGGCCGCCGTCGCGGCGCTCGTGTCGCGGGACATCCGGGACCTCCGGTTCTAGAAAAACGAATGATCGTTCTTTTATAATCTTCTCGCGTCGGGTTGTCAAACGCGGACGCGCTCGTCCTCCAGTCCCACTGCCCCTCGACCGGCCGGGATCAGCCATCCACGAGGTACATGGGATACGCATCGTGGTACACGGTGTCCTGCTGATGGTTGAAGAGATGCACCAGCCGACCCTCCTCGACGTCATGCGCCGACCTGGTGTCGGGCTCGCAGGAGGGCCACCCGTTCCGCTGCACCTCGACCACGTCGCAATCCCACGCCACGCCGGGCGGGAAGAACTCGAGGATCATCGTCTCCGCCATCGAGCACGTCCGGCCGCCCTCATCCTGAAGGCAGATCGCGTAGACGGTCGCACCCGGAACGTCGTCGTCCGGCCCGGACTCATCGACGAACGCACCCGGATGCTCCGCCAGCACCTCAGCCGCGTCGAAGCACTCGTCCTCGCCGACCCGAGTGCACCACCGTCCGGCGAGCACCGGGGGCAGGCCGATCCGGGCCGTTGAATCCGATCCCGGTGGGGCGCCCGAGCCGGGCGCCGAACTCGCAACGGCCGTGGTGCCGGCCGCTTCCCCATCCGACGCCGCGTCGGGCGCGCACCCGACCAGCGCCGCGAGGACCACCGCGAACGCCGCAATCACCCCCGACGCCTGGAACCCGTTCGAATGCATGCGCGCCTCCCCCGCTCGCTGCCAGCTTGCCCGTCTTCGCGCAGGAGCGCACTCGTTTCGCGTCGCTCCGGGCCGAACCGCCGACGTGCACCGGCGTATCCTCGGAATCACCCACGTCGTCCCGCCGACGCACCAGGAGGAGTCCGATGCCGAAGGTCAGCGAGGCGCACCGAGCCGCGCGTCGCGAGGAGATCCTCGACGTCGCGATCGGCTGCTTCATGGCGCACGGGTACGCGCGCACGTCGATCGCCGACCTCGTCGAGGCATCCGGGCTCTCCGCAGGCGCGATCTACGGCAACTTCCCCGGCGGCAAGCAGGAGCTCTTCGCCGCCGCCGCCGCGCGCGTGCTCGAGGCGCGGCGCGACGAGCTCCTCGAGCAGCGCAGCCGCCTGGGCGTCCTCTCCCCCGGCGAGATCATCCGCACGCTGCTCGACGGCATCCGCCACGAGCCGTTCAGCGTCGTGCTCCCGCAGCTCTGGGGCGAGGCCGTGGTCGACCCCGAGATCCGGTCGCTCGTCACCGCGGTGTTCCTGCGGCTCCGCACGGCGGTCGCCGAGGGGCTCGCCGAGTGGGCGGCGACCGATCCCGCCCGCACGCGCGGCGAGGATCCGACCGCGTGGGCCGAGCGCGTCACGCCCGTCGTGCTGTCGGCCGCGCCCGGGTTCATCCTGCAGCGCGCGCTCCTCGACGACTTCGACGAGGAGGGCTACCTCACGGCCCTGTCCGAGGGCCTCGTCCACTGACGTCGGCGCGCGGCGAGGACGCGCCGACAAGCGCGCTCGCGGGCGCGCCCGCCGGTCGCGCCGTGGCACGACCCCCGCGTCAGCGGCTCAGAAGCCCTGCCACGCGGGCTTGTTCGCCCACGAGTAGCGGTAGTACGCCGCGTGCTCGAGCCGGGACGCGGCCGCCTCGTCGACGATCACGGTCGTGTGCGGGTGCAACTGGATGGCGGAGCCAGGGTTGCCGGCCGAGACCGGGCCCTCGACCGCGGCCGAGAGCGCCTCGGCCTTGCCCTCGCCGAACGCGAGCAGCACGAGGTGCCGCGCCTCCAGGATCGTGCCGATGCCCTGCGTGATGCAGTGCATCGGGACCTGGTCGAGCGAGTCGAAGAATCGGGCGTTGTCGATCCGGGTCTGCTCGGTGAGCGTCTTCACGCGCGTCCGCGACGCGAGCGACGAGCCGGGCTCGTTGAACGCGATGTGGCCCGTGCGCCCGATCCCGAGGATCTGCACGTCGACGCCGCCGGCCTCGGCGATCGCGGCCTCGTAGTCCGTCGCCGCTGTCCCGACGTTCGCGAGGTCGCCGTCGGGCACCCGCACGAGGTCGGGCGCGAGCCCGAGCGGCTCGACGACCTCCCGCGTGATGACCGCGCGGTACCCCTCGGGATGCCCCGCCGGGAGCCCGACGTACTCGTCGAGCGCGAAGCCGCGCACGCGCGACACGTCGAGGCCCTCCTCGGCGATGCGCCGGGCCATGGCCCGGTACGTCGTCAGCGGCGTCGACCCGGTCGCGAAGCCGAGCACGGCGTCGGCGGACGCGCGCACGGGCGCGAGCATCGCGGTCGCCGCGAGCTCGCCCGCCTCGTCCTGGTCGCGTACGATCACGACTTCTGCCATGCGGGCCCTCCGATCAACGCGGCCCCGACGGCGGCCGCCGGGAATCCGTTCGGGATGACCTGCACCCGGCGGGCCAGGTCGAGCGAGTCGAGGAAGGCGGAGTCCGCGGACCACGCGACGAGGATACGCCGGACGCCGACGAGGAGGTCGTCGCCGAGCGCCGCGAGCCCACCGCCGATGACGACGTCCTCGACGTCGGTCGTGAGGACGAGCAGGCGCACCGCCGACGCGACGCCCGTGAGGAACCGCTCGCGCACCGCGACCGCGTCGGGCTCGCCGGCGTCGGCGCGGTCGAACAGGTCGCGCCCGGGCAGCGGGTGCTCGGTCGGCCACATGCGCGCGAGCGCCGAGCCCGACGCGAACGTCTCGAGGCATCCGCGCTGGCCGCAGCCGCACTGCTCGCCGGCCGGGTCGACCGGGATGTGCCCGATCTCGCCCGCGACGCCGTGCCCCCCGCGCAGCAGCGTGCCGTCGAGCACGATGCCCGCCGCCATCCCGGTGCCGAGGTTCAGGTACGCCATCGAGTGCTTCCGGATCCCGTCGGCGATGCCGAGCAGGTGGTGGGCGCCGAGTGCCGCGGCCTTCACGTCGTTCTCGACGCGGACGTCGACGCCGAGCCGGTCGCTGAGGCGCGAGCCGAGGTCGAGTCCCTCGAGGCCGAGGTTGACGGCGTGGCGGACGCGACCGGTCGCGCTGTCGACGGCGCCGGGGATCCCGATGCCGATCGAGGCGAAGGCCGATGCGTCGACGCCCGCGAGGTCGCTCATGCGCTCGACGGTGCGCAGCGCGGTCGCGACGACCTGGTCCGCCCCGAAGCCGGTCGGCATGCGCACCTGGTCGCTGAGCTCGCCGTCCTCGCCGATCGCGACGGCCGCGGTCTTGGTGCCGCCGATGTCGATGCCGAGCCTCATGCGGTCACCGCCGCATCCGCGCCCAGCGCGTCGCCGACGAGCCGGATGACGGCCTCGCCGACGAGGCGGGAGGCGCCGAAGCCCGAGACGTCGGCGACCGCGCGGTCGTCCGACGGCCAGCCCAGGTCGACGGTCACGACGTCGTCGCGCGCCGCGCGGAGCGCGGCGATCGCGTCGACGGCGAACGGGAACCGGTGGAGGTCCTTGCCGATCACGACGACCGGGCCCGCGAGCGCGGCCGGGTCGGCGAGCGGATGCGCCGCGTCGAGCGCGACGGTCTCGGCGGCCGACAGCCACGACGGCGCATCGGATGCCTCGGCCGCGAACGGCCCCCACGGCGCGATGCCGACCGCGATGTTCGGCACGGTGTCCACGCGGACCACGGTGCCGACCGAGCCGGCGCCGCGCAGCGGCGCGAGCGCGCCGTCGACGAGGTCGAACGCGCGGAGGACGTCGTCGACGCCCACCGCGGAGGCCGTGTCGGCCGCGGTCGGGCCGCCGGTCGCGGCATCCGTCGTTCCCGACCCGCCATCGGCGAGCGCGCGCACTCGGCCCGCCGCCTCGGCGACCCGGTCGGCGTCGAGGCGGCCCGCGGCGACCGCGGCCTCGACCGCGGCGACGATCTCGTCGACCTGCGCCTCGGTGATGTCCGGGCCGATGCACAGGAGGTCGCAGCCCGCGACGAGGGCGCGCACGGCAGCCTCGGGGATGCCGTGCACGCCGCTCGCCCCGTGCATGTCGAGCGCGTCGCTGACGACGACGCCCGCATACCCCAGCTCCCCGCGGAGCAGGCGACGCAACACGTTCGGGGAGAGGGTGACCGGATGCTCCGCATCGAGGTGCGGCAGCACGATGTGGCTGGTCATGATCGACCGCACGCCCGCGGCGATCGCCGCGCGGAACGGCACGAGCTCGCGCTCGCGCAGCACCTCGAGCGGCGCGTCGACGACCGGCAGCGCGAGGTGGGAGTCGGCCGACGTGTCGCCGTGGCCGGGGAAGTGCTTCGCGCTCGCGTCGACGCCCGTCGACTGCACGCCGCGCACCCACGCCGCCGTGTGGCGGGCCGCGAGCGCCGGGTCGGCGCCGAAGCTGCGCGTGCCGATCACGGGGTTCTCCGGGTTCGAGTTCACGTCGGCGTCGGGCGCGAACGTCATGGTGACGCCGAGCGCGCGCAGCGCCTCGCCGACCTCCCGGCCGACCGCCTCGGTCAGCGACGGGTCGTCGAGCCGTCCGAGGACGGCGTTGCCCGGCCAGGGCGCGCCGCGGTCGTAGTACAGGCGCGTGACGTCGCCGCCCTCCTCGTCGATCGCGACGACGGCGGCCGGGTTCGCGCCGCGGAGCTCGGCGCACAGCGCCGCGAGCTGGTCGCGGGCGACGACGTTCGAGCCGAACAGGCAGACTCCGCCGAGGCCGTCGCGGAGCCGGGCGAGCACCCAGTCGGGTGCCGCCGGCCCGGTGAACCCGGGCAGGAGGGTCGTGAGGATGTCCCGGCGCAGGCCCCCGCCCGCGCCGGACGGCGCAGCGTGGTTCATCCCTTGACGGCTCCGCTCACGAGCCCGCTCGTCATCCGGCCCTGCACGATGAGGAAGAAGATGATCACGGGGACGGCGACGAGCGCCGACGCGGCCATGACCTGGCCCCAGTCGGTCTCCCGCGTCGCGCTGGCCTGGATGAACCCGCGCAGCCAGAGCGGCAGCGTGTGCATGTCCTCGGCGGGCAGCAGCACGAGCGCCACCGTGAACTCGTTCCACGCCTGCAGGAAGGCGAACACGCCCGACGCGACGAGGCCCGGCGCGAGCAGCGGGAACGTGATCCGCATGAACGCCTGGGTGCGGCTCAGGCCGTCGACCATCGCCGCCTCCTCGAGGTCGGCGGGGATGCCGGCCACGAAGCCGCGCAGCATCCAGACGGTGAACGGCACGACCGCGGCGATGTAGATGATGCTCACGCCGATGACCGAGTTCAGGAGGCCGACCGAGGAGACCATCTTGTACTGCGCGATGAACAGGCCCTCCGCGGGGAGCATCTGCACGATGAGCACGGCGAGCACGAAGGTCTTGCGGCCGCGGAACTTGAAGCGGCTGATCGCGATCGCCGCGAGGAACGCGAACAGGAGGCATCCGAACACCGCGATGAGCGTGACCGACAGGCTCACGCCGAGGGCGGTGAAGAAGGAGCCGCCCGAGAGCACGTTCTCGTAGTTCGCGAGCGTGCCGTTCACCGGGAAGAAGGTCGGGATGAAGGACTGCAGCGTGCGGTTCGACAGCAGCGAGGAGTTCACCATCCAGTAGACGGGGAACACCCACGCGAGGGCGACGACGATCGCGACCACCGAGGCGACGATGCGACCGAGGCGGCGGGTGCCGCGCCGGAGCAGGCGGCTGGTCTCGCGGGACCGCGAGGTCGGCATGGGTGCCGCGCCCGGGGTGACGTCGTCGAGGAGTTCCGGGAGCTTGGAGACGGTCGACCGGCTCATTGCTGGTCCTCCTTGAGCAGGCTGCGCACGTAGAACCAGCTGATCGCCAGGGTCAGTGCGAGAACGAAGATGGAGACGGCCGACGCCATGCCGAAGTCCTGCGAGCCGGCGCCGAGCTTGTAGATGTACGTGCCGAGCAGGTCGAAATCGCTCGCCTTGGAGCCGGCGTCCTGGAGCATCGTGATCTGCGTGAAGACGCGGAGGTCCCAGATGAGCTGCAGCAGGAGCACGATCATGAGCACCGGGCGGATCATCGGCAGGATGATCCAGCGGAGCCGCTTCGCACCGTTCGCGCCGTCCAGCTGGGCCGCCTCGAGCACCTCGTCCGAGACCTGGGTGAGGCCCGCGTAGACCGAGAAGGCGACGAAGGGGACCGACATCCAGACCACGATGACGCACGCGACGAGGAAGAACGTGAACGGGTTCGACAGCCACGAGTACCGGTTCATGTCGACGCCCGGGATCATGTCGAGCAGGTAGTTGACGACGCCGCGGCGGCGGTCGAACAGCCAGATCCAGACGGTCATGGCGGCCACGACGGGCATCGCCCAGGCCAGCAGCAGGGAGATCTGGAGCGTGAGTCGCGCGAACCGGCCGACCGCGGTCATGAGCACGGCGAGGAGCACGCCGGCGACGACGGTGATGGCTGCGGTGGCGAAGCAGAAGACGAGGGAGCGACCGACGACGACCCACATGTCGGGGTCGGTCGCGAGGGTGATGTAGTTCTCGAGCCCGACGAACGGGGCCGGCTGGCCGAACTGCTGCTTGATGCCGAATTCCTGCATCGACGTGACGAACTGCCAGATGAGCGGGTATCCCATGCCGACGACGAGGATCAGGACGGCGGGGACGAGCAGGAGATGAGGGACGGAGATCCGTCGCTTGCGCGCGCCTCGGGGGCGATTGGTCGGTGCCGCTGCGGTTCGGTCCTGCGCGGCGATGGTCGCGGTCACGGTCTCATCCTCCTTTCGGATGTCGTGGTGCATTCATTCGACGGGCCGCGAGCGAGGAGTCGCCAGCGGCCCGGGTGTCTGGGTGGAGGGACGGATGCCGGTGCCCGGCGTGCAGGTGCCGGCATCCGTCCCTCGGGTGGTGCTAGTTGAGGAGCTCGTTCAGCTTCTCGTCGTACTCGGCAGCGAGGTCGGCGACGTCACCGCCGGCCGAGACCTTGCCGAAGAACTCCTCGAGGAGTCCGGCGCCCTCGACGGCCGCCCAGCCGGGAGCGGCGGGGGTCAGCTTCGAGCCGGCGGCCGAGTCGACCAGGGCCTTGGCGAACTGGTCGCTCCCGAGGGAGTCGGCGTAGTTCAGGTTGGCGGGGCCGAGGCCGTTCTCGCCGAGCATCTGCTGGTACTCGGGGGAGAAGATGATCTTCATGAGCTCCTTGGCGCCGGCCTGGTTCTTGCTGGCGGCCGAGACGGCGATGTTCGAGCCGCCGGCGAAGACCGGAGCCGATCCACCGTCGACGCCCGGGAGCACGAAGGTGCCGAAGACGTCGTCGTTCCAGGTCGCGACCGTCTTGGTGTCGTCCTTGGGGTCCGGAGCCAGGTCGCCGATCGACCAGTGCGCCCATCCGGGAGCGATGATCGTGGCGGCCTCGGGGGCACCCGTGGCCTCGTTGTTGTTGATGTTCACCCACGGGGTGCTGTCGAACTCGGTCGCCGGGGCGTTGGACGCCTCGGTGAAGAGCGACTGGAACTCCTCGAGGCCCTTGACGGACTCGTCGGACGACAGGGCGCCGACCCACTTGTCGCCGTCCTTGACCGCGAGCTCACCGCCGTTGGCGAAGATCCACGAGATGCCGTTGCGCCAGTCGCTGCCGCCGATGTAGAAGCCGGACTGGGTGTCGGTGCGCAGCGACTTCACGGTCTCGTCGAACTCGGCGAGGGTGGTGGGGACGGTCTTGCCGGCCGCCGCCCAGATGTCCTTGCGGTAGAAGTTGTAGCGCGAGCCGAAGTAGTACGGCAGGGCGTAGTTCTTGCCGTCGACCTTGCCGACCTCGACGAACGACTCGAGCAGCGAGTCGCCGCCGAGCTCCTCGTACATGTCGGACAGGTCGGTGAACGCGCCGGCGTTGGTGAACGTGGGCGACCAGGTGTTGCCGATCTCCGTCACGTCGGGCGTGTTCGCGGCGTCCGGAAGCGCGGTCGTCAGCTTGGCGACGGCGTCACCCCAGCCCTGCTCCTCGATCGTGAGCGTGCCACCGGTGGCGTCCTTGTACTCCGACTTGAGGTAGTCGCGGAGCGCGTCGGGGGTGTCCCCGCCCATGAGCCACAGGGTGATGTTCTGGCCTTCGGCAGTGTCCTCGGACGCGGTGTCGCCACCGGTCGAGCTGCAACCGGCGAGAACGAGGGCAGATGCCGTGGCGAGGGCCGCCACTGCTGCGTACTTTCTCTTCATTGCGATTTCCTTCTCTTGGTTGGGGTGTGATGCAGTTCGGCCGGATCAGAGCCATCCGAGCCTGTCGCCGGTGTCGCGCTAGGAGACCCCGAGTTGCCCGGAGAGCACCATGACGGCCGCACCGAGCAGGACGATGTCCTGCCCCTGCGTGGTCATCCTGAGTGTCAGCGAACCGGTGAACTCGGCCATCGTGCGTGTCCGGATCGTCTCGATGGCCGCTGCTGCCAGCGGGCCATCAAGCAGTTCGGTCGGGCCGCTCAGCACGATGTCGTGCAGGTCGAGCGCTCCGACCACGGGGGCGAGGATGATGCCGAGCCGGCGTCCTGCCTCCCGAAGCGTGAGGTCGCGTTCGGCGTCGTCCGAGACGCCCGCGAGGCGCGCGGCGAGCCGCGGGGCGGCGAGCCAGGCCTCGAGGCATCCGTGCTTGCCGCACGCGCACAGCGGGCCGCCGTCGGTGCCGACGACGACGTGGCCGATCTCGCCCGCGGCCGAGGCCGAGCCGAAGACGGCCCGGCCGCCGAGCAGGAGCCCGGCGCCGACACCGTGGCCGACCTTGACGAGCATGATGTCGCCGTCGGCGTCGCCGAAGGCGTGCTCGGCGTAGACCGCCGCGTTCGCGTCGTTCGCGACCAGCACGGGCAGTCCGAAGCGCTCGGAGAGCAGCCCCTGCAGGTCGACGTCGGACCAGCCGAGGTTGGGGGCCGTGCGGACGACGCCGGCGGCGTCGACGATGCCCGGCGAGCCGATGCCGATGCCGAGCACGTCGGTCGTGGCCATCGCGGCGACCGCGTCGGCGAGTTCGATCACGCGGGCGACGGCCTCCGCGCCGGTGGCGCCGGCGAGCGGCACCTCGGAGCGGGCGATGATCTCGCCGCCCAGGTCGAGCACGGCGCCGCGGAAGACCACGTCGTCGGAGAGGTCCATCGCGAGGATCTGGAAGGCCGCCCGGTCGAAGCCGATCAGGGTCGCGGGCTTGCCGGGACGGGCGTCCTCGCGCTGGCCGAGCTCGATCACGAGGCGGTCGGCGATGAGCTCGGCGACGAGGTCGGAGACCGTGACGCGCGTGAGGCCGGTCTCGCGCGCGACGTCCGCACGGCTGAGGCCGGTGGAGCGGTAGAGCGTCTGGAGCACGAGGGAGCGGTTGTGACCGCGGGCGTGTTCGGGCAGCACCTTCGCGGTCGGTCGGAGGGTCCGACCGTGGGAGAGCTGCGTCGCCGTCATGTTTGTTAGTAAAGCTTACGAACAAACACGATGCAAGCTCGCGCGAGGAGTTCGTCCGGGTTCTTTACAAACCCGTGACCTTCCGGAAACGGGCGTTCCGCGCGAACGCGGCCCGGTCCGGGCACCTCGCCGCTTCCCCGGGAATCCGCTGTGATCTCGCCGGATCTCCGCCCGGACGGCGAAGGGCCGGATGCCACGAGGCATCCGGCCCTTCGCTCGCGCCGCGAGGCGCAGGTCACGCCGCGAGGCGGGCCTTGAGGTTGTCCGAGATCGACGTGAGGAACTCCTCGGTCGTCTGGTAGCCCTGCTCCGGGCCGACCAGGAGCGCGAGGTCCTTGGTCATCGCGCCCGACTCGACGGTCTCGATGACGACCTGCTCGAGCGTCGACGCGAAGTCGATGAGCTCCTGGTTGCCGTCGAGCTTGCCGCGGTGCGCGAGGCCGCGCGTCCACGCGTAGATCGAGGCGATCGGGTTCGTCGAGGTCGGCTTGCCCTGCTGGTGCTGGCGGTAGTGGCGCGTGACGGTGCCGTGCGCGGCCTCCGCCTCGACGACCTTGCCGTCCGGGGTCGCGAGCACCGAGGTCATGAGGCCGAGCGAGCCGAAGCCCTGCGCGACGGTGTCGGACTGCACGTCGCCGTCGTAGTTCTTGCAGGCCCAGACGTAGCCGCCCTCCCACTTCAGCGACGCCGCGACCATGTCGTCGATGAGGCGGTGCTCGTAGGTGAGGCCTGCGGCGTCGAACTGCTCCTTGAACTCGGCCTCGAAGACCTCCTGGAACAGGTCCTTGAAGCGGCCGTCGTAGGCCTTCAGGATCGTGTTCTTGGTCGAGAGGTACACCGGGTAGTTGCGCGAGAGGCCGTAGTTCAGCGAGGCGCGCGCGAAGTCGCGGATCGACTCGTCGAGGTTGTACATGCCCATGGCGACGCCGGAGCCGGGCGCCTGGAACACCTCGAACTGCTGCGGCTCGGAGCCGTCCTGCGGGGTGAAGGTCATCGTGAGGGTGCCGGGGCCGTCGAACTTGAAGTCGGTCGCGCGGTACTGGTCGCCGAACGCGTGGCGGCCGACGATGATCGGCTTGTTCCAGCCCGGGACGAGCCGCGGGATGTTCGAGATGATGATCGGCTCGCGGAAGATCACGCCGCCGAGGATGTTGCGGATGGTGCCGTTGGGCGAACGCCACATCTTCTTGAGGCCGAACTCCTCGACGCGGGCCTCGTCGGGCGTGATGGTCGCGCACTTCACGCCGACGCCGTGCTTCTGGATCGCGTGCGCCGCGTCGATCGTGATCTGGTCGTCGGTCTCGTCGCGCTTCTGGATCGAGAGGTCGTAGTACTCGAGGTCGATGTCGAGGTACGGGTGGATCAGCTGGTCCTTGATGGCCTGCCAGATGATTCGGGTCATCTCGTCGCCGTCGAGCTCGACGACGGTGCCTTCAACCTTGATCTTGGACAAGAGGAAGTGCTCCTTTGGATCGCGCGGGAAACCGAGGATGCCTCGGGGGTGGCCGGGCACGCCATCCGCCAGTCTACCGTCTGCCCGGAGATGTCTCGACATCGAGACATCCCCGGCTATCCTGACGCGCACCGCTCGATTACCCTTGGGCCATGGCTGACCTGCGACTCGAGGAACTGAACGCGTCCAACATCGTCGCGGCGAACGGACTCTCGTTGAAGCCCGGGCAGGAGCAGTTCATCACCCCGGTCACCTACGCCGCCGAGACCACGGTCGTCGACCCCTCGACCACGTGGCAGCGCGTCGCCGTGACGGCGTCGACCGGCCGGGTCGTGGGGTTCATCCACGGCACCTTCGACCCCGACAACGACCACGAGTACTTCCGTGCGTGCATCTGGCGGATCAACGTCGACGCCGAGGCGCAGGGCCAGGGCGTCGGCCGGTTCCTCGCCGAGGCCCTCGCGCAGGAGGCGAAGCGCCGCGGCGTCGACCGCATCAGCGTGCTGTGGGAGGCCGGCGAGGGCGGCCCCGGCGAGTTCTTCCACCGCATCGGCTTCCGGGACGTCGGCGAGAGCGAGTACGGCGACGTCATCGGCGCGCTCGAGCTCTGAGCACGATCGGGATGACCCCGGCCGACGAGCTGCCCGAGTTCGTGGACGCCGTGCTCGCGGTCGTCGCCGACATCCCCCGCGGGCAGGTCGCCACCTACGGCGACGTCGCGGCGATGCTCGGCTCGCGCGGCGCGCGCGCCGTCGGCACGGTCATGGCGAGGTACGGCTCGGATGTCCCGTGGTGGCGCGTGGTCCGCGCGGGCGGGCGCCCGCCCACCGGCCACGCCCGTCGAGCGCTCGCGCACTACGAGGCGGAGGGCACGCCCACGCGCCCCGCGGCCGACGAGGACGGCTACCGCATCGACCTCGCGGCGTGCCGCTGGCGGGGCTGACCGCGCGAGACGTCGGTGTCCGGCGCACGCCTCGCGCGCCCGACGGTCAGCCTCACGCCGGCAGGAGCGACCCCCGGAGCGGGATCCGCACGGTCACGGTCGTCCCCGCGCCCGCGGGGCTCTCGAGCTCGAGCGTGCCGCCCACCGCGTCGATCCGGTCGACGATGCCCTGCACGCCCGACCCCGCGTCGAGCGACGCCCCGCCGCGGCCGTTGTCGCGCACCACGATGAGCAGCTCGCCGTCGAGGACGTGCGCGCGCACCCAGGCCCGCGTCGCGTGCGAGTGCTTGCCGACGTTCGCGAGGAACTCGGCGATCGCGAAGTACGCCGTCGACTCGATGATCTCGGGCAGGCGCCCCTCGGCCTGCACGTCGACCTCGACGGGCACCGGCGAGCGTCCCGCGAGCTCGGGCACGGCCAGCGTGAGCCCGCCCGTCACGAGCAGGCTCGGGTGGATGCCGTGCGCGAGCTCCCGGAGCTCGCGCAGCCCCTGGTTGAGCGCGGCGATCGCGTCCTCGAGGTCGGCCTTGAGCTCGGGCTGCCCGGCCTGGCCCGCGCGGTTCGCGGCGACGCGGAGCTTCATCCCGAGCGCGACGAGCTGCTGCTGGGCGCCGTCGTGCAGGTCGCGCTCGATGCGCCGGCGCGCCTCGACCCCGGCCTCGACGATGCGCTGGCGGGAATCGCGGACCTGCTGGAGCGTGCGCTCGACCTCGGAGCGCAGCCGCCCGTTGTCGACCGAGAGCCGGAGGGCGCTCGAGACGCCCTCGAGGAGCCTCGAGTTCTCGGTGAGCACGCGGTCGTGGCGGATGAGCGCGATCGGCACGCCCTGCGGCGACGACACGGGCAGGATGCTGTGCGCGCTGCGGCCCTCGACGTCGGTCGGCTCGGCGAGCTCGCCGTCCGCGTCGATGTAGGCGCCGCGCTCCTCGTCCCACCAGTAGACGCGCACCGAGGCGTCCCGGAGCACGCGCGCGAGCGAATCGGCCCAGAGGCCGCGGTCCGTGCCCTCGCGCGTGATCCGCATGAGGTCGGCGACCCGGCCGCGCAGGTTGCGCGTGTGCGAGATGCCGGCCACGAAGCTCACCGGGATCGAGGCCATGGCGAAGAGCGAGACGGTCCTGAGCACCATGTCCGCGGTCGTCGACGCCGCGTAGGTGACCGCCTGCGCGGCGACCGTCACGCCCCAGATCAGGATGGCGAGCGGCATCAGGAAGGCGACGATGCGCGCCGGCACGCTCCCCCGGACCCAGCGGACCAGCAGCCGCACCGCGATCGCGAGCAGCAGCGCGGCGCCGATGAGCCGGTAGCCGCTGTCGATGAACGTGTAGAGCCCGGGGAGCTCGGCGATCTGGTACGGGTTCGGGGCGCACTCGCACGGCGCGTCGCCGGGCCCCGCGAGCAGGATCTTGCCGAGCAGGTTCACGAAGCTGGCCACGAGCGCGATGCCCGCGACCCAGCGGTCGAACGCGTCGTCGAGCCATCCTCGCGGGTAGACCAGGACGAGGATGCCCGCGGCCACCGCCCAGCCGAGGTCGACGCCGAGCAGGATCGGCCAGAGCCAGCCGGCCTGCTCGATCGCCTGGTAGAACGACTGCGGGATCCACAGCACCGCGAAGGTGACCATGAGCCGTGCCGGCATCGGCGTCGGGCCGATGCGCCACGCGACGCCCGCGCAGACGAGGAACACCGCGGGGACGACCGCATGCAGCGTCGCGTAGGACACCTCCTCGCGATCCGCGGACGGGGTCGCGAGGAATCCGGTGACCTCCATGACGACGCTCAGCACGAAGACGCCGACCAGGATCGCCAGCTGGGCCGGCGACAGTCGCTCGCGCCCGGGTTCCATCAGCGTTCGCCGAGCAGGGCGAGCACCGCGAGCACGCGGCGATGGTGCTCGGGGGATTCCTCGAGGCCGAGCTTCTGCAGGATGCTCCGCACGTGGGTCTCGACCGTCTTCAGGCCGAGGAACAGGGTCTGCGCGATGCCGCCGTTCGAGTAGCCCTGCGCCATCAGCTCCAGCACGGAGCGCTCGCGTTCGGTGAGCCTCGAGAGCGGATCGTCGGCGCGCGTGCGCTGGACGAGCTTCTCGACGACCTCTGGGTCGACGACGGACCCGCCCTCGGCGACGGTCTGCACGGCGCGCACGAGCGTCTGCGGCTCGGAGACGCGCTCCTTCAGCAGGTAGCCGGTGCCGCTGCCCGCGCCCATCACGCGCACCGCGTACTCGGGCGTCGCGTACATCGACAACAGCAGCACGCCGATGTGGGCGCCCTCGCCGCGGATCGTCTCGAGCGCGACGATGCCCTCGTCGCGGTAGTCGGGCGGCATGCGGATGTCGAGCACCGCGGCGTCGATGCCGCCGCGGCGGACTGCGGCGACGAGTTCGTCGCCCGTGCCGTAGGAGCCGACGACCTCGATGCCGCCGCCCTCGAGGACCGTCTGGATCCCCTCGCGCAGCAGCAGTGCGTCGTCGGCGATCACCACCCGCAGCGGGGTCGTCGCAGTTCCGGTCATCGGACCTCCGTCCTCAACGCGCACGGACGACCGTGCGCTTTCCCCCCGCAGTTGCCGACGATAGCGCGAGTACGGCCCCGCCGGACAGACCCTGGTGTCCCCCAAACGGGGGAACGGTCGTGGTCCGGGCGCCCCGCCCGGCTGCTGCGCACGCCGCGACCCGCGTGCCACACTCGGAGTCGCAGGGCCGATCGGGGGCACCCGCCCCCGGCGGACGAGACCGCATACCCGAGGAGCCGGGCATGGCCGCTTCCGATCGCACGCGCCGCGCGCCGCGGCCCGTCGTCGTCGTTCCCATCGGGCCGGGGCGTCGCGTCGCCGACGTGCTCCGCGAGCAGCGCGTCCGGCTCGGCGAGGCGCGCGCGCCGAAGCCGAGCGCGACGCGTACGCTGCGCATCTCGCTCGCCATGCGCGGCGGCGTGAGCCTCGCGGTCTGGATCGGCGGCGTGGCCGCCGAGGTCGACCTGCTCCGGCGCATCCGCCTCTACGACGTCGGCGACGAGACCTGGGCGCTCCTGCCCTGGTCGCGCGGGGCCGAACCTTCGCCCGCGATCGAGGAACGGGTGCGCGCCTACGCCGAGCTCCTCGACGCCGCCGGATACGACCGCGTCGAGGTGGACCTGCTCGCGGGCGCGAGCGCGGGCGGGCTCAACGCGGTCGTCTACGCGGTCGCGCAGCGCGCCGGGATGTCCCTCGACGGGCTCCTGCGGACCTGGAGCACCGTGGGCGGCTTCTGGGGCCTGCTGAACGAGCCCGGCGACCGGGGCATCCACGCGCTGATGCGCGGCGAGGGCTACTTCCGCCGGCGCGTGCGCACGGCCATGGGCGACCTCTACCTCGCGCGCGGCGCGCACCCCGACCTCGTGGCCGACTACGTCGGCGTCGACCTGTCGACGACGATCATCGACGCGCAGGACGCGTACGAGGAGGACGCGTCGGACGGGCGCGGCCACTTCCACTTCGTCGGCAGCGACCGGCACCACCTCGACAACCTCGTGCCGCGCCGGGCCGCGCCGCCCTACGACGGCAAGCTCGCCGACGACCTCGAGCAGCTCTGGCAGCTCGCCCTCGCGGCCCGGTCGACGTCGTCGCTCGCCGGCGGGTTCGAGCCCGCCGAGATCGCGTCGACCGAGTGGCCCGGCCCCGGCGACCCCGACGACCCCGGCCCCATCGTGGATGCGCGGACCGACCCGCGGGGCACCGTCGCCGCCCGGCGCGACCTGCGCTTCGCGTTCGGCCTGCATCGCGCCCAGCCCGGGCAGCCGTACCGAGTGATCGACGGCGCGGTCTTCGACAACGTCCCGATCGACCGCGCACTGCGCGCCGCGCGGCTCCGGCCGTCCGAGCGGCTCGCCGACCGGGCGCTGCTGTTCCTGGACCCCGAACCCGATCCCCCGCTCGGCGGCCCGGCGCCGTGGGACCCGGACGCGTCCCGGTTCTTCCCCGCGCTCGGCGCGATGTTCAGCCGCAGTTTCCGCCGCGAATCGGTGTCGGGCGAGGTCGACGAGCTCGCGCGCTTCAACGCGCTCCGCCTCGTCGCGGACGGCCGCAGGCAGAGCACGTCCGCGCTCGCGGCGGCTGCCGCCGCGACGCCCGACGCGCTCGCAGCCCGTCGGCGCGCGTACGTGCGCGCGCAGGGCGGCGCCGTCGCCGACCACCTCGTCGAGACGCTCGCGCAACCCAGCCTCTGGCAGCTGCACAGCCCGGGCCGGCGTCGGCGCTCCTACCCGCCGGTCGACCGCGTCGCGCTCGGCGCGCTCGAGGCGGTCGCGGTCGAGCGGTTCGCGCGACTGGCCGAGGAGGACCCCGACCGCGTGCTCCGGTCGCCGTCGGCACTCGCGGACGCGGCATCCTGCGTGCTCGACTGGGCGCGCGCGCTCGAGTCGGTGCCGGATGCCCCGGGCTCGCGCCGCGGGTTCCAGCTGCGCGCGGTCCGCCGCGCCGCGTACGACGCGCTGATCGACGCGACCGGCAGCCGCGACGCCGCGACCGAGCGCGTGCTGCTCGACCGGCTCGCCACCCTGCCGCCCCGCGGGATCCCGGCCCGTGCCGACGCCGAGCGCTGGGTCGACGCGTGGATCGCGGCATCCGACGCGGTCGACGCCGGCCCGCACTGGCGCGCGCTCGACGCCGCGATCGGCGAACTCGCGGACCTGAGCCGAGCGGTCGATGCACGGGCCGACGCGGGCGAGGCCGACCTCGGCGCCTGGCCGGGGTCGACCTGGCACGCGATCCACCGCGTCGCCGCCGGCCTGCACGCGAACGACCTGCCGCCGCTCCTCAACGCCGGCGGCGTGCCCGCGTCGCTGTCGCACGTCACCTACTGGGCGATCGGCGTCGACGAACCGCCCGCGAACCCGCACCGGTTCACGGCGCTCATGGACGACCGGTTCCGCACGCGCCTCCAGGGCCTGCTGCGGACCCCGCGCATCCGGCCGGAGACGATCGCCGAGCGGCTCGCGGCGCCCGAGCTCGTCCCACTCGACCGGCAGACCAAGCTCGCCGGGTACGGGTTCGGCAACTTCCTCGGATTCCTCGCGGCCGAGTGGCGGGTCAACGACTGGTGGTGGGGGCGGCTCGACGGGGCCGCGGGACTCGCCCGGTTCCTCGCGCGCGGCCTGTCGCCCGACGAGGTGCACGACGTCGTCCGCCGGGTGCAGGACCAGGTGCTGCTCCAGGCCGACGAGGAGCGGTACGCCGCCGACGGCCGGTCGCCGTACGGGCGCCAGCCGGGCGGCGACGCCGACCGGACCGAGGCACCGGAACCCGTGCCGGCAGCGAAGTCGGCATCGCCGGCGGCAGCGCCGGCCGCCGTGCCGACCTCCGTGCCGGCGGCGGTCGCCCGCGCGTCCGCCGGCCCCGCCGCGGGCGGGGAGGCGGACGAGCCGAGGTCGCCCGCGGACGCGCAGCGGGCCCGGCTGCGCGCGGGCACGGACACGCTCTGGAACCTCGACCCCTCCTACCGATTCGCGCTCGCGTCGCGGGCCGTGCGGCTCGTGGACCGCAGCACGACGCGCCCGCGCAACCGCGTGCTGCTCGTCGCCGTGCAGGCGGTCCTCGCGGTCCTGCGCCCGTTCCTGGTGGCCGTGCCCGCCGTCGCCGATCCGCCTCGGCTCGCGCTCATCGTCGGCATCTCGGGCGCCGCGGCCTGGCTCCTGACCTGGACCGCGTTCGCGCCCTCGCCCTTCGCGGCGACGTTCGCGTGGGTGCTCGTCGTGGTCGCCGCGGTCGTCCTCGCGCTCGGCATCGCGCGCGTCCGGCGGCTCTGGGGCCGCGCGGCCGCGGCCGCGGACGACCCCGACCTCCGGACGTCGATCGCCGCCGCGCGCACGCAGGCGCGCGGTCCGGCGCTGCGATACGGCGTGGTCGCCCTCGCGAGCCTCGTGCCGCTCTGGGTAGCTGTGGCGCGGAGCAACCTCGTGATGTCGGTGCTCTGCGGCGCGGTCACCGCGGTCCTCATCGCCGTGGCCGTGCGGATGGCGTCGACCGCGCGCGCGAACACCGTGCCGTGGAACGTCGTCCGCTCGGCGCTCATGCTGGGCGCGTTCGCCCTCCTCGGGGCCGTCCTGCCGGCGCTCCAGTACTGGGCCGAGATCGACCCCGCGGCGCCCGACCTGCTCGCCGCGCTCCTCGAGCCGCCGCTCGGCTGGGACCTCGCGATCCTCGCGGTCGGCGGGATCGCGGTCGCGATCGTGCTCACGGTCGACTGGCTCCCGATCGGCGGACGACGCGCGGCCATCCGCCGCTCGCGCGGGATCGACTGGCTCACGCTGTCGGTGCTCGCGAGCTCGATCGCGCTCGTGCTCGGGTCCCTCGTGCTCCTCGCGACCGCGGGACGCCCGCCGCTGCACGGGACCATCACGGCGGTCGTCGTGTTCATCGTCGCGTGGGCGAACGTGGTGTGGTGGCTCCCGGAACTGCGGCGCCGCGAACTCCCGCTCGACGACGGCCTGTACCGGCGCGGCGAGGCGGGCCGCCCGCGCCCGACCCGCGGTCGCGGCCGGCGGCCGCGGACCGCGCCCGCCGCCGCGGCACCCGCGCGGACCGGCTGACGACTCGGTGCCCGGCCGACGACCCAGTGCCGACCGGCTGACGACTCAGTGCGGACCCCCGGGCCGGCTCGGGGCTGACGCGGATGCCGTGGGGCCCGCGTTCCGCGAGGCTCGTGGCATGCCCTCCAGACGTCGCCGTGACCGGGTGGGACGGCCTCCCGCCGACCCCGGCCGCGGCGTCGCAGGCGTGCCGAGCTGAGGGGCACGCCGCCCGGCCCGCGGAGATCCGCGGGCCGGGTCGGCTCGGCCGGGTTCGTCCCGGCCGAGCCTCCTCGGCGGCGGCGGCGCGCCTACACGAGCGAGTCGAGCCAGGCCTCGTGCAGCGCCGCGAAGCGGCCGCCGCCGCCGGTCAGCTCGGCCGGCGAGCCATCCTCGACGATCCGGCCGTGCTCCATCACGAGCACGCGGTCGGCGATCGCGACCGTCGACAGCCGGTGCGCGATGATCACGGCCGTGCGATCCTTCAGCAGCGTCTGCAGGCCGTCCTGCACGAGCCGCTCGCTCGGGATGTCGAGCGACGAGGTCGCCTCGTCGAGGATCAGCACCGCCGGGTCCGCCAGGAACGCGCGCGCGAACGAGATGAGCTGCCGCTGGCCGGCGCTCACCCGGCCGCCGCGCTTGTTCACGTCGGTGTCGTACCCGTTCGGCAGCGACTCGATGAACTCGTGCGCGCCGACCGCCTTCGCCGCCCGCACGATCTCCTCGAACGGGGCATCCGGCCGGCCGAGGCCGATGTTGTCGGCCACCGACCCGCTGAACAGGTACGCCTCCTGCGTGACCATCACGATCGCGCGGCGCAGGTCCTTCGGGTGCATCCGGGCGAGGTCGACGCCGTCGAGGCTCACCCGGCCGGACGTCGGGTCGTAGAAGCGCGCGATGAGCTTCGCGAGCGTCGACTTGCCCGCGCCCGTCGTGCCGACGAGCGCGATGGTCTGGCCGGCCGGGACGTCCAGGTCGAACCGCGGCAGGATGACCCGGCCGGCGGTGTACGCGAACTCGACGTCCTCGAAGCGCAGGTGGCCGTCGGCCGTCCAGAGGTCGACCGGGTCGGCCGGGTCCGGCACGCTCGGGTCCTCCTCGAGCACGCCCGAGATCTTCTCGAGCGCGCTCGCGGCCGACTGGTACGAGTTGTAGAACATCGCGAGCTCCTCCATCGGATCGAAGAAGCGCTTGGTGTACAGCACCGTCGCGAGCAGGACCCCGATCTCCATGGCGCCGTCGACGACGCGGAAGCCGCCGATGAGGAGCACCGCGGCGACCGCCGCGTAGCCGATCACGGCGAGCGTGGGGTTGTAGATCGCGAAGAGTCCGAGCACGCGTGCGTTCACGTCCCGGTAGTCCTCGACCAGCTCGCCGAACTCGCGCTCGTTGCGCCGCTCCTTGCGGAACGCCTGCACCGCGCGGATCCCGGTCATGGTCTCGACGAACTGCACGATGAGCTTCGCGCTGGCCACCCGCGACCGGCGGAAGAACGCCTGCGAACGCACCTGGAACCACCGGGTGAGGAACGCCAGCGGCACGAGCGCGGCGAGCAGCACGAGCCCGCTGATCCAGTCGAGCCACACGAGCGCCACCGCGGTGAACGCCATGTAGAGCACGCCGCGGATGAGCTGGTTGATGCCCTCGTCGAGGAGCTCCCGGATCGCATCGAGGTCGCTCGTCTGCCTCGAGATGATGCGGCCCGACGTGTAGGACTCGTGGAACTCGAGCGAGAGCTTCTGCGTGTGCAGGAACACCCGCGTGCGCAGGTCGATGAGCACCGCCTGGCTGACCCGTGCGGACAGGCGGATGTACACGGCGATGAGGAACGCGCCCGCGGCGCCCGTCAGCAGGTAGGCGAATCCGGCGAGGCCGAGCGGCATCCAGTCCTGCGCGAGCAGCGCGGGGAGGCCCTGGTCGATGCCGTACGCGATGATCGCCGGACCGGCGACCTGGGCCGCCGTGGAGACCACGACGATCGCGAGGGTCGCCCACAGCCGCCCGCGCTCGGGCCGGAGCAGCGTTCCGAGCAGCCGCAGGCTCCGCGCGCGGAGCGCGCGCGATTCGGCCTTCGTGTAGTCGTGGCGCTCCTCGCCCTGGACTCCGACGACGGTGCTCATCGGGTCGCCTCCTTCCGGTCGTCGGCTGCATCGGGTTCTCGGTCGACGGGGTCGGATGCCGCCGCCCCCGCGCCGCGTTCCTCGGCCTCGAGGCTCGAGATCACGAACCGGTAGTGGTCGGATTCGCGGAGCAGGTCGGAGTGCGCCCCGACGGCCGTGATCCGGCCGTCCTCGAGCAGGGCCACCCGGTCGGCGAGCATGACGGTCGACGGCCGGTGCGCGACGATCAGCGCCGTCGTCTCGGCGAGCACGGTGCGCAGCTCCTCCTCGACGCGCGCCTCCGTGGCGACGTCGAGCGCCGACAGCGGATCGTCGAGCACGAGCACCGAGGGACTCGCCGCGACGGCCCGCGCGAGCGCGAGTCGCTGCCGCTGGCCGCCCGACAGGCTCATGCCCTCCTCGCCGACCTTCGTGTCGACGCCGTCGGGCAGGTCGTAGGCGAAGCCCGCCTGCGCGATGCGCAGCGCCTCGTCGAGCACCCGCTCGGCCTCGGCGCCGACCCCAGGGTCCGCCTCCACGGCCTCGCGGCCGAACTCCGGCCGACCGAGCAGCACGTTCTCGCGCACCGACGCCGAGAACAGCGTCGCATCCTCGAACGCCATCGCGACGTGGGTGCGCAGCTCCTCGCGCGTGAGCGCGCGGACGTCCATGCCGTCGATCCTCACCGCGCCGGCGGTGACGTCGTACAGTCGCGAGACGAGCGCGGTCATGGTCGTCTTCCCGCTGCCGGTGAGCCCGACGAGCGCCATGGTCTCCCCCGGCCGCACCACGAGGTCGACGCCGTCGAGCAGGTCGGCATGCCTCGACGGGGCATCCTGGTAGCGGAAGTGCACGTCCGCGAAGACGAGTTCGCCGCGCGGCCGCTCGACCGCGTCCGGCCGCTCGGGGTCGGTGATGTCGTTCTCGGTGTCCATGACGTCGAAGAACCGGTCGGTCGCCGTCCTCGCGTCGAGCGAGAAGGCGAGCAGGAACCCGATCGACTCGATCGGCCACGCCAGCACGGCCGCGGTCGCGAAGAACGCCACGAGCTCGCCGACCGAGAGCTGCCCCTGCGCCGCGAGCCAGACGCCCAGCACGAGGCAGATCGAGACCGCGACCGCGGGCACGATCAGGAGCCAGACCCAGATGCTCGCATCGAGCCGCGCCTTCTCGATCTCGGTCGAACGCAGCGATTCGGCCTGCTCGCGGAAGGAGCGCAGCGCGTGCTTGCCACGACCGAACGCCTTCAGCACGCGGATGCCGTGCACCGATTCCTCGACCATCGTGGCGAGGTCGCCGGACTGGTCCTGGCTGCGCCGGGCCACCTCCGAGTAGCGACCCTCGAACCGGTAGCCGACGATCCACAGCGGCAGTGCGCAGGCGAAGAAGATCACGCCCAGCAGCCAGTTCATCGAGATGAGGATCACGGCGCCGGCCACGAGGACGAGCAGGTTCCCGACCAGCAGGATCAGGCCGAAGGCGAGCCACCGGCGGATGAGCCCGAGGTCGCTGACCGCGCGCGAGAGCAGCTGGCCGCTCGGCCACCGGTCGTGGAAGCTCACCGGCAGGTCCTGCAGGCGGGCGTACAGGGCGTTGCGCATCCGCGCCTCGACCCGGGTGGTCGGCCCGATCACGAGCCAGCGGCGAAGGGCGAACATGCCGGCCTCGGCGACGCCGAGCCCGAACACGAGGAGGGCGAGGGGCACGATCGCGTCCCGCTCGCCGTCGGCGAGCGGACCGTCGACGATCTGCTCGAGCACCTGCGGGATGACCAGCGCGACGAGTTGCGCGCAGAGGTACGCGACCATGCTGGCCACGATGGCGGGCATCGCGGGCCCGACGAACGCGTGCAGGCGCCACAGCGCGCGCACGGCGCCGACGCGCTCGGGCGCGCCGCCCCGGGCGGTGCCGGGCTCGGGCTCGACGGCCTCGGATTGCGGTGGGTGGAGGGTGGACGTGGTGGCGGACAAGCCGGGTCCTTCCGGAAGGGTCGACGCGGGCGCAGCAGCGCGCCGCGGTCGGGCGGTCGGTGCGAGGAGTGGATGCGCGGCGGATGCCGCGTGCGGCGTCGTCTCGGCGACCGACGTGGTCGCCGCGGGAACGCGGGGCTTTCCGGGTGGCCCTACCCGAGACGGACGACGGTGCGCGGACGCGCGGAGCCGATGACCATCACGGGATAGGCGTGAGTGGCGGGCTTCTGCATGGTGTCCTCCCTGCGTCGTCGTGCACGGCCGGACGGGTCGCGTCGCAGCCAGCCCTTCAGAATATGGTGCCGACGCGACGCGGCGCAACCCGGCGGCGAGATCCGACGGTTCCCCTGGCCCGGTCGGGCCGCGGGCGTCAGCGGATCCGCACCGACAGGCAGGTGACGCAGCCCTCGAGCTTCTCGAACTCGCTGATGTCGACGGTCACGACGTGGTAGCCGAACCCGGCGAGCATCGCGGCGGTCCGCGGCGCCGAGGCCGACATGAGGAGCGTGTCGTCGCGGAGCGCGACGACCGCGACGCCCTCGGGCTCGGGCACGGGCACGAACCGCGGAAACAGCGCGGGCTCGTCGACCAGGTCGGGATGCCCGATGACGGTGCCGTCCGGCAGCGCCGTGACCGTGCTCTTCAGGTGCAGCGCCTTCGTCACGGGCACCGCGACCACCCGCAGCCCCCGCGGGACGAGCAGCGCGCGCAGCTGGCGGATGCCCTCCCCGTTCGTGCGGGCGGAGGCGCCGACGTACACGGTGTCGGCGACCTTCAGCACGTCGCCGCCGTCGAGCGTGCCGGGTGCCTCGATGCGGGCGACCTCGATGCCGGGAAGCGAGCGGACCGCGCGCTCGACGCCCTCGACCTCGCCGCGGCGCGACGCCGTGCCGGGGCTCGCGAGCACCGCGAGGTCGTCGAACATCACGACCGCGTCCTCGACGAACACCGAGTCCGCCAGCTCGGGCGCGGCGTCCACCTCGACGGTCTCCCACCCCTCGGCGACGAGCGCCGCGCAGTAGTTGTCCCACTGGTCGTCGGCCTTCGCCTGGTCGATCGGGACCCGGTCCCGGTGCGTGAGCTCGCCCTCGGCGAGGTTGGACGCGGGAATCCGCACGAGCGCGATCCGGCGCGCATGCCGGCGCGGCGACCAGCCGAGCACGCGGTGCAGCACCGCGGGCGCGAGGAAGACCTCGCCGAGCGTCACGGCCACGATGAAGACGAGGTTGAGGCTCACGATCGAACCCAGCACGAAGACGAAGAGCTCGGGCGTCGGGCGGTTGGCGCCGAGCACCGTGACCGTCGTGGCGAGCAGCGCCGCGAGCACCGCCGACGCGAGCCCCGAGAGCAGGGCGAGGAACCAGCGCCGGGCCGCGCCGACCCCGTTCGAGACGCCGAGCAGGATCCACGCGATCACCGCCGCGAGGAAGTAGTGCCCGGCCGCCCGCGGGAACACGTCGGGCGACTGCCCGTTCGCGATGAAGAGCCCGAGCAGCGCGGCGCCGAAGCCGACCGCGGCGACCGCCCCGGAGGCCGCGATCACGGCGACGACGCGACGCAGCGGAGTGCGGGCGGGCCGCGGCACGGCAGGCCGAACGGACACGACGGGGGCGGGGGACGTCATCCCCCGAGCCTAACGGCGCGGACGGGGTCCGCCGCCCACGCGGCGGCGGACCCCGTCCTGCGTCCGTGCGGCGTCGGATCCCGGACCGGCGTCGGATCCCGGACCGGCGTCAGCTCCCGGCCGCGTCGAGGCGCACGGCGGCGAGGCGCTCGGCGGCCTCGAGCGTCGTCGTGCCCGTGGCATCCGCCTCGCGCAGCACGCGGGCGACCGTGTCGCCGATGCCCGCGACCCGGTGGGCGAGCTCGGCCGCGCCGACGCCGTCGCGCGACGCGACGTCGAGGTGGATGACCCCGCCCGCGTTGACCACGAAGTCGGGCGCCCAGGCGATCCCGCGCCGGCGCAGCAGTTCGGCGACGTCGCGCTCGGCGAGCTGGTTGTTGGCCGCGCCGACCACGGCGCGCACGTGCATCGCACGCACGGCGTCGGCCGTGAGCACGCCGCCGAGGCCGCACGGGACGAACACGTCGGCGGGCACGAGGTGCGCCGCCTCGGGCGCGACCCACTCGGCGCCCAGCTCGTCGGCGAGGCGCCGACCGTGCTCCGCGACATCCGTCACCGACAGGCGCGCGCCCTCGGCCGCGAGCCGGCGGGCGAGGCGGCCGCCCACCTGGCCCAGGCCGGCGACGACGATGTGCCGGCCGCGCACCGAGCGGTCGCCGAACACGTGCCCGAGCGTGGCCTCGAGCCCGGCGTAGACGCCCGCGGCCGTGGCGTCGGCGGGCTCGCCGACGCCGCCCTGCTCGGGCGGGAGGCCGCACACGTGCGCGGTGCGCTCGGCCACGACGGCCATGAGCTCGGCGCTCGTGCCGACGTCCTCCGCCGTCATGTACGCACCGCCGAGCGACTCGACGGCGTCGCCGAGGTCGAGCATCGCGTCGCGGGTCCTGGCGTCGTCGAGCTCCTCGTCGGGCGGGATGCACACGACGGCCTTGCCGCCGCCGCGTGCGAGGCCGGCCGCGGCGTTCTTCAACGTCATCGCCTCCGAGAGCCGGAGCGCGTCCGCGAGTGCGTCGGTCCAGTGCGCGTACCGCCAGAGGCGGGCGCCGCCGAGCGCCTGGCCGAGCCTGGTCGAGTGCACGGCCACGATGATCGCGAGTCCCGAGCGCGGCCCGCGGGTGATCAGCACCCGCTCGTGGTCCGGTGCGACTTCGGGGAGGGGGACGGTCGCGCCGGGCGCGCCGACGCCGTGGGGATGGGTGATCGTCATCGATCGAATCTCCTCGTTCTCCGCCTCGTGGGCGGAAGGTGGCGGCGCCTCGTGAGCGCCTCACCTCAAGGGTACGTCGGATGGGATGGCATCCGGACCCCCGCTCGGGCCGGTCCGCGGGTTCACCGGCGGATCGGCCTCGGTCCCGGTCGGCGGCCGGAGCGGCCGGCGACCGGGAGGTCGACTGGGCGGCTCAGTGGAAGAAGTGCCGCTCGCCCGTGAAGTACATGGTCACGCCGGCCGCGTTCGCGGTCGCGATGACCTCCTCGTCGCGCACCGAGCCGCCGGGCTGCACGATCGCGGTCACGCCGCCCTCGATGAGGATCTGCGGGCCGTCCGCGAACGGGAAGAACGCGTCGGACGCCGCGACCGAGCCGCGCGCGCGCTGGCCGGCGCGCTCGACCGCGAGTCGGCACGAGTCCACGCGGTTGACCTGCCCCATGCCCACGCCGACGGATGCGCCGCGCGAGGCGAGCAGGATCCCGTTCGACTTCACGGACCGCACCGCGGTCCACGCGAATGCGAGGTCGGCGAGCGTCGCCTCGTCGGCCGGCTCGCCTGCGGCGAGGGTCCAGGTCGACGGGTCCGCGAACTGGCGGTCGGCCTGCTGGAGCAGGAGGCCGCCCGACACCTGGCGGAGCTCGACCGCGGAGGGCGAGAAGCCCTCGGGGAGCACGAGCAGGCGGATGTTCTTCTTCTGCGAGAGGATCTCGACCGCGGCGTCCTCGAAGCCGGGCGCGACGATCACCTCGGTGAAGATCTCGGCGACCCGCTCGGCCATCCGCGCGGTCACGATGCGGTTCGCCGCGATCACGCCGCCGAACGCCGAGACCGGGTCGCACTCGTGCGCGTGGCGGTGCGCGTCGGCGATCGGGTCGGATGCCCCGGGGCGAGCGACCGCGATGCCGCACGGATTCGCGTGCTTGATGATCGCGACCGCGGGCTCGTCGAAGTCGTAGGCGGCGCGGACGGCCGCGTCGGCGTCGACGTAGTTGTTGTACGACATCTCCTTGCCGTGCAGCTGCGTCGCCTGCGCGATGCCCGGGCGGCCGCCGACCGACTCGAACAGCGCGCCCTTCTGGTGCGAGTTCTCGCCGTAGCGGAGGTCGGCATGCTTGGTCCACGTGCCGCCCACCCAGGCCGGGAAGGGCGACTGCTCGGCCGCCTGGTCCGGTGCGATGACGCTGCCGATCCAGGAGGCGACCGCGACGTCGTAGGACGCCGTGTGGCGGAACGCCTCACGGGCGAGGGCGCGGCGCTCGGCGAGCGTGGTGCCGCCCGCGGCGAGCGCTGCGACGACCTCGTCGTAGCGGTCGGGCGAGACGACGACGGCCACGTTCGCGTGGTTCTTCGCCGACGCGCGCACCATCGCGGGCCCGCCGATGTCGATCTGCTCGATCGCCTGGTCGGGCTCCGCGCCCCCGGCGACGGTCTCGGTGAACGGGTAGAGGTTCACGACCACGAGCTCGAACGGCGCGATCGCGAGCTCGGCGAGCTGGCGCTCGTGGTCCTCGAGCCGGAGGTCGGCGAGCAGGCCCGAGTGCACGCCGGGGTGCAGCGTGCGCACGCGCCCGTCGAGGTGCTCGGGGTACCCGGTGACCTCGGAGACCTGGGTGACCGGCAGGCCCGCGTCGGCGATCGCCTTGCCGGTGCCGCCGGTCGAGACGATCTCGACGCCCGCGCCGACGAGCGCGGTCGCGAGTTCGACGAGGCCGCGCTTGTCGCTCACGGCGACGAGTGCACGCCGGATCGGCACGAGGTCTCGCTCGCGGTACAGGCTCGGGTCGATGGTGGCACCGCTCATGATGCGCTGAGCTCCTTCAGGTCGAGGTGGGAGTTCGCGATGTCGAGGACCGCCTCGATGAGGAGGCGCCGCTCGACGGGCTTGATCCGGTCGTGGAGGGTCGCCTCCGTGTCGCCGGGGAGGATCGGGATGCGCTCCTGCGCGATGATGGGGCCGCCGTCGACCGAGTTGTCGACGACGATGAGGCTCGCCCCGGTCTGGTCGGCGCCGGCCGCGAGCGCGTCGCGCACGCCGTGCGCGCCCGGGAACTCGGGCAGGTACGCGGGGTGCGTGTTGATGAGGTACGGGCTGAACGCGTCGACCACGGCGGGCGGGACGAGCCGCATGAGCCCCGAGAGCACGACGAGGTCGGCGCCCCAGTGGCGGATCGACTCGACGAGTGCCTCGCCCCACGCGTCGCGCGTCTCGTAGGCGGTGAACGGCACCATGAAGGTCGGGATGCCGAACTCCTCGCCGAGGGCGAGCCCCTCGGCTTCGCGATCGGCGCCGATGGCCACGACCCTGGCCGGGAATTCCGCGTCCTCGGATGCCTCCAGGAGGGCGCGGAGGTTCGAACCGCCGCCCGAGATCAGCACGACGAGCTTGAGCACCCTCCGAGCCTACCCGCTCGGTCGGGCGCGATCCGTGCGGGCGTCATGCTCGCGTCCACGCGGGTCCGGAGCTGGTACGCTCGCGCGAGCCCGCCCCCGCCTGCGGTGCGCGAGCACCGCTCCCCCAGTTGGAGACGTCCATGACGGATGCCCCGCCGCCGAGCCCGTCGACCGATCCCGGCGTCCCCGCCGGTGCCGACGCCGATTCCGTCGCTGCGGCTGACGCCGCCGCCCCGTCCGTCCGTGGTCGGCATCGCCTGACCGCCGCGCTGTCGGGCCTCGCCGCGGCGGGCCTCCTCGCAGCCTGCGTGTGGGGCGCGATCACGGTGTTCGGCCCGGGCGACGACCTCGACGAGGAGCCGGCGGTCGTCGCCACGGCCGTGCGCCACGCGCCGGTGCTCACGGCACTGGCCGGCACGCGACGCCACGCGCTGGCCGCATCCGAGCCGCTGCGTGCGGCGGTCCGCGACCTCGACGGGTTCTCCGACGCCGCGCTCGTCGCCGAGGCGCGCACCGCGGTCGAGACGCTCGACGCCGCACTCGAGGCGGACGACCCCGACGCCGTGGCCGACGCCGCCGACGCGCTCGAGGGCCTCCGGGCCGACCTCGTCGAACGGTTCGTCGTCCACGCCGAGGGGCGCCTCGCCGGTGCGACGGCGGCGGACCCGGCCGTGCTCCAGGCCGCGCACGACGCGGCCGGCGCCGTGCGCTCGGCCTCCGCCGCCGAGCTGTCCGCCCGGTTCGCACCCCTGCGCGCCGCGGTCGAGGCCGCGATCGCCAGCCACGACCAGCGCACCGCCGAGGAGGCCGCGCGGCGGGCCGCCGCGGGCGGAGGTTCGGGTGGCTCCGGGCAGGCGCCCGGCACCGACGAGTGGCGGCGCTGCCACCCCTTGGGGATCATGTACCCCGGTCAGGACTACCAGCCGTGCGACGCGGACGTCGTCGTGACCGCGCTCGGCGCGCACGTCGACGCGTGTCCCGAGGGAACGCTCTCGCACATCGCCGACATCATGGGCTTCCGCTCCGGGGCGGTCACGCTCGACTATCCGTTCCCGTACTTCTACACCGTCGAGGGAGGGCACAACATCGCGGTGTTCCACTGCGATTCACCGGCGGGCTTCGGGACTCCGCACGGTCGAGAGCCCGTGACCGGGTAGCACCGGGCGCGGGGCATCCGCTCAGATGCCGCCGTCGATCGACCGGGTGGCGGGCTCCTCGTCCTCGGGCACGAGCACCTCGGTCTCGCGGTTCAGCGACTCGCCCCGGAAGAACGGGCGCGACGCCGGGAACGCCGCCCAGACGAGCATGAGCACGACGCCGAGCGCGAGCGACCCGATGCCGACGACGAACACGCCGCCCACGCCCCAGATCACCGTGTACCCGTAGTCGGGGTCGAACATGTCGATCGCGGACGACACGAACGCGCCCGCGAGCAGCAGCGCTCCGACCAGCGGGAAGACGAGCCGGTACCAGAAGTTCCGCCAGGACGAGAACAGCGAGTCGCGGAAGTACCACACGCACGCGAAGCCCGTGATCGCGTAGTAGAACGCGATCGCGAGCCCGAGCGAGAGCACCGTGTCCTGCAGGATGTTGTCGCTGATCAGGGTCATCCCGACGTAGAAGGCGATCGCGACGACGCCCATCAGCAGGGTCGAGAACGCGGGCGTGCGGAACCGCGGATGCACCGCGGCGAACCGCTTCGGCAGCGCCCGGTAGACCGCCATGGCGAGCGTGCCGCGCGCGGTCGGCAGGATCGTCGTCTGGGTCGACGAGATCGCCGAGATCATGACCGCGATCACGAGGAGCCACGACCACGGCCCGAACATCACGTTCCGCAGCGCGAAGAAGACGTCGTCGGCGTTGTCCTGGTTGCCGAGGCCGAAGCCCGACTCGCCGAGCCCCGCGTAGGACATCGCGGCGACCGTCACGCCGACGTAGGTGACCAGCAGGATGACGGTCGTGAGGACCGCCGCACGGCCGGGGATGCGCTTCGGGTCCCGGGTCTCCTCGTTCAGGGCGAGGCACGTGTCCCACCCCCAGTAGATGAACAGCGCGAGCAGGACCGCCTCCACGAACGCGCCGTAGGAGGCGAACGCGAACGGGTTGAACCACTCGAGGCTCGGGGCGGTCGGGTTCGGCGCGGTGCCGTCCGCGATGTGGACGATCGCGATCACGACGAACCCCGCGAGCGCGACGTACTGGAAGCCGAGCAGCACGTTCTGCAGCCGCTCGCCGATCTCGAGCCCGCGATAGCTCACCCAGACCATGAGCGCGATGAACACGACGCCCGTCGCGGTCACGACGAGCCCGATGTCGGCGAAGTCGGGCCACACGAGCAGCCAGAAGTACTGCCCGGCGATCTGGGCGAGGTTCGCGAGCACGACCGTGCCGGCGACCGCGACGCCCCAGCCGCCCATCCAGCCCACCCAGGGGCCGAACGCCTTCGTCGCCCACGTGAACGTCGTCCCGCAGTCGGGCACGTCGCGGTTGAGCTCCCGGTACGCGAACGCGATCAGCAGCATCGGGATGAACGCGACGATGAAGGCCACGGGCGCCTGCGCGCCGACCGCGAGGACGACGAAGCCGAGCGTCGCGGCCAGGGAGTACACGGGCGCCGTCGAGGCGAGCCCGATCACGGTCGAGCCCCACAGGCCGAGCGTCCCCTTCGCGAGTCCCTTGCCCTCGGTGTGCGGCTGTTCGATGTCCGTGCTCATCCCGGCCCCCCTTCGGACCCCCTCCGCGCAGGGTACCGCCGGGAGGACGCGGCGTCAGGCTCCGGGGTCGTCGCGGTCGGCGGGGACGCCCCGGAGGAGCCCGGGATCGAGCGGCTCGGTCGCGTTCGCATCCCGAGCGGATGCTCCGTCGGAGAGCCTCGCCTCGTCGTCGGGCCGGTGGTCGCGCGGGTCGTCGCGCCGGCTGTCACGCGGGTCGTGGAGCCGGTCGTCGCGCTCGTGGTCGCGGACGTGCCCGGGGTCGATGCCGAGCGCCCGCGCGGTGCTCGCGCCGGCGAGCGCACCCACGAACACCGTGAGCGCGGCCATCGACGCGACCGGGATCGGGTCGGGGCCGACCTGCACGAGCCGCCCGGGCCCGACGGCGCCCGACGACCACCACGCGAGCGCGCCCATCACGACGCCGGCCGCGACGCCGGCGCCCGCGGCGAGCACTGCGGGCAGCCACCACGCCGCACCGAGGTCCCGCCGTGCGGCGGGGCGGAGCGAGGCCGGCAGCCCCGCGAACGCGGGTCGGGAGGCCGGCGCGAGCGCGCCGACGAGCCACGGCCACACGAAGGTGGCGCCGGCGAATCCGGCCGACAGCGGCACGAGCAGCCAGAGCAGCCCGAGGGGTACGCCGTCGGACGGCACGATGCCCAGGATCGGGACGCCGGGCAGCGGCCCGACGACCGTCGCGGTCGGGGAGAGCGACGTGCCGGCGCCGAACGCGAAGCCGGGGCCCAGGAGCCACGCGGCCGCCCACACGACGAGGTTCGGCAGCACCGCGAGCTCGCCGACGACGAGCGCGATCCCGCCGTCCACCCCGGCGTCGAGCGAGCCGGCGAGGCCCACCACGGTCGCGTAGTCCGCACCGATCAGCACCGCGACGACGACGGCCGCGACGCCGACGACGGCGAACGCAGCGCCGACCCCGACGCGCAGCATCGCCCGTCCGGTCGCGAGGACGGCGGGCGGCAGGCGCAGCAGCATCGCGGCGAGCGGGTGCTCCCGCGGGCCGTCGCCGCGCGCCTCCCCGGCGAGGTCGGCCAACCGGAGCGCCTCGACGGTCGACCCGATCACGACGCCGAGCGCCATCACGGCGGCGGGCAGCAGGATCGCCTCCCACCACCTGGACGACGCCGCCGGGTGGTCGACGAGCAATCCGACGACGGCGCCGAACGCGGCGTACACGCCGACCGCCGTGACGCCGCCGACGATCGCATGGCCGGCCGCGGCCGAGCGCCGCCCGATCCGCCGGCCGAACAGCACGGTCGCGAACGCGAAGCCGAGCAGCGCGATGCTCAGGGTGAACGGCGCCTCCGCGCCGGGCACGCCGACGAGTTCCGCCGAGACCGCGTCGAGCGTCACCGTGAGGTCGACGCCGTGGCCGAGGAGCCAGATGTCGCCCGCCGCGCGGAGGAACACCTCGGCGTCGAGTTCGAGCCCGAAGTGGATGGCCCAGAGCAGCATGAGCGGCACGAGCACGATGCCGAATCCGACGAACGCCGACACCGCGGCCTCGAGCGCGGCGAGCAGGACGACGGTGAGGCGGTTCATTGCCCCACGAGCCTAACCGCGCGACCGCCCTGCGCGCGCAGGAGGTGCGGCGCGCCCCGCCTGGGCCCGCCCGGCCGCGACCGGCTAGGAGCCGGGTTCGTCGTCGCCCGAGCCGGGACCCCGGCGCGGTGCGCGGTCGGGCCGCACGACGGCCTCGAACGCGCTCGGCAGCTCGGGCGAGCGCTCGGCCTCCGAGGGCCCGGGCGGACTCGCGGCATCCACGATCACCTCGGTGTCCGCGGCATCCGACGCGGCGGCGCCCGCGGCCGGAGCATCCGGGGCGTCCGCGAGGACCGCCGTCTCCACGAGCACCGCGGTGCCGGAGGCATCCGTGAGCACCGCCGTCTCCGTGGCATCCGCGCTCGTCGCACCCACCGAGCCCGCACCCGCCGCGGTCGCGACCGGAGCGTCGTCCGGCGCGGCCGGGCGCGGCGCGGCGGCTGCCTTCCGGACCGGCTCGGGCGTGCCCGGCGGGCGGCGCAGGAACTGCAGCAGCAGCACGACCAGGAGCGCGATCACCACGGTCCAGAGGACCAGCGCGACCGAGATCGGCCGGAACACCACGATCACGAAGGCCGCGACGACCGCGATCGCACCGTAGGCGAACCCGATCGCCCGGTCGAGCCAGGCGCCGAACGCGCCGGTGCCGATCCCGGCACGGGCGGCCGCCGCACGCGTGCGGGCGAATCCGCCCTCGGCGAAGGCCCGGGTCCGCACGGCCGCTCGCGACGGCCCGGCGAACCAGGCGATCACGAGCGTGAGCGCGGCGAGCACCGCGACCGCGACCGCGACCGAGTTCATGAGCTCGAGCAACTGGTCGTAGATCACGCCCGCGGCGTCCGAGGCGATGTAGGGCTTCGTCGCGGTCAGGAAGTACCACCGCCCGATGCCGAAGCCCGCGAGCGTGAGCAGCATCACGAACAGCAGCGCACCCGAGGTCCACAGCAGCGCGCGGTTGCGCCGCGGTGCGACCAGCACGCCGCCGACCAGCAGCGCGAGCACCACGAAGGGCAGCCACGTTCCGACGCCGACGGCGAGCGCGTAGACCGTCTGGACGACGGCGAGCGCGTCGGACTCGGCGATCACGATCGAACCCGAGATCGTCGGGATCGACGCGGCGAAGCCGATGCCCTGCTCGAGCAACCGCTCCTTGACCGACTCGATGACCGGTGCGAGCTGGATGCTCAGCTGGCCGGAATCGGAGATCGCGAGCGCCGCGTCGGGGTCGCCCTCCATCGCCGCGACGAACTGGGTGTGCGTCACGCGGAGGGCGTTCGCCCAGACGTCCGCGAACGCGGGCGACTCGACGATCCGCTCGATCGAGGTGTGCAGGAGGTTCTTCAGGCCCTCGGCGGCCGGCTTCTCGAGGAGCCCGAGCGCCGACTTCGCGGCATCCGGGATGTCGAGGGACTGGATGCCGTCCACGAGGTCGGCCGTGAGGGCGTCGATGTCGACCCGGCCCTCGATCGCCGTCGACACCTCGTCGACGATGACCTGCTGCACCGCGGGATCCTCGACGAGCGGCGCGAAGGTCGCCACGAAGCGCTCGGTGTCCACCAGTTCGGCGCGCGCCCAGCTCGCGATGACCGCGACCGGCGCGAGCAGCACGCCCAGCACGACCAGCACGATGGCCGCCGCGAGCCGGCCGCGCCCTCGCCCGCGCTTCGGTTCGCCTGCGCCGCCTCCGCGTTCCGCCGCGGCGCGCTCGGCTGCGTCGCGCTCCGCGCGCAGTGCCTCGTTCTCCCCCTCGAGCGCGTCGATGCGCGCCTGCAGGTCGGCGATCGTCACCCGTGCCATGCTGCACCACCCCCCGAGGCGACCCTATCGCCAGCGGGTCAGTGCACGAAGGCCTTGAGCAGGATCATCACGATGCCGAACATCGCGGTGATCGCCGAACCGAGCACCCGGATGTACCAGGGGGCGCCGCGGCGGGCGAACGCGATCCAGCCGAGGACCGCGAGCACGACGACGCCGATCCACAGCGCCCACCAGATCGCGGTGTCCTCCTCGAGGACCCCGAGCGCGCCGAGCAGCAGGAACACCGACGGGATCGCCGCGGAGGTGAGCATCGGCAACGACTCCCACAGCGACTTGCGGATCGCGTCGCGCAGCCGCAGGTGCCGCTCCGCCTGGAACCCGTACCGCGCCACGGTCCCCGCGTAGACGTGCGCGATCCAGAACACGACCACCGTGAAGCCCACGATGACGAAGACGGTGAACGGGTCGTCCTCGTGCCGGCCCGCGATCGTGACGAGACCGCTGACGAGGATGACCCCGTACACGCCCTGCTCGGTCGTGAATACCGCGTGCACCGCAGGATGCAGTCTCGTGTCCCCCATGGCGTCATGCTAACCCGCGGCGACGCGCGTGCGACTCGGCGCCGGACGCGAGACGACGAGGGGGCCCGCCGGAACCGGCGGACCCCCTCGAACGGCGACGGTGCGGACTACGCGCCGAGCGCCTCGTACACCTCGCGGAGCAGGCGCGCGGTCTCGGACGGCGTCTTGCCGACCTTGACTCCGGCGGCCTCGAGGGCCTCCTTCTTCGCCTGCGCGGTGCCCGCCGAGCCGGAGACGATGGCGCCGGCGTGGCCCATGGTCTTGCCCTCGGGCGCCGTGAAGCCCGCGACGTAGCCGACGACCGGCTTGGTCACGTTCGCCTTGATGAAGTCGGCCGCACGCTCCTCGGCGTCGCCGCCGATCTCGCCGATCATGACGATCGCCTTGGTCTCGGGGTCGGCCTCGAACGCGGCGAGCGCGTCGATGTGCGTCGTGCCGATGACGGGGTCGCCGCCGATGCCGATCGCGGTCGAGAAGCCCAGGTCGCGCAGCTCGTACATCATCTGGTAGGTCAGCGTGCCCGACTTCGACACGAGGCCGATCGGGCCCTTGCCCGTGATGTTCGCCGGGGTGATGCCGACGAGCGCCTCTCCGGGGCTGATGATGCCCGGGCAGTTCGGCCCGATGATGCGGGTCTTGCCGCCCTGCTCCTTGGCGTAGGCCCAGGCCTCGGCCGAGTCCTGCACGGGCACGCCCTCGGTGATGACCACGAGGAGCGGGATCTCGGCGTCGATCGCCTCGATGATCGCGTCCTTCGTGAAGGCCGGCGGCACGAACGCGATCGAGACATCCGCGCCGGTGGCCTCGATGGCCTCGGCGACGCTCGCGAACACGGGCAGCTCGACGTCGGCGCCGTTCGCGTCCTTGTGCAGCACGGTCGTGCCGGCCTTGCGGGCGTTCACGCCGCCCACGACCTGCGTGCCGGCCGCGAGCATGCGCGCGGTGTGCTTGGAGCCCTCGCCGCCGGTGATGCCCTGGACGATGACCTTGTTGTCCTTGTTGAGGAAGATCGTCATTGCAGTGATCCTGTCCTTCTGCGCCTACGCGGCGTTCGCGAGCTCGGCGGCCTTGTCGGCGCCCTGGTCCATGTTGTCGGCGAGGGTCACGAGCGGGTGCGCCGCCTCGGCGAGGATGCGCCGGCCCTCCTCGACGTTGTTGCCGTCCAGGCGCACGACGAGCGGCTTGTTCGCCTCGTGGCCGAGCTCGGCGAGCGCGCCGACGATGCCCTTCGCGACCTGGTCGCACGCGGTGATGCCGCCGAAGACGTTCACGAAGACGCTCTGCACCTGCGGGTCGCCGAGGATGATCGACAGGCCGTTGGCCATGACCTCGGCGGATGCGCCGCCGCCGATGTCGAGGAAGTTGGCGGGCTTCACGCCGCCGTGGTGCTCGCCCGCGTAGGCGACCACGTCGAGGGTCGACATGACCAGGCCCGCGCCGTTGCCGATGATGCCGACCTCGCCGTCGAGCTTGACGTAGTTGAGGTCGAGCGCCTTGGCCTTGGCCTCGAGCGGGTCAGCGGCGTCCTTGTCCTCCAGCAGCGCGTGGCCGGCGTGGCGGAACTCGGCGTTCTCGTCGAGCGAGACCTTGCCGTCGAGGGCGATGACCTCGCCGTCCTCCGAGAGGATCAGCGGGTTGACCTCGACGAGCGTGGCATCCTCGCCCTTGTAGACCTCGTAGAGCTTCACGAAGACGTCGGCGACCTTGTCGACGAGGTCCTCGGGGAAGTTGGCGGCGACCGCGATCTCGCGGGCCTTCTCGACGGTGATGCCGACGCCCGGGTCGACCTCGATGCGCGCGAGCGCCTCGGGCTTCTCGACCGCGAGCTGCTCGATCTCCATGCCGCCCTCGACGCTCGTGAGCGACAGGTAGGACCGGTTGGCGCGGTCCAGGAGCACCGAGAAGTAGAACTCCTGCGCGATCCGGGCGCCGCCGGCGACCATGACGCGCTTCACGACGTGGCCCCTGATGTCGAGCCCGAGGATCGCCTTCGCGGCCTCCTCCGCCTCGTCGGCGTTCTTGGCGACCTTGACGCCGCCGGCCTTGCCGCGACCGCCGGTCTTGACCTGGGCCTTCACCACGACGACGCCGCCGAGCTGCTCGGCGGCCGCGCGGACCTCCTCGGGGGTGTCTGCGACGATGCCGGGGAGCACCGGCACCCCGTACTTCTCGAAGAGGTCTCTGGCCTGGTACTCGTAAAGATCCACGCTCTGCTTCCAATCAGTCCGCGCGGCGCAGCCGCGCAGGAGTTGTGGGTGAGTGCGCCCGGCCACGATATCTCGATGTCGAGATATCCGCTCGGGCCGCCGTCCATGCTACTCCGCTCGGGGAACGGCTCCGAACCGGGGGTTCCTTCGGGCGGAACGCTGTGGATGCAGGATCATCCGCACCCGTCGACGCGTCCCGCACCGCATCCGCACCACGCGCGCGCGCCCGCGCATGCCCGGGCATCGCGGGCGGTACGGTCCGGTCATGACGATCGTGGATCCCGCCCGCCCGGCACCGCGTCCGACGGCGAAGGACTGACCGATGGCGAGGCGGCGGCGGGGGTCCGCGCTCGCGGCGGTCGTGCTCGGCGCGCTGCTCCTCACCGGCTGCGACGGCGGGCGGATCGCGCTCCCGACGGCATTGCCGACCGAGCTGCCGACGACGCTCCCGACGCCCACCCGGACCCTCGAGCCGCCCATGCCGACCGAGGAGCCGGAGCCGACGCCGACCGCCGAGCCCGAGCCGACGGGTTCGCCCCGACCGACGCGCACGCCGCGTCCGACGCGCACGCCCGCGCCCACCGCGTCCGCGATCCCGGAGCCGACGCCGACGCCCGAGCCCGCGCCGAGCGCGACGCCCGAGCCGATCTAGCCGGCCGTCGTGCCGGAACCGACGCCGACGCCGGAACCGACGCCGGAACCCACCGCGACGCCCACGCCGAGCCCGACCGAGACCCCCACCCCCACCCCCACCGCGACGCCCACGCCCACCCCCACGCCCACCCCCACCCCCACCCCGACCCCGACCTCCGAGGCGGCCGAGACGGACGAGCCGATCCCGTGGTGGATCACCTGGGGACCGCTCCTGGTCCTCGCGGTCGCGGGCCTCGTCACCTGGCTCATCCTGCGCCGTCGACGCGGGACGCCGCCGACGGAGCCGCCCGCCGGTCCGCCCGAGGGCCCGCCCGCGTCGCAGCCGCCCACGTCGTCGCAGCCGCCCACGTCGCCGCCCACGTCGCCGCCCGCCGGGTAGCGGCGGGGCGCAGGCGCCGGCCACCTCGCCCGCTGGGAGACTGGCCGCATGGTCGAGGCATCCGAACCGGTCCACCGCGACGATCCGCACGCGGGCTCCCTGCACGCGAAGCTCAACTGGCTCCGGGCCGGTGTGCTCGGCGCGAACGACGGCATCGTCTCGGTCGCCGCGCTCGTGGTCGGCGTCGCGGCCGCGACCACGGACCTCGCGGCCATCCTGGTCGCCGGTGTCGCGTCGGTGCTCGCGGGCGCGATCTCGATGGGCCTCGGCGAGTACGTGTCCGTCTCGAGCCAGCGCGACACCGAGCGCGCGCTCATCGCGAAGGAGCGGTACGAGCTCGAGACCATGCCGGAGCAGGAGCTGGCCGAGCTCGCCGGGCTCTACCGGGCCAAGGGGCTCTCGGCCGAGACCGCGGAGCGCGTCGCCGCCGAGCTCACCGCGCACGACGCGCTCGCGGCGCACCTCGAGACCGAGCTGCGCCTCTCGCGGGACGACGTCGCGAACCCGTGGCACGCGGCCGGGGCATCCGCGCTCTCGTTCCTCGTCGGCGCGGTGCTGCCGATGCTCGCGATCCTGCTGCCGCCGCCCGAGTGGCGCGTCGCGACGACGTTCCTCGCCGTGATCGTCGCGCTCGCGATCACGGGCTGGCTGTCGGCCTGGATCGGCGAGAGTCCGCGCCTGCGAGCCGTGCTGCGCGTCGTGATCGGGGGCGCGCTCGCGCTCGCGGTGACCTGGGTGATCGGCGGGCTGCTCGGCACCGCGCTCTGACGCCTGACGCCGGACACCGCGCTCTGACGCCTGACGCCTGACGCCTGACGCCTGACTCGACCGGGTGTGCTCAGCCCGTCGGCCGAGCGCGCGGCCACCCCGGCGTGGCGAGCAGCGCGCCGTCGCGTCGCACCGCCAGCACGTCGATGTCGAACCGGTCGGCGCACTCGTCGAGTGCGGCCTCGCCGCCTGCGACGATCGCGGTCGCGAGCACGTCGGCGGTCACGATGTCGTCGGCCGCGACGCTCACCTGCCGGAACGGGCTCGGCCCCTCGCCGGGCCGGGTCCAGATGTGGTCGCCCCGCTCGGCGCTCCCCGACGTCGCGAGCGCACGCCGGCCGCCGGGTCCGGTGTCGCCGAGTTCACCGCCGAGCGGGATGCCGCCGAGCAGCGCCCCGCGCTCGTCGGGATCGACGACGCCCACTTGCCACACCGGGCCGGGCCCGTGCGCGACGAGGACGTCACCCCCGGCGTCGATCGCCCACCCGGTCGCCCCGGCCCGGTCGAGCACGGCCCCCGACTCGGCGACCGCGAGCGCCTTCACCACGCCGTCGAGGTCGATGCGCCCGTCGCCCCGGTGCGGCGTGAAGGCGCCGCGCGTGCGCAGGCGCCATTCGAGCGCGATCGCGTACGCGCGACGCACGTCGGTCCCGGCGTCCAGCAGCGAGAGCTCGCCCCGGCCCACCCGGCTGAGCTCGGAGTCGGCGACGAACAGGCTGCACGTCGCCTCCCAGCGACGGAACACGTCGGCGACGGCGACGAGCGCGGCGTCCGTGTCCGCGTCGGCGCCCGCGCCCGCGCCCGGGCCCGTCGCACCGGGCCGCACGCTCACGACCGTGCCCATCGCACGGAACGCCCCCCGCGGCAGCCCCGCGGTGTCGGGTCGCCGCAGCTCCGCGCGCATCAGAATCCCGCCTCGTCGAGGGCCGCCTGGAGGGACTGGAGGTACGCGGCGCTCGTGTACGTCGCGCCGCTCACGAGCGAGACGGAGGCCGCCTGCGCCTGGAGCACCTCGTCGCGCAGGATCGGTGCCGCCCGATTGCTGATCGACACCGACCGGCCGTCATGGTCGGTGAGCCGGAGCGCCGTGACGTCGGTGATCGCGCCGCCGGAGATCGTCACCTGCACCTGCACGTCGCCGAACCTCGTCGAGACGGTCGCACCCGCGAACACGCCGTCGGAGGATGCCGCGACGGACGGCGCCTGGGCCGAGGCATCCGTCGACGCGTCGGACGCAGCGCCCGACGACGCATCCGCCGACGCATCCGTCGACGCACCGGCGGAGCTCCCATCGCCGCCCGTCGCGCCGCTCGTCGCGCCCGTCGCACCCGTCCCGCTCCCCAACGAGCCGCCCGCGGCCGTCGTCGCCGGCTCGGCGACCGGCGCCGAGGGCGTGGCGAGCAGCCCCAGTTGCCACCCGCCGAGGATCGCCGTCGCCGAGGCGGCGGACGCCAGGATGACCGCGCGCCGCCTCACCAGTCGAACCGTTCGTGGTGGATCTGCTCGGGCGCGAGGCCGGCCGCGCGCGCCTCGGCGAGGACGCCCTCGGCCCACGCGCGCGGCCCGCACACGTACAGGTCGGTGTCGTCGAGTCGCGGCACCAGGGCTGCGAGCGAGAGCCCCTGGCGCTCCGCGGCCGTCATGAGCCAGCCCGCCCCGCGTGGCCCCGGGACCGTGATGAGCGTCGCGCCCCGGGCTCGGCACAGCGCGGCGAGCTCGTCCACCAGCCATCCGGCCGCGGGCTCCGGCGTGCGGACCACGACGGTCGCCTCGCCCGGGCGGAAGGTCGCGGTCTCGAGCAGCGAGCGCACGGGCGTGATGCCGATGCCCGCGGCGACGAGCGCGAGGCGCGAGCGGCTCCGGGACGCCTCGCTGAAGATCCCGTACGGGCCCTCGATCGCGACCCGGGTTCCGGGTCGGATGCGGGCGAGGCCCGCCGAGCCCGCGCCGAGGGCCCGGACCGTGATCCGGAGCCGGTCGTCGCGCGGCGCGGCCGACAGCGAGTACGGATGCGCCTGCCACCACTGGCCCGGCGCGAGGAACCGCCAGATGAGGAACTGGCCGCCCGTGGCGCGCAGCACGTCCAGCCGGCGACCGCGGAGCGTGACCGACACGACCCCGTCGCGGGGATCGCCCACCGGGTCGATCCGCTCGACGACGAGGCCGTGCCGGAGCGTGGCGACGATCGGCGCGACCACGCGGAAGGTCGCGACGATCGCCAGGGTGCCGAAGACGAGCACGAGCCAGTACGCCCACTGCCACGTGCCGACGGCGAACAGCCCGCCCACGCTGAACTGGTGGGGCAGGGCGGCGAGCACGGCGACGTAGACGAGCAGGTGGATCAGGTGCCACGCCTCGTACCGGAGTCGCCGCCGCACCGCGACGAGCGAGCTCACGACCACCGCGAGGAACAGCGCGAACCCGAGGACCGCCCAGGGCAGGTCGGGGAGGTTCCAGATCGCGACGGCCTCGGCGACGAGGTCGACCCCGTCGGCGAGCGCGTAGCCCGCGAGCAGCAGCACCCCGTGCGCGACGAGCAGGACCAGCACGGGCTTGCCGAGCCGTCCGTGCAGCGCCATCGCGGCGTCGTGGCCGACGGCGCGCTCGATGAAGGGCGCGCGCGCCGCGAGGAGCAGCATGACGAGCACGAGGTCGGTCGCCGCGAGCCCCGCGATGATGCCGAGCGAGGTCAGCGCCGCGCCCGCACCGTCGAACCTCGACGCCCCGCCCTCGGCGAGGAACAGTGCGACCGCGACCGCGACGGATGCCACGGCGAGCGCCTGCAGCACGTCGACCCGCCACGCGCGTCGCGCGGCGCGCGTGCGCTCCCGGCCCGCATCGGGCGCGGGGCGCGCGGGCCGCTCGAGCGGTCGAGCGTCGTGGAGCAGGAATGCCATGACCCGATCGTGGGATGCCCGGCTATCCCCGGCCGATGCGGAACCTGTGCGGTCCCTGTGAGTGCGGGGCGAGGCGGCCGCGTCCGCTCAGCCCAGCCGGCCGAGCGCGATCGCCGCGTACGCGAGCGCCGCGACGGTCTCGCCGTCGTCGATGCGCCCGTCGCGCACCATCGCGATCGTCTCCGACCACGGCACCGCGCGGACCTCGCTGATGCCCTCCTCGCCCTGGTGGTGCGCGGCGTCGGCCGACCGCTGCAGCCCGGTCGCGAGGTACACGACCTCCGGCGCGCGGCTGATGCCGTTGAGCGCGCTCATCCGGCCGATCTCGCGCCAGTCGGATGCCTCGTACCCGGTCTCCTCGAGGAGCTCGCGCCGGGCCGCCACGAGCGGGTCCTCGCCGTCGGTGCCGCCGGCCGGCACCTCGATGGAGGTGCCGACGGTGTGCCGGTCGACCGTGACGAGGAGCACCTCGTCGCGGTCGGTGACCGCCACGACGAACACTGCCGTGTGGCGCACCTCGAGGACGCCGTAGACGCCCTCGGCGCCGTCGGGGCGGGTCACCAGGTCTTCGGTGACGACGATCCAGGGGTTCTCGTACACCGTGCGGGACGATCGGACGGGCCAGGCCATCGCGCCTCCGTTCAGGGGTCTCAGCGGGTCCGGGGCTCCGGGGTTCCGGGGCTCGGGGGATTCAGAGCTTCTCGATGGGCGCGATCTTGATGAGGAGCTTCTTCGCCCCGAGCGCGTCGAACATGACGTGCGCGATGCGCTTCGCGCCCTCCCCCGTGACCTGCGTGACCTTCCCCTCGCCGAAGTCGGCGTGGCGGATGCGGTCGCCGGCCTCGAGCGTCAGGTCGCCGTTGTCGCGGACGGTCGCGGTGACCTTGTTCGCCCACTCGGTCTTCGCGCCGGGGGTCCGGGTGACGCTGAAGCGTTCGAGGTCGCGGTCGCGCGTGCCCCAGGCGCCGCCCTCGCGGCCGCCGCCCGGACGGCGCGCGTTCAGCGCGCGCGGCTGCGTGCCGCCGCGGCTCGTCGCCATGCCGGGCGACTGCTTCCAGTCGACGAGGTCCTCGGGGATCTCCTGGAGGTACCGGCTCGGCATCGCGACCGCGACCTCGCCGAACTGGGCCCGGCTCATCGCGAGCGACAGGTACAGCTTCTTGCGGGCGCGCGTGATGCCGACGTAGAACAGGCGGCGCTCCTCGGCGGGGCCGCCCGGCTCGCTCGCCGACATCTGGTGCGGCAGCAGGCCCTCCTCGAGTCCGGTGAGGAACACCGCGTGGTACTCGAGCCCCTTCGCGGTGTGGAGCGTCATGAGCGAGACGGTGCCGGACGCGTCGTCGAGCTCGTCGGCGGCGGCCACGAGCGAGACCTGCGTCAGGAAGTCCACGAGCGTCGCGCCCGGGTTCTCGCGGTCGAAGTCGCGCGTCTGCGCGACGAGCTCCTCGACGTTCTCGGCACGGGTCTCGTCCTGCGGGTCGCGGCTGTTGCGGAGGGCCGCGATGAGCCCGGATGCCTCGAGCAGGTGCACGAGCACGTCGCTCACCTTCGCGGCGCCCTCGTTGGTGCCCGCGTCGAGCCCGGCCTGGGACGGCACGAGCATCGCCGCGGCCTGGTCGAGCACGTCGGCGAGCGCGCTGATCGCCCCGCGCACCTTCGGCCCGAGCCCGAGCTCCGCGGCCGACCGCATCGCCTGCCGGAAGCTGAGCCCGTTCTGCTCGGCGAAGCTCGCGATCGCGGTCTCGGTCGCGGGCCCGATGCCCCGCTTGGGCGTGTTCAGGATGCGCCGGAGCGCGAGTTCGTCGAGCGGGTTCGCGACGGCCGTGAGGTAGGCCATCGCGTCCTTGATCTCGGCGCGCTCGTAGAACTTCGTGCCGCCGACGACCCGGTAGGGCAGGGCCGCGCGCACGAAGATCTCCTCGAGTGCGCGCGTCTGCGCGTTGGTGCGGTAGAACACCGCGATGTCGCGGTACGCGACCCCGCCCCGGTGCAGCACCTCGATCTCGTCGGCGATGAACTGCGCCTCGTCGTGCGCGCTGTACCCGGTGTACCCCGTGATCCGGTCGCCGTCGCCGTCAGCGGTCCAGAGCTTCTTGTCCTTGCGGTCGAAGTTGTTCGAGATGACCGCGTTCGCCGCCGAGAGGATGTTCTGGGTCGATCGGTAGTTCTGCTCGAGGAGCACGACCCTCGCGCCCGGGAAGTCGCGCTCGAACTCGGAGATGTTGCGGATGTCGGCGCCGCGGAACGCGTAGATCGACTGGTCGCTGTCGCCGACGACCGTGAGCGAGGCGCCCGGGATCGCGCCGTGGTCGTCCGTGAGGCCACGCACGAGGATGCCGTGCGCGTCGAGCTCGTCGACCACGTCGCGCTCGACCGGGCGCGTGAGCTCGCGGATGAGGGCGTACTGGGCGTGGTTCGTGTCCTGGTACTCGTCGACGAGGAGGTGGCGGAACCGGCGCTGGTAGAGCGCGGCGACCTTCGGGAACGCCCGGAACAGGTACACGGTCTCGGCGATGAGGTCGTCGAAGTCGAGCGCGTGCTGGTCGCGCAGGCGCCGCGAGTACTGGCGGAAGATCTCGAGGAACACCTGTTCCTGCGGGTCGTTCCGGTTCATGTTGCGCGCGTAGGTCTCGACGTCGCTCAGCTCGTTCTTCAGTCGCGAAATCTTCGCCTGCGCGCTCGCGGGCGTGAAGCCCATCTGGTCGGCGTCGAGTTCCTTGATGATGCGCTTCAGCATCGTCCGGGTGTCGGCCGAGTCGTAGATCGTGAACGTCGAGCTCAGGCCGGGCGACTCGGCCTCGCGACGGAGGATCCGCACGCACGCCGAGTGGAAGGTCGAGATCCACATGCCGGACGCGCTCTCCCCGAGGAGTGCCTGCACGCGCTCGCGCATCTCGGCCGCGGCCTTGTTCGTGAAGGTGATCGCGAGGATCTGGCTCGGCCACGCCTCGCGCGTCTCGATGAGGTGGGCGATGCGGTGCGTCAGCACGCGGGTCTTGCCCGAGCCGGCGCCCGCGACGATGAGCAGCGCGGGCCCGCGGTACTCCACCGCCTCGCGCTGCTGCGGGTTGAGCCCGTCGGTGAGGTGGGAGCCTGCGGCGTTCGGTCGGGGCGCGTCGGCCTCGCGCCAGCCGGCCGGGTCGTCGGGGTCGAGGATCAGCGTCATGTCCCCTCGATTCTAGGCGGGGCATCCGACGGCCGATCCGTCCGACCCGGCGCTACCGCGAGCGCGCCGCCTTCGCGGCCGCGCGCGCGTCGACGCCGAGGTCCGGGTGGTCGACGAAGATCCCGTCGACGCCCGTGCGGATCACCTCGGTGAACTCGGCGAGCCACTCCCCCCACGCCGCGCGGGCCGATCCGCGCCGGTGCTCGGGCGCGAGGAACCGGTTCTCGGGACGGAGGGTCCACGTGTAGACTGAGAGCCCTGCGCCGTGGGCCGCGTCGACGAGGTCCGCCCCGGAGAGCACGTCCGCGGCGACGCCGCGTCGCTCGGGGCCGATCAGCCGGCGCTTGCCGACGCTCACGCCCTGGACGCGGCCGGCGAGCCCGAGCAGGCCCGCCTCGGTCGCGAACCGGTCGTAGCCGGGCGCCGCGCGCCCGGACGCGAGCACGAGGTCCCACGGCGCGCCCGCGTCCTCGAGCAGCAGCACGCGCGAGCCGTGGATGCCCCGCTCGGCGAGCCGGTCGAGCAGGGTCGGCTCGAACGACTCGAGGATCAGGCGCTCGTCCCCGCGACCCCAGCCCGCGGCGTCCAGCTCGTCGGCGAACAGGTCGTCGAGCGGCAGTCCACGCTCGGCGAAGTGGCTCGCGTGCTTGAACTCGGCGACGAGGCGGAGCATCCGGTCGTGCTCGTCGGCCGCGACGTCGACCAGCTCCAGGAGGTCCCGCAACCGGATGAGGGGGTTCCGGCCGTCGAACGAGGCGCTCGCCTGCCGGATCGGTCCGAGCCGCTCCGTCGCGCGCAGCGTCGCGAGCTCGGCCCACGTGAAGTCCTCGGTGAACCAGCCGGTCTGCTCGACGCCGTCGACCTCGCGCGTGGTGCGCAGGCGCGCGAACTCCGGCCGGGACGCGACATCCGTCGTGCCCGAGATCTCGTTCTCGTGGCGCAGCACGAGCACGCCGTCGCGCGTGGCGACCAGGTCCGGCTCGACCGCGTCGGCGCCGAGCGCGAACGCGAGCTCGTACGCCGACCGCGTGTGCTCGGGCCGGTACCCGGGCGCGCCGCGGTGTCCGATGACGAGCGGATGTCCCGCGGTGTCGCGCCGCATCCTCAGAGCGTACCCAGCCGATGCCCCGCGTGGCCCGGAACAGCGCGGGAACTCACGGCGTTGTCACGGATTGGGCGGGGCGTCGCCGGGCCCGCTCCGGCTAGATTGGGATGACGCGGGCGCTGCCCCGCGCTGATTCCCCTCCATCCGACAGCAGCCGAAAGCAGAGGAACCGCCCATGGCACTCGACAACCCCGCCTATTCGCGCAACGAGGCGTTCTCGAAGCAAGGCGCCGTTTCGACCGCCCAGGACATGTCCGCGCAGGACCTCCAGCACCTGTTCGAGCAGCCCGCGACGCTGCCCGACCGCGAGGTCATGACGGTCGAGAACACCGTGCAGAAGACGGTCGGCGCGTTCGCCGTGCTCGTCGTGTTCGCCGCCATCGGCTGGTGGGTCACCCCCATCGCGCCGTTCGCGTACGTCGGCGCCTCGATCATCGGCCTCGTGCTCGCCTTCGTGAACATCTTCAAGAAGGAGCCGTCGCCCGGCCTGATCCTCGCCTACGCGGCGGCGCAGGGCGTCTTCGTCGGCGGCATCTCCTGGTTCTTCGAGTCCGCCTACCAGGGCATCGTGGCGCAGGCCGTCATCGCGACCCTCGCCGTCGTCGGCGCGACGCTCGCGCTGTTCGCGAGCGGCAAGGTGCGCGCGTCGAAGAAGGCCACCAAGGTCTTCCTCGTCGCGATGGTCGGGTACCTCCTCTACTCGCTCGTGAGCGTCGTCCTGTCGCTGTTCGGCGCGGCGCCCGGCCCGTGGGGCCTCGACAGCCTGCCCGTCTTCGGCATCCCGCTCGGCCTCCTGATCGGGCCGATCGTGATCCTGCTCGGCGCGTACTCGCTCGTGCTCGACTTCGACTTCATCCAGCAGGCGGTGCGCAACCGCGCGCCGAAGAAGTACGGCTGGACCGGCGCCTTCGGCATCATGGTCACCGTCATCTGGCTGTACCTCGAGATCCTGCGCTTCATCGGGATCGCGCGCGACTAGCGGATGCCTCCGGCCTGAACGGGCCGTCGCCCTCGCGGGCGGCGGCCCGTTCGCCGTTCCGGGCGCGTCAGGCGCCCGCGGCCTTCGCCAGGAGCACCGCGCGCTCGCGGTCGTTCCGCGTCCGGCGCGCGGCCTCCTCGAACTCGGCGCGCGCCTCGCTCGCGCGCCCCAGCCGGGCGAGCAGTTCGCCTCGCACGGTCGGCAGCAGGTGCGAGAGCCGCAGCCGCCGGTCGTCGGCGAGCGCGTCGACGAGCGCGAGCGCGACGGCGGGCCCCCCGTCGGGCTCGGGCGCCATCGACACCGCGACCGCCCGGTTGAGCTCGACGACCGGCGAGGGCGCGATCCGCGCGATCGCGTCGTAGGCGGCGACGATCCGCGGCCAGTCGGTCGCCGCGACCGACGGCGCGACCGCGTGGCACTCGGCGATCACGGCCTGCAGCGCGTACGGGCCGAGCCCGCGATCCCGGCGCCCTGCGACCCGCTCGGCGCGCGCGAGCGCCGCGCGGCCGTGCGCGATGAGCGTGCGGTCCCAGCGGGTGCGGTCCTGCCGGTCGAGCGGGACCGGGTCGCCCGCGGCATCCACCCGGGCCGGGAAGCGGGCGGCCGTGAGCTCCATGAGTGCGACCAGCCCGCCCGGCTCGGGCTCGTCGGGCACGAGCGCCGCGAGCACGCGCCCGAGGCGCATCGCCTCGCGCGCGAGGTCGGGGCGCAGCACGTCGCCGCCGCTGGATGCCGCGTGGCCCTCGGTGAAGACGAGGTAGACGACCGCGAGCACGCCCGCCAGTCGGGCGGCGAACTCGTCCCGGCCGGGCACCTCGAACGGCGCGCCCGCGTCGGCGAGCGCCTTCTTCGCGCGCACGATGCGCTGCTGCACGGTCGCGGTGGGCACGAGGAAGGCGTTCGCGATCTCCTCCGACGAGAGGCCGCCGACGACCCGCAGCGTGAGCGCGACCTGCGCCTCGCGCGCGAGCACCGGGTGGCACGCCGTGAACACGAGTCGCAGCACGTCGTCGTCGATCCGGTCGGGGTCCCAGGGCGGGGCATCCGCCGCCTGCCGCTGCTCGGCCTCGAGGTCGTGCGCGATCGCGGCGAGGCGGTCGTCGTAGCGCTCGCGCCGGCGCCAGCCGTCGATCGCGCGGCGCTTCGCGACCGTCGTCAGCCACGCGCCGGGATTGCGCGGCACGCCGGTCCCGGGCCACTGCTCGAGCGCCTCGGCGAGCGCCTCCTGCGCGAGGTCCTCGGCGAGGCCGAAGTCGCCGACGACCCTGGTCAGCGTCGCGACGATCCGGGCCGACTCGATGCGCCACACGGCCGCGACGGCGCGCCGCGCGGACTCGTCGTCCGTGCGGCGCGCCGTCGGGTCATCCTCGTCGACCATGCCGTGGGCCGTGCGGGACGGGCCGGCGTCGGGACTCAGGCCCCCGAGGCTCGCTCGGCCTCCGCCTTGCGCCAGCCCTCCTCCTTCTGGATCCACTCGTTGTCCTGCGGGAAGTCCTCGGGGCCGTTCACGCGACGCACCTCGATGAAGTTGCCGGGCCCGAGCGGCGCACGCGAGGCCCACTCCTTGGCCTCCTCCACCGTGGCGACCTCGATCATCCAGAAGCCGTTGAAGAGCTCCTTGATCTCGCCGTACGGGCCGTCGGTCACGAGCGGCGTCTCGCCCGAGAAGTCCACGACGAACCCCTCGGATGCGTCGGCCAGCCCCTCGCCCGCGACCAGGACGCCGGCGTCGATCATCGACTCGTTGTAGCGCCCCATCTCCGCGATGACCTGCTCGAACGGGAGCTGCGCGTAGCGCTCGAGGGCCTCCTCGGTGCCGCGCATGATCAGCATGTACTTCGTCATCGGATCGTCTCCTTCGTCGGGCCGCGATTCGACCCTCTCACTGGATGCGTCGAACGGGAAGGGTGCGGATCGACACGAGAGTCGAACCCGGCCCCGGATCGACCGGGCGTCGCGATCGACCGCGATCCGAGGACGGGCGCGCGACGGCGCGACGGCGCGACGGCGACCCGAGGATCAGTACGAGATCGAGTCGAGCGACTCGCGCATCGCCACGGCCGACGCACGCAGCTTCTGGTCCTCCGAGAAGGAGAACTCGGTGCCCATCACCGGGACGGGCCCGTCGCGGCCGACGATGCACGGCACCGACAGTGCGACGCCGCTGATCCCGCGGTAGTCGCTCAGGACCGTGCTGACCGGCATGATGCCCTTCTCGTCGTGCAGCACGGCCTCGACGATCCGAGCCGCCGACAGGCCGATCGCGTAGTTCGTCGCGCCCTTGCCCTCGATGACGCGGTAGGCGGCGTCGCGCACCTCGGCGGCGATGACGTCGAGTTCCGTCGAGGTGAGCGGGTTCGCTCCCCGCCACTCGAGCAGCGGCACCGGTCCGATCGTGGCGGTCGACCAGAGCGGGAACTCCGTGTCCCCGTGCTCGCCGACGATGTGCGCGTGCACGCTCTCGGTCGCGACGCCGAGCCGTCGCCCGAGCACCCAGCGCAGCCGGGACGTGTCGAGCAGCGTCCCGGACCCGAAGACGCGTCCCGCCGGGAGTCCGGTGATCTCCTGGGCCACCACGGTGAGCACGTCGACCGGGTTGGTGACGAGCATGATCACGGCGTGCGGCGCCAGCTCGACGACCCGGGGCAGCAGCTTGCCGAGGATCCCCGCGTTCGTCTCGGCGAGCTCGAGCCGGGTCTGGCCCGGCTGCTGCTTGGCTCCCGCGGTGACCACGACGATGTCGGAATCGGCGAGCACCGCGAGGTCGTCGCCGCCCGTGATCGCCGATTTCGTGAAGTGCGTCCCGTGCGCGAGGTCGAGCACCTCGGCCTCGACCTTCGCCTTCGCGATGTCGTAGAGCACGACCTCGTTCGCAGAACCGCGGATGAGCGCCGCGTACGCGATGCTCGTGCCGACGGCGCCCGCGCCGATGACTGCCAGTTTCGTCCCTCTGCGCGTCATGCTGCCCATCCTGCCGTGTCCGGCGGGATGCGAGACAGGATTCCACCGGAAAAACTCGGCGCCCCCTCCTCAGGCGGTGGTCGCCGCCTTCGCGGGCGCGGTTGCGGGTGCGGGCGCGGGCGCTGGTCCCGTCCGTCGGCCGCCGGTCGCGGCGGCGGCGACGCGGAGCACCCGGTCCCGCCACGGCTGCCCGCGCTCGGCGAGCGCCACGCGCATGACGAGGTCGGACGCACGTGCGAGCCGGCGCGTGCGAGCGGCGCGGGCCCGGTCGTACGCGCGCAGCGCCTCGTCGACCGGCCGTTCGGCGAGGAGGCCCGCGAGCGTGACGGCGTCGACGAGCGCTTCGCCGGCGCCGCGCCCGAGGTTCGGCGTCATCGCGTGGGCGGCGTCTCCGACGAGCGCGACCGGTACCCCGATCGCGTCCGCGCTCGGCCGCCGCCGGCTGCCGGCGCCGCGACGTGCGACGACGTGCCGCAGCGGGGGCGCCGCGTGGATGCGCTGGGCGAGGGTGGTCCCGGGATCGACCGCCTCGAGGATCGCCGTGGTCGCGTGCGGCAGGTCGGCCGCGGCCGCGGCGTGCGCGCGCAGTTCGGCGAGCGCGGCTTCGACGTCCACGTCGCGTGGCCCGAGCTCCGACCGGAACGCGCTGAACCAGTTCGTGCCGTCGGCGTGCGGGCCGGCGCCGAAGAGCCATCCACGCCCCCAGCGCTCGCCGTACTCGCCCTCGTCGAACCGCAGCGGCAGCACGCCGCGCACCGCGAGCCAGGGCGTCGCGACCGCGGCGGATGCCTCGCCCCACAGTGCCCGGCGGACCGCGCTGTGCACCCCATCCGCGCCGACGACGAGGTCGGCCGGCGCCCCGTCGACCTCGGGAGCGCGCCCGGCCGCGAGGTCGATCCGGGCGTCCACGCGTGCCGTCTCGGCAGGCACGGCGTCGTGGAGGGCGGTGAGCAGGGCGCGGCGGCCGACGAGGATGGAGCCCGGCATCGGCGGGGCGACGACCGCGCCGCCGTCGAGCGTGCCGATCGGGAACCGGTCGATCGACGGGCTCGCCGCGGCGAGGGGTCCGAAGACGCCGATGCGCTCGAGCGCGGCGCGGGCCAGGGGCCAGACGGCGAGGCTCGTGTTCACTGCGGGAATGCCCGGGTACTGCTCGAACACGGCGACGCGGAACCGGGCGGCGTCGAGCCGCGCGGCGAGGGCGAGGCCGGCGATGCCGCCGCCGACGATCGCGATGCGGAGGGGCGTCCGGTGCTGGGTGCGGGTGGCCATGCCGCGAACGTACTACAAATGTAGTGATCCGTCACTACATTTGTAGTCATGCCGCTAGACTCCCCGCATGACCGACCGTCGCACCCTCGTGGCCGACACCGCGCTCGACCTCGTCGCGACCCGGGGCCTCAAGGGCCTCACGCACCGCGCGGTCGACGAGGCCGCCGGCCTCCCCACTGGCACGACGTCGAACCACTTCCGCACGCGCGCCGCGCTCGTCGCCGCCGTCGTCGACCGCATCGAGCAGCGCGACCTCGAGGTCTGGGCCTCCGACGGCCGCGAGGCGCCGACCAACGCCGACGACCTCGCCGGCCGCCTGGCGGGCTATCTCGCCGTCTTCGTGCGCGGCCACGCGGGCCTGACCCGGGCGCGGCTCGCGGTCTCGCTCGCCGAGCCCGCCGCCGTCGCCGCAGGCCACGCGCGCTTCCTCGCGATCGCGCGCACGATGCTGGTGCACGCGGGCATCGACGACCCCGAGGTCCGCGCCCGCTGGATCGCCGACCAGTGCGACGGCCTGCTCCTGCACCAGCTCACCGTTCGCGCGGGCGAGCCCGTGGACGAGCCGGCGGCCGCCCGGGCCATCCGCGCGCTCCTGGGCTGAGCCGGACCCGAACCGACCGCCCCGGGGACGCCGAAGGGCGCGGGCCAGCAGGCCCGCGCCCTTCGCGCGTCACGGGAGCTTCACTCCCACTCGATGGTCCCCGGCGGCTTCGACGTGACGTCGAGCACGACGCGGTTCACGTCGGCGACCTCGTTCGTGATGCGGTTCGAGATCTTCGCGAGCACGTCGTACGGCAGGCGCGTCCAGTCGGCGGTCATCGCGTCCTCCGAGCTCACCGGGCGCAGCACGATCGGGTGCCCGTAGGTCCGGCCGTCGCCCTGCACGCCCACCGAGCGGACGTCGGCGAGCAGCACGACCGGGCACTGCCAGATCTCGCCGTCCAGGCCCGCTGCGCTCAGCTCCTCGCGCGCGATCGCGTCGGCCTCGCGGAGCAGATCGAGACGATCACGGGTGACCTCGCCCACGATGCGGATCCCGAGGCCGGGCCCCGGAAAGGGCTGGCGCGCGACGATCGCCTCGGGCAGGCCGAGCTCGCGGCCGATCGCGCGCACCTCGTCCTTGAACAGCGTGCGCAGCGGCTCGACGAGCTCGAACTGCAGGTCCTCGGGGAGGCCGCCCACGTTGTGGTGGCTCTTGATGTTCGCCGTGCCCGTGCCGCCGCCCGACTCGACCACGTCGGGGTACAGCGTGCCCTGCACGAGGAACTTGATCGGCTCGCCCGACGCAGCGGCCTCGGCGATCAGGTCGCGCTCGGCCTGCTCGAACGCGCGGATGAACTCGCGGCCGATGATCTTGCGCTTCTGCTCGGGGTCGCTCACGCCCTCGAGCGCGGCGAGGAACGTCTCGGCCGCGTCGATCGTGACGAGCCGCACGCCGGTCGCCTCGACGTAGTCCTGCTGCACCTGCTCGCGCTCGCCCTTGCGCAGCAGGCCGTGGTCGACGAAGACCGCGGTGAGCTGCTCGCCGACGGCGCGCTGCACGAGCGCGGTCGACACGGCCGAGTCCACGCCGCCCGACAGCGCGGAGATGACGCGCGCCGAGCCGACCTGGGTGCGGATCCGCTCGACCTGCTCGGCGATCACGTTGCCCGCGTTCCAGTCGGCGGGGATCCCGGCGGCGCGGTGCAGGAAGTTCTCGAGCACGCTCTGGCCGAACTGCGAGTGCTTCACCTCGGGGTGCCACTGCACGCCGTAGAACTTGCGCTCGTCGTTCGCGAAGGCCGCGACCGGCGTCGAGGCCGTCGAGGCGAGCACCTCGAAGCCCTCGGGTGCGACGGCGACCGAATCGCCGTGGCTCATCCACGTGATCTGGTGCTCGGGCTGGCCGCCGAGCAGCAGGTTGCCCTCGTCGGCGCGCACGGTGGTCTCGGTCGAGCCGTACTCGCGGTGCCCGGTCCGGGCGACCTCGCCGCCGAGCTGGCGGGCCATGACCTGGAAGCCGTAGCAGATGCCGAGCGTGGGGACCCCGAGCTGCAGGATGCCCTCGTCGAGCGACGGCGCGCCCTCCTCGTAGACCGAGCTCGGGCCGCCCGACAGGACGATGCCGATCGGGTTCTTCGCGGCGACCTCAGCGGCCGTGATCGTGTGCGGCACGATCTCGCTGTAGACGGATGCCTCCCGCACGCGCCGCGCGATCAGCTGCGCGTACTGCGCGCCGAAGTCGACGACGAGGACGGGACGGTGCTCGGTGCTGTTCGACGGCGCGGTGCCGTTCGACGGCGCGGTGCTCACTGGGCGGCCTCCACGGGCTCGGAATCGGTCGAAGCGGACGCCTCGCCCTCGCGCACGGCGAGGTAGGCGCGGACCTCGCGGCCGATGCGGACCTCGAGGAAGAACGACAGGAACGGGACGATGCCGCCGAGGGCGATCAGGATGAACCGCCCGAAGCGCCAGCGCATGAGGCTCCACAGGCGGAAGTCGCTGAACAGGTAGAGCACGTAGAACCAGCCGTGCACGATGAGGATGCCCGTCGAGAGGTTCACGGCCGTCACGGTGTCGACCGGGACGAACGCGAGGAACCCGTCCGGGCCCCCGAGCTCGAGCTCGAGCCCGAAGGCGTACTTCATGAGCATCTCGGCGCAGAGCAGCAGCAGGAGCACGCCCGTGATGACGGACGCGACCTGGTAGAGCTTCAGCGCCCCGCGAATGCGCGGCAGATCGGCGAGTTTGGGCTCGAGGGGCATGCTCCAAGTCTACGTGGCGCCGGACGGGCGAAGTCGCGGGGTCGCACCCGACCTCCGGCCGCGCTCACGGGACGTCGACGAGTTCCCGCGGCGTCACGAACACGTCGACGAGCGCGCCGTTGCGCCAGACCGTCATCTCGACCCGGCGGTCGATCGCGTCCTCGACCATGAGTCGCGCGATCGACGTCGACGTGACGACCCCGTTGCCGTCGAGCGAGACCACGATGTCGCCACGGAGCACGCCCGCGAGGTCGGCCGGGCTGTCCGCCACGACGCCCGCGACGCGCAGGCCGGTCGGCGACCCGATCCGCTCGCGGAGGTCGGGCGCGAGGCGCACGCGTTCGCCCGCGATGCCGAGCCACGCCCGACGGATCCGCCCGGTCCCCACGAGCGCGTCGATGATCGCCCGGGTCGATGCGTTGATCGGCACGGCGAGGCCCAGGCCCACCCCCGCGACCGCGGTGTTCACGCCGACCATGCGGCCCGACCCGTCCGCGAGCACGCCGCCCGAGTTCCCGGGGTTGAGCGCCGCGTCCGTCTGGATCACCTCGTCGATGACGCGGCCCGACCCGGTCGGCAGCGATCGACCGAGGTTCGACACGATGCCCGCGGTGACGCTGCCCGCGAGCCCGAGCGGATTCCCGAGCGCGACCACGAGCTGGCCGACGCTGAGCGCGGCGGCATCCCCGAACCCGACCGCCGGCGGCACCGGCTCGTGCGCCCGCAGGACCGCGAGGTCCGAGAGCACGTCGCGCCCGACGACCTCGACCGCGACGACCGTGCCGTCGCCGAACGACGCCTCGGCGCTCCTGGCCCCGGCGACGACGTGCGCGCTCGTCAGGAGCACGCCGTCCGCGTCGATCACGCTCGCGCTGCCCGCGCCGTCGCCGCGCGCCGAACGGACGGCGAGGCTCGCGACGCTCGGGAGCACCGTGCGCGCGACCTGCGTCACGACCCTCGAGTACGCGTCGAGCGGATCCTCATCGGCGGCCATACGGCCATGCTCCCCCGGGCCGCGTGGGTCAGGTCCGGAGTTCGCCCGCGGCGGAATCGTCCGCGCTCGCGGCCTCCGCCTCCTCGCGCTCGCGCTCGACGGCGTCCTGCACGAGCCGGTACCAGAGGTAGATCGCGAAGCCCGCGAAGACGATCCACTCGACCGCGTAGAAGACGTTGAGCCAGTTCAGCTCGCCGTCGACGGGGGGCGGCGGCGAGGAGATCGCGTCGAGGCCTTCGGCCGGGTCCGCGGCGGTCACGTAGCCGAAGTAGGCCGGGCGGTCGTCGAAGTCCGCCCACAGGTTCACGAGCTGCGCCACGGCGACCGTCGTGATCCGCTGCGGGTCCTCGCCGGCGTCCGGCGCGACGGGCGCCTCGCTCGGCAGGAAGCGTCCGACCACGCGGACCTCGGCGGTCGGGTCGACGGCGGCCTCGAACGCGTCCAGCGCCGCCCGGGCGTCGTCGCGGTCGGCGGCCCAGCCGAGGGCGATCGGCAGGCCCGCGGGCGCGCCGTCGGTCACCTCGAGGTGGGCCACGACCCAGGTGCCGAGCTCCTCGTGGTTCAGGCGGCCGTCGACGAGCACGGTGTCGCCGGGGACCCAGGTGCCGACGACCTCGACCCGCTGCGCAGTCGCGGACTGCGGCGTCGGGGCATCCGGGTCGACCAGGCCCGCGAACGCCTGGACCTCCTCGGTCGGGCGCTCGACGACGACCGCGGCCTCGAGGGCGCGACCGAGCTGCCATTGGCTGAGCACGGCGAACGCGGCGGCGATGCCGAGCGCGGCGAGGAGCGCGAGCACCCATCGAGGGCGCAGCATCATGCGGAGCATCAGGCGGATGCCCCCCGAGCGGCCTGCACGACCTCGTCGACGGCGTCGCCGGGCCCGACGAGGATCAGCGTGTCCCCCGCCTCGACCACGAACGCCGCGTCGGGCGACGGCGTCGCCCGGTCGCGACGCACGACGGCGGCGACGACCACGTCGGGCCGCGCGACGCCCGGCAGGTCGCCGAGGCTCCGCCCGGCGAGCGCGTCGTCCGCGCGCACCGTGAACCAGTCGATCGGCACGCCGGGCACTTCGTCGAGGTCGGCGATCGTCTCGACGATCGTCGTGCCGCCGAGCAGGTCGGCGAGCGTCGAGGCCTCCTCCTCGTCGAGCCGGACCGGACGCGCCGACCCCTGCGCGCCGCCGGGGCGCACGACGAGGTCGCTCGACCCCGAGCGGTGGGCGACGACCGCGATCTCGACGTCGTCGGCGGTCGTGAAGGAGTGCAGCATGCCGACGCCGGGAAGCGTGACCCGTCGCACCTCGACCATGTCTCTCCTCGGCTCAGGCGTTCGCCCAAGTCTACCGGCGCCGCCTCCGGGACCGGCGCGTCAGTCGATGGCGACGATGTCGGGCGCCTCGAGGCGGACGCGGTCGGCCGACTCGTCGTCCGGCATCTCCTGCGACGCGCGCTCGGCGGCCACGCGCTGGATGTAGCGCTCGACCTCGAGCTGCTCGCGCTCGGCGTCCCAGCCGAGGACGCCGCCCATGAGCTTCGCGGCGACGGGCGCGGCCGACACGCCGCGGTCCCACGCCTCGATCGAGATCCTGGTGCGCCTGGCGAGCACGTCGTCCAGGTGCAGCGCGCCCTCGTGGGATGCCGCGTACACGACCTCGGCGCCGATGTAGTCGTCGGCTCCGGGCAGGGGATCGAGCAGCGAGGCATCCTCTCGGATCAGGTCGAGCAGGTCGTCGGTGAGCGTGCCGTAGCGGTTCAGCAGGTGCTCGATGCGCACCTTGTGGACGCCGAACGCGCGCGCGATCTTCGCGCGCTTGTTCCACGCGGCGTGGTAGCCCTCGGCGCCGAGCAGCGGGATCTCGTCGGTCGTCGACGCCGGCACGCGGCCGTCCATCGCGTCGACGGCGGCGTCGATCGCATCCTTCGCCATGACGCGGTAGGTGGTCCACTTGCCGCCCGCGACGACCACGAGGCCCGGCACCGTGTGCGCGACGATGTGCTCGCGCGAGAGCTTGGAGGTCTGCTCGCTCTCGCCGGCGAGCAGCGGCCGGAGCCCGGCGAACACGCCCTCGACGTCCTCGCGCGTGAGCGGCACGCGGAGCACCGCGTTCACGTGCTCGAGCACGTAGTCGATGTCGGCGGCGGTCGCGGCGGGGTGCGCCTTGTCGAGGTTCCAGTCGGTGTCCGTCGTGCCGACGAGCCAGTGGCGGCCCCACGGGATGACGAACAGCACGCTCTTCTCGGTGCGGAAGATCATGCCCATCGCCGACTGGATCCGGTCACGGGGCACCACCAGGTGGATGCCCTTCGAGGCGCGCACGTGGAACGTGCCGCGCTCGCCGACCATGCGCTGCGTGTCGTCCGTCCAGACGCCCGTGGCGTTGACGACCTGCCGCGCGCGGATCTCGAAGTGCTCGTCGGTCTGGAGGTCGTGCGCCTTCACGCCCACGACCCGCTCGCCGACCTTGATGAAGCCCTCGACGTTGACGCGGCTCGCGACGTGGGCGCCGTAGAAGGACGCCGTGCGGGCGAGGCTCGCGACGTAGCGGGCGTCGTCGACCTGCGCGTCGTAGTAGGTCGCGCCGCCGATGAGCGCGTTCGGCGCGAGCGACGGGATGGCGCGCATGACCTGGGTCTTCGAGAGGTGGCGGTGGTGCGGGACGCCGGGCGGGCGGCCGCCCGTGTAGCTGAAGATGTCGTAGAGCATCATGCCGGCGCCGATGTAGAAGCGCTCGATCACGCGCTTCTTCAGCGGGTAGAGGAACCGCACGGGCTTCACGAGGTGCGGTGCGAGGCGCTGGAGCAGGAGCCCGCGCTCGATGAGCGCCTCGCGCACGAGCCGGAAGTCGAGCTGCTCGAGGTACCGGATGCCGCCGTGGACGAGCTTCGAGGAACGGCTCGACGTGCCCGACGCCCAGTCCCTGGCCTCGAGGAGGCCCGTGGAGAGGCCGCGCGTCACGGCGTCGAGCGCGGCGCCCGTGCCGACGATGCCGCCGCCGACGACGAGGATGTCGAGTTCCTTGGCCTTCAGCCGCTCGATCGCCTCGCGCCGTTCGTCCGGTCCCAGCCGATTCGATCGCGTCACCGACTTGAGCTTCGCCATCACGCCCCCCGTTCCGGCCGGCCGCCCCCGCGCGGCCGGATGCTCCCCACGCTACCCGAGGGGCAGGACGGATGCCACGGCAGTCGGGGGACGCCCGGTGCTCCCGGCGCGGCCCGGCCCGGCCCGACGAGGCTACTGGCCCAACCCGGCCCGGCTACTGGCCCTGGTACGGCGCGACGACGACCTCGACGCGCTGGAACTCCTTGAGGTCGGAGTACCCGGTCGTGGCCATCGACTTGCGCAGGGCCCCGACGAGGTTCGCGGTGCCGTCGGCGCTCGGCGCCGGACCGTAGAGGATCTCCTCGAGCGGAGCGACCTGGCCGACCTGCACGCGCTTGCCGCGCGGCAGCTGCGGGTGGTGCGCCTCGGCGCCCCAGTGCCAGCCGCCGCCCGGGGCATCCGTCGCCCTCGCGAGGGCCGCGCCCAGCATGACCGCGTCGGCGCCGCACGCGACCGCCTTCACGATGTCGCCCGCCACGCCGACGCCGCCGTCGGCGATGACGTGCACGTAGCGACCGCCCGACTCGTCGAGGTAGTCGCGGCGCGCGCCGGCCACGTCGGCGACCGCGGTCGCCATCGGCGCGTGGATGCCGAGCGAGGCGCGCGTGGTCGACGCGGCGCCGCCGCCGAAGCCGACGAGGACGCCCGCCGCGCCCGTGCGCATGAGGTGGAGCGCGGCCGTGTAGGTCGCCGCGCCGCCGACGATGACGGGCACGTCGAGCTCGTAGATGAACTTCTTGAGGTTGAGCGGCTCGCGCTGCTGCGCGACGTGCTCGGCCGACACCGTGGTGCCGCGGATGACGAAGAGGTCGACGCCGGCCGCGACGACGGTCGCGTACAGCTCCTGCGTGCGCTGCGGGGAGAGCGCGCCCGCGACGGTGACGCCCGCGGCCCGGATCTCCGCGAGACGCGCGGTCACGAGCTCGGGCTTGATCGGCTCGGCGTACAGCTCCTGCATGCGCGCGGTCGCGCGGTCGGCGGGGAGCGCGCGGATCTCCGCGAGCACGGGCTCGGGGTTCTCGTACCTGGTCCACAGGCCCTCGAGGTCGAGCACGCCGAGTCCGCCGAGGCGGCCCATGTCGATCGCGGTCTTCGGCGAGACGACCGAGTCCATGGGCGCCGCGAGGAACGGGATGTCGAACTGGTAGGCGTCGATCGACCAGCTCACCGAGACGTTCTCGGGATCGCGGGTGCGTCGGCTCGGGACGATCGCGACATCGTCGAACGCGTAGACACGTCGGCCGCGCTTGGCGCGCCCGATCTCGATCTCCTGGGTCACCCGACCAGCCTACCGAACGGGCCGGACACGGCCGCGGACGGCGGACGAGCGCGCGCCTCCCGCGGACCGGGTGGATGCCTCGTGCCCTGGCGTGCGGATGCCCCGAGCCCGGGCCGCGCCCGGCCGGCGCGAGACGCCCTCAGCGCGCGCGCCCGATCCGCCCGTCCTCGCCGAACAGGCGCCCGGCGACGGCGCGCGCGACCTCCTCGGCGCCCGCGCCCTCGGGCGGCACGATCGCCCCGGCGTTCCACAGCGTGGCGAAGCCGTGCACGAGCGACCACGCGGCGAGCGCGTTCGCGCGGTCGTCGCCGGGTTCGGCCTCGGCCCCCGCGCGCAGGACCGCCGCGGCGCGCTCGCGCTGCTCCACGAGGGCCGGGTCGTCGTCGTGCACGAGGTCGGGACGGAACATGACCGCGAACCGGCCCGGCTCGCCGGTCGCGAAGCGCACGTAGGCCACGCCGGCCTCGGCGAACACGGCGGCGGATGCCCCGGCTCCGCGTGCGGCGCCGTGCTCCTCGCCGCGCTCCTCGCCGTTCCCGTCGGCGGGCCCGTGTTCGGCTGCGGCGCGGACGGCGCGCTCGAGCGCGTCGGCGAGCCGGGCGAACCCGTCGGCGGCGATCGCCGTGAACAGGCCCGCGCGGTCCCCGAAGTGGTGGGCGGGCGCCGCGTGCGAGACGCCCGCGCGGCGCGCGAGGTCGCGCAGGCTGAGGGCGTCGGCGCCGTGCTCGGCGATCGCGGCGACGGCCTCGTCGACGAGCGCCTGCCGGAGGTTGCCGTGGTGGTACGCCATGCGTCGAGCGTAGGCGACACATCTAGGCATTGACAAGTTCATCGTCCGGGTGCAATCTAGTCAGCGACAAGATTCACATGATCGGAGCATCCCATGACCACCGCATCCGCTCCCACCGGCTCGACCCCCGAGGCCGCGGCATCGCCGCGCCGCAATCCGTGGGCGCAGACCTTCCTCTCCCCCGTGCCGATCGCGTTCGCGATCGGCACGCTCGGCACCGCCGTCCTCGGCGCGGTGCTCGCCGCCTTCGGCATCCCCGGCCTCGCCGGCTGGCAGGCCTGGCTCACGGGCGGCCTGTCGCTCATGTTCCTCATCTCCGCGTCCGGCAGGCTCCAGCCGAAGGTCCGGGCCGGCCTCGTCGCCATGGTGCCGCCGGGTGTGCCGAACCCCGGCCTCGTGGTCGCCGCGACCGGCGTGCTCGAGGCCGCGGGCGCGATCGGGCTCCTCCTGCCGCCGACGCACCGGGCCGCGGCGATCTGCCTCGCGCTCCTCCTCATCGCCGTCTTCCCCGCCAACGTGCGCGCCGCTCGCCTCGGCGAGCGCCTCGGCGGACTCTTCTCGCCGCTCCTGCCGCGCACGGTCGAGCAGGTCGTCTGGATCGCGGCCTGCGTGGCCGTCGCGATCGGATGACCCGTCCCGGGGGACCCGTCCCCGGATGACCCGTCCCCGGACGAACCGCCCGCCTTGGACCCGCCCGCGACGCCGACCGCCCGTCGGCGCCGTGGGCGACGGCGCGCTGGCACACTGGACGCATGCAGCGCGTGCCCGCCGACCCGATCGACCTGCTCCGCACCCGGACGAGCGCGAAGTGGCGCACCCACCCCGACGACGTGCTTCCGCTCCCGGTCGCCGAGATGGACTACCCGCTCGCCGAACCGATCGCCGAGGCGCTGCACGCGGCGATCCGCCGATCCGACACCGGCTACGCGTACGACGGCGGCGAGACCGCCTGGGCCTTCGCGGAGTTCGCCTCCGCCCGGCTCGGCTGGGAGGTCGACCCCGCCCGCATCACCCCGACCTCCGACGTGAGCATGGGCATCGTCGAGGTGCTGCGCCGGGCGGTCCGGCCCGGCGAGCGCGTCGTCATCACGCCGCCCATCTACCCGCCGTTCTACGAGCTCGTCGCCGAGGCGTCCGCCGAGGTCGTCGAGGTGCCGATGCAGGGCGGCATCGACGAAGGGTGGTCGCTCGACCTGCTCGGCATCGAGGCGGCGTTCGCCGCCGGGGCGCGCGCGATCGTGCTGTGCAACCCGCACAATCCGATCGGCTACGTACCGCCGGCCGACGAACTCGCCGCCCTGGCGGACATCGCGCACGGGTTCGGGGCCACGGTCGTCGCCGACGAGGTGCACGGGCCGCTCACCCTGCCCGGGACCCGCTACACGCCGTTCCTCACGGTCTCGGACACCGCGCGCGAACGCGGCGTCGCCGTGACCGCGGCGACGAAGGCGTTCAACATCGCGGGCCTGAAGGCGGCGCTCATCGTCACCGCATCGGAGCGCGGCGACCGGCTCCGCGCGAGTCTCCCGTACGAGGTGCCGTGGCGCATGAGCCAGTTCGGCTCGATCGCCACGACCGCCGCGTTCCGCCACGGCGGCGCCTGGCTCGACGGCGTCCTCGCGAGCCTCGACGACAACCGGCGCCTGCTCGCCGACCTGCTCGAGGAGGACCTGCCCGGGGTGCGCTACCGCACGCCCGACGCGACCTACCTCGCCTGGCTCGACCTCACCGCGCTCGGCTGGGGCGACGACCCCGCCGTGACCGCGCTCGAGCGCGCCCGCGTCGCACTCGCGAACGGGCCGCAGTTCGGGGCATCCGTCGGGCGCGGGCACGCGCGCCTCAACTTCGCGTGCTCACCCGAGGTGCTCGCCGAGGCGATCTCGAGGATCGCCGACGCACGCTGACCGAGCGGTGGGAAGCCGCGGCGGCGCCGACCGGGTCGCCCGGGCGGCGCACTGGTCCGGCCGGCGGCTACTCCCCGACCGGCGTCCGGTGCACGGATGCCGCGGCCTTCGCCGCACGCCGCTGCTCGAGCCGCTTCCGGGTGGTCGTGCCCACGCCGCGCGCGGCGAGCGCATCCGCGATCCCGACGCCCAGCCACGCGCCGAGCGCACCGCTCACGGTCGGGACCAGGATCGTCGCGGCGACCACGCCCGGCACCATCGACCCCGAATCCAGCGCGAGCGCGACGGACGCGCCCCAGATCGCTCCGTTGAACGCACCGCCGACGAGGAACAGCCACGTCCGGCGGATCCGGTACAGCGTGACCGCGAACACGAGCTCGAAGAAGACCGCGTACCAGAGGTTGACGATGATCGCGCGGAACCCGTCGGGCTGGAACGGGCCCATCACGATGCCCGCGAACAGCGCCACCAGCAGGGTCGTGCCGGGCAGCGGAAGCAGTCGGAGCGCGAGCGCGAACGGCAGCACCCAGAACCCGAGCGTCACTCCGTTCAGCCACGGCACCGCCGCGGACGCGTAGCCGATCCAGTTGCCCGCGATGAGCAGGATCGCCGTGGCCGCGGCGATCGCGGCGGCGGTGAGCAGGTACGACGTCGAATACGGCGAGGGCCGGCGGGGAGTGGGTGCGGGAGCGGTCACTGAGACAGTCTGCCGGAAGGGCGGGCGGGGTGTGGGCGTTGCCGGGGCTGCCGCGGCGCGCTTCGCGGCGCTGGACGTGGTGCGCGAGTCAGGGGTTTGCTGGGGCGCGCTTCGCGGGCAGCGGTTTGGCGCGCGTCCCGGGGTCTGCTGCGGCACGCTTCGCGGCGCTGGCGCGCCGCGAGCCCTTCTGCTCCGCCTTTCTGACGGAAGCGTGTCGCCGCTCCGCGGCGCCACGCTGACCGTCAGCGCGTGTAGTTCGGGGCCTCGACGACGAACTGCACGTCGTGCGGGTGCGACTCCTTGAGGCCCGCGGGCGTGATCCGCACGAAGCGGCCCTTCGCCTTCAGCTCCTCGATCGTGCGCGCACCGACGTAGAACATCGACTGGCGCAGGCCGCCGACGAGCTGGTATGCGACCGCGCCGACCGGGCCGCGGTACGGCACCTGGCCCTCGATCCCCTCGGGGATCAGCTTCTCGTCGCTCGGGACATCCGCCTGGAAGTAGCGGTCGCGCGAGTACGAGGTCTTCTTGCCGCGGGTCTGCAGCGCGCCCAGCGAGCCCATGCCGCGGTACGCCTTGAACTGCTTGCCGTTCTGGTACACGAGGTCGCCGGGGCTCTCGTCGGTGCCGGCGAGCAGCGACCCCAGCATGACGGAGTCGGCGCCGGCGACGAGCGCCTTCGCGATGTCGCCCGAGTACTGCAGGCCGCCGTCGGCGATGAGCGGCACGCCCGCGGGGCGGGTGGCCTTGGATGCCTCGTACACGGCGGTCACCTGCGGCACGCCCACGCCCGCGACCACGCGCGTGGTGCAGATCGAGCCCGGACCGACGCCGACCTTGACCGCGTCCGCACCGGCCTCGACGAGCGCCTTCGCGCCCTCGTAGGTCGCGACGTTGCCGCCGATGACGTCGATGTGGGCGAAGCTCGGGTCGGCCTTCAGCCGCCGGATGACGTCGAGCACGCCGGCGGACTCGCCGTTCGCGGTGTCGACCACGAGCACGTCGACGCCCGCGTCGCGCAGCGCCTCGGCGCGCTCCCACGCGTCGCCGAAGAAGCCCATCGCGGCGCCCACGCGCAGGCGCCCCTCCGAGTCCTTCGTCGCGTTCGGGTACTGCTCGCTCTTGTCGAAGTCCTTCACGGTGATGAGGCCCGTGAGGCGGCCCGCGTCGTCGACGAGCGGGAGCTTCTCGATCTTGTGCTCCGCGAAGATCGCCAGCGCCTCGTCGGGGTTCATGCCGACGTGGCCCGTGATCAGCGGCGTCCGCGTCATGACGTCCGCGACCTTCGTGGTCGGCTTCTCGAAGTCCGAGACGAACCGCATGTCGCGGTTCGTGATGATGCCGACGAGCACGCCGTCCTCGTCGATGACCGGGAGGCCGCTCACGCGGTAGGTACCGCACAGACGGTCGACGTCGGCGACCGAGGCATCCGGCGTCGTCGTGACCGGGTTGGTGACCATGCCCGACTCGCTCCGCTTCACGCGGTCGACCATGTCGGCCTGCTCGGCGATCGACAGGTTGCGGTGGAGGATGCCGATGCCGCCCTGTCGGGCCATCGCGATCGCCATCCGGACCTCGGTGACCGTGTCCATCGCCGCCGACAGCAGCGGCGTGGCGACGCTGATCCGCCGAGTCAGGCGCGACGTCGTGTCGGCCTCGCTCGGGATCACGTCGGTGTGCCCGGGCAGGAGCAGCACATCGTCGTAGGTGAGTCCCGTGAAACCGAACGGGTCGTACTGGTCCATGCGCGCGCCTCCGCATCAACGACGGTGCCGGCCCCGCGTGGTCGGCATCGGGAAGAAGTCACCGCGCACGGGGCTCGTGCCGCCTCCACGGTGTCATTCGATTCTAAGCCGCGTGCGGCTGGGAGTATTCCGCGATCGCCCCGCTCCGGCCGCAGGATTCTCACGATTTCACTCCGATACGCGCAGGATGCACCGGAAAACGGCGAGTGAAACCCGCTCGACACATTACGCTCTTAGGGTCTCCCTCACAGTCGACGAGACCCACGTCGAGCTGTGGTGTCCCAACTGGAGGTTCCGTGAGATCCCCTTCCCCTGTCATCGCGTCCCCACCGGGACGCATTCCACGCCTCTTCGGCCTGCTCCTGGCGACCCTCGCCGCGGTGCTGGTCCTCCTGGTCGCAGCGCCCACCGGCGCGCACGCGGCCGAAGGCGACCCCTACCGCATCAGCGGGAACGTCCAACTGGACGGCGAGCCGCTCGAGGGGGTGGAACTCACGATCGACGGCCCCGGCGGCAAGCAGAAGGTCACGACCGACGAGAACGGGCAGTGGAAGGTCAGCGTCCCCGAGAAGAACGCGGACTACACGGTCACCCTCGACGAGGACACCCTCCCCGAGGGCATCGCCGTCGTCGACCCCGAGGACGACAGCCCGAACGAGAAGGACGTCACGGTCGGCGCCGGAGGGCGCGTGTCCGTGAACTTCTTCATCGGCGAGGGCGAGCGCAACGTCACCAGCTTCTGGGACCAGTTGATCCAGCGCACGTTCCAGGGGATCAACTTCGGCCTGATGCTCGGCCTCGCCGCCGTCGGCCTGTCCCTGGTCTTCGGCACGACCGGCATCTCCAACTTCGCCCACGGCGAGATGGTGACCTTCGGCGCCGTGGCGACCTCGTTCCTGGTCGGCGCGAGCACGCTCGCCCTCCCGCTCTGGATCGGCATCCCGCTCGCCGTCGTGCTGAGCGCGGTGCTCGGCCTCGTGCTCGACGTGGTCATCTGGCGGCCGCTCCGGCGCCGACGCGTCGGCACCGTGCAGCTGATGATCGTCAGCATCGGCCTGTCGCTCGCGATGCGGTACACGTTCCAGTTCTTCATCGGCGGCGGCACCACGCAGCTGCCGTACGCAGCGGCACCGAAGATGTCGTTCGGCCCGATCCAGATGAGCTGGATCGACATCGCGTCGTTCCTCATCTCGATCTTCGTCATCGTCGCCTTCGCGCTCTGGCTGACCCGATCCCACCTCGGCAAGGCGACCCGAGCGATCTCGGACAACCCGTCGCTCGCGGCGGCATCCGGCATCGACGTCGACCAGGTCGTCCGCGTCGTCTGGGTGCTCGCCGGCGCACTCGCCGGCCTCGCCGGCATCCTGTACGCCTACTACCTGCCCGGCCTCAAGTGGGACATGGGCGCACAGGTGCTGCTGCTCATGTTCGCCGCGGTCACGCTCGGCGGCCTCGGCACCGCGTTCGGCGCGCTGATCGGCTCGCTCATCGTGGGCGTGCTCGTCGAGGTGTCGGGCCTGTGGATCCCGGAGGACCTGAAGTACGCGGGCGCGCTCGTCGTACTGATCGTCATCCTGCTGTTCCGGCCGCAGGGCATCCTCGGCCGTCGAGAGAGAATCGGGTAAGGCAATGGACTGGCTGCAGATCCTCTCCAACACCGCGTCGTCCATCCTCAGCCCCGCGACGATCGGGTACGCGCTGGCGGCGCTCGGCCTCGCGGTGCACTTCGGCTACGCGGGCCTGCTCAACATGGGCATCGCGGGCTTCATGGCCATCGGCGCGTACGGGTACGCCATCTCGGTGCTCACGTTCGGGCTCCCCTGGTGGCTCGGCTCGCTCATCGGCCTCGCGGCCGCGGCGGTGTTCGCCCTCATCCTCGGTGTTCCGACGCTGCGCCTGCGCGGCGACTACCTCGCCATCGTCACGATCGCGGCGGCCGAGGTCGTCCGGCTCCTGTTCCTCACGACCGCGTTCGACGAGGTCACCGGTTCCGCCGACGGCCTGAGCGGCTACCACGGCAGCTTCCGCGCGGCGAACCCGATCCCCGACGGGACCTACGGCTTCGGCCCGTGGCAGTACAACGCGAACGACTGGTGGGTCCGCATCATCGGCCTCGTGACGCTCGGCATCGCGGTGCTCGTCGTCTGGATGGTCATGCGCAGCCCCTGGGGTCGCGTGCTCAAGGGCATCCGCGAGGACGAGGACGCGGTGCGCGCGCTCGGCAAGAACGCCTTCGCGTACAAGATGCAGGCGCTCGTCCTCGGTGGCGTGCTCGCCGCCGCCGGCGGCATCGTCTACGCGCTGCCGTCGGCGGTCAGCCCGGGTGTGTACGTGACCTCGCTCACGTTCTTCATCTGGACGGCCCTGCTGCTCGGCGGCGCGGCGACGGTGTTCGGGCCGCTGCTCGGCTCGCTCATCTTCTGGGTGCTGCAGACGTTCCTCAGCAACCTGCTCCCGTCCCTCGTCCAGGCCGGCCTGCTGCCGTTCATGACGCAGATCCAGGCATCCGTGCTGCGCTTCATCCTCGTTGGTCTCGGGCTCATGGTGCTCGTGATCTTCATGCCGCAGGGCATCCTCGGCAACAAGAAGGAGCTGACCTTTGTCAAGTGAGATCCCGGCTCCGGGCGAGCCGAACCCCGAGGCGGTCCAGCCGCCGACCGACGCGGTCGCGCCTCCCACGGCACCCGTCGCACGTCCCAAGTCGACCGGCCTGCATGTCGGCGACGCAGGCCCAGGCGTCAAGAAGGTCGACCCGATCATCGTGGCCGACGGCGTGCGCCGGACCTTCGGCGGCCTCACCGCCGTCGACGTCGAGCACCTCGAGATCCCGCGCGGCGCGATCACGGCGCTGATCGGTCCGAACGGTGCCGGCAAGACCACGCTGTTCAACCTGCTCACGGGCTTCGACAAGCCGAACGAGGGCGCTTGGACCTTCGACGGAACCTCCCTGTCGGGCGTGCCGGCGTTCAAGGTGGCCCGGATGGGCCAGGTGCGCACCTTCCAGCTCACCAAGGCGCTCGGCCTGCTCACCGTCATGGAGAACATGAAGCTGGGCGCCACCGGCCAGCGCGGAGAACGGTTCTGGTCGAGCCTCGTGCCCGCCGCGTGGCGCTCGCAGGAGTCCGAGATCGAGCAGCGCGCGATGAAACTGCTCGTGAAGTTCAAGCTCGACGCGAAGGCGAACGACTTCGCGGCGAGCCTGTCGGGCGGCCAGCGGAAGCTCCTCGAGATGGCCCGCGCCCTCATGACCGCGCCGAAGCTCGTCATGCTCGACGAGCCGATGGCCGGCGTGAACCCCGCGCTCACGCAGTCGCTGCTCGACCACATCCTCGATCTCAAGGACGAGGGCATGACCGTGCTCTTCGTCGAGCACGACATGCACATGGTCCGGCACATCGCCGACTGGGTCGTCGTCATGGCCGAGGGCCGCGTGGTCGCGGAGGGCGACCCGCACTCGGTCATGCAGGACCCCGCGGTGATCGACGCCTACCTCGGCGCCCACCAGGAGATCGACCTCGGCGTGGTCACCGGCCGGTACGTGCCGGAGGGTGCCGAGGCCGAGGCCGCCGCGGCGCCCGCGGTCTCCGCCGACGAGATCCTCGCGGAGGCCCTCGCCGAACTCGAGCAGCAGGAGGAGGAGAAGTGACCTCGACCGCAACCGCGACCCCCGTCGTCGTCATCGACGAGGTGCACGCCGGCTACCTGCCGGGCGTGAACATCCTGAACGGATGCTCGCTGACCGCCAACCAGGGCGAGCTGATCGGCATCATCGGCCCGAACGGCGCCGGGAAGTCGACGCTCCTGAAGGCGATCTTCGGGCAGGTGAACGTCCGCAGCGGCACGATCTCGCTCGAGGGCGAGGACATCACGGGCCTCAAGGCGAACAAGCTCGTGGGCCGCGGTGTGGGCTTCATCCCGCAGACGAACAACGTGTTCCCCTCGCTCACCATCGAGGAGAACCTGCAGATGGGCCTCTACCAGCGTCCGAAGGCATACGACGAACGACTCGAGTTCGTGACCGGCATCTTCTCGGAGCTGGGCAAGCGCCTGAAGCAGCGCGCCGGATCGCTCTCGGGCGGCGAGCGCCAGATGGTCGCCATGGGCCGCGCGCTCATGATGGACCCGAAGGTGCTCCTGCTCGACGAGCCGAGCGCGGGCCTCAGCCCCGTCCGCCAGGACGAGGCGTTCATCCGGGTCTCGGAGATCAACAAGGCCGGGGTGACCTGCATCATGGTCGAGCAGAACGCTCGCCGTTGCCTGCAGATCTGCGACCGCGGCTACGTGCTCGACCAGGGCCGCGACGCCTACACGGGCAGCGGCCGCGACCTGCTCAACGACCCGAAGGTCACCGAGCTCTACCTGGGCACGCTCGGCACCTGACGGCTGCCTGCACCGCCTGAGGGGCGGGACCCGCATCGCGGGGCCCGCCCCTTTCGTGTGTGGGGAGGCGCGCCGCGGGTCATGCGGCCGGGTCGTGCGGCCGGTCGTGCGGCCGCCACCTCGCCCGCCGATGTCGCGCATCCCGTCGTCACGCCGCGGCCGACGGGTCGATCCGAGCGACCTCGCTGACCCGTGTCGCGCATCCCGACTTCGTCCGCCCCCCTCGCGTCGATTCGAGCAACCGCACCGACCGGCGTCGCACATCCCGACGTCACCGTGCTCCGAACATCCACCCCACCCCGGACCGCGCCGTGGACCGGGGTTCGCGCGACCTCACGCACCCATGCCGCGCATTCCGACGCCGCATCGCCGCCCGAACGTCGACTTACGCGACCCCGCCCGTCGATGTCGCGCATTCCGATGTCGAGTCGCGGCCCGAACAGCGATTCGCGCGACCTCGCGGAACCCCGTCGGCACGGCCGCACCCCGTCGCGCACGGCCGCACGGCGCCCCACACGGCCGCACAGCGCCCCGCACGCACGAAGGAGGGGCCCCGGCTTGCGCCGGAGCCCCTCCGTGTTCAGGAGATCCGCTGGATCAGCCCTCGTACGCCGAGTAGGTGTTGTCCTCGCCGTACTGGTAGATGCCGATCGAGGCCTCGGTCGGGTCGCCCACCTCGTCGAAGGTGATCGGGCCCGAGATGCCGTCGTAGTCGGCCACGCCGCCGCCGACGATGATGGCCGCGCACTCCGCGAAGGAGGTGCACTTCTCACCGTCACCGGAGCCGCCGGAGACCTCGATGAGCTTCGACGCGATCTCGGTGCCCTCGGTCGAGCCGGAGGCGAGCGCCGCGAGTGCGATGAGGATCGTGGCGTCGTACGACTCGGCCGCGTAGCTGTAGTCCTCGAGCGGCTCGCCGCCGGTCTCCTCGAGGAACGCGTCGAGCTCACCCGTGAAGTCCGAGATCGAGTCGATCGACAGACCGGGCAGGGTGCCCTTGGCGCCGGTCAGCGAGCCGGCGGGGAAGCCGGAGTCCGCGAAGTTCTTCAGGTTGCCGTCGACGAAGTACAGCTTGTCGGACGGGAACTGGCCGAAGAGGCTCGGGAGGATCGTCGTGACCTCGTCGAACGTGATCAGGGCGATCGCGTCGGGGTCGGCCGCGAGGACCTCGCTGATCTGCGAGTCGAACGTGGTGTCGCCGGTGTTGTACGTCGGGGCCGCGACGACCTCGCCGCCCGCGGCCTCGAAGGCCTCGGTGACGTACTTCGCCAGGCCGGTGCCGTACGAGTCGTTGAGGACGATCAGGCCGAGGGTCTGGTTGCCGTCCTCGGCGATCAGGTTGCCGAGCACCTCGCCCTGCAGCACGTCCGACGGAGCGGTGCGGAAGTAGAGGCCGTTGTCGTCGTACGTGGTGAACGCGTCCGACGTGTTGGCCGGCGAGAACTGGATGACGCCGGCGCCGGTGACCTGGTCGATGAACTGCAGCGACGTGCCCGAGGACGCGGCGCCGATGATGGCCGAGACATCCTCGCTGAGGAGGCGCGGGATCTCGGTCTCGTACGCCTTGTTGTCGGTGTTGCCCGAGTCGCCGTAGACGACGTCGAGGGAGAGGCCGGTGTCGGCGGTCGCCTCGTTGATCTGGCTGACCGCGTACGCGACGCCGGCCTCCTCGGGCGGGCCGAGGAACGCGAGGTTGCCGGTCTGCGGCAGCGCGGTGCCGATCTTCAGCGCGATGTCCTCGACGGGACCGGCTGCGGTGGTCTCTTCGGGCTCGCTGCTTGCACACGCGGAGAGGAGGAGGGCGCTCGCCGCCGTGAGGGCGAGACCGGTCATCACCACACCGCGCGAGCGGGCAGGCCGGGACGTGCCGAAAACGCTCATGTTGCTCCTTGGGACTGAAGGATGGTTCAAGTAGCCCGCCGACGGCAGGCCATGGGATCGACAGTAAATGGGCGGCGGAGGGGAAACAACCGATCCCGGTCACAACCCGATAACACCGCCTGAACCGTTACATATCCGACACATCCCACCGCCCGACGCGGGATCGGCGGCGCCGAGACGAACCTCGACGCAAGAAATCGTCACCTCCGACCGCCCCCGAGCGGGGGCCATCGGCGCCCGCTCAGGCTGGTTCGACGACCGTCCGCCGCGCGGCGCGCGCCCCGCGCACGAGGTCGACGGTGAGGACCACGAGCGCGACCCACACGAGGCCGAATCCGACCCAGCGCTCCGGCGGCATGGGCTCCTGGAGGATGACCACGCCGACGAGGAACTGGATGAAGGGCGCGAAGTACTGGATGAACCCCATGTGGGTGAGCGCCAGCCGACGGGACGCCGCCGCGAACAGCAGCAGCGGGATCGCGGTGATCGCGCCCGCCGAGCACAGGAGGACCGTGTGCCACGGGCTCACGGTGCCCATCGTGAGCCCGGTGGTCGCCGCGACCGCGACGAGCTGCACGACCGCGACCGGCGCGAGCCACACCGTCTCGAGCGTGAGTCCGGACACCGCGTCCACGCGCGGCCCCACGCGCTTCTTGATGAGGCCGTACAGCCCGAACGAGAACGCGAGCGCGAGCGCGATCCACGGGAGCTGCCCGTATCCGACCGCGAGCACGACCACCGCGACGAGCGAGATCCCGACCGCGGTCCACTGGGCGGCGCTCAGCCGTTCGCGCAGGACCAGCACGCCCAGGAAGACCGTCACGATCGGGTTGATGAAGTAGCCGAGGGATGCCTCGACGACCTGGTCGTTCAGGGTCGCGTAGACGTAGGTCTGCCAGTTGATGAAGATGAGCACGCCCGCGAGGCCCATGGTGAGCACGATGCGACGGTCGCGCACGAGCGCGAGCAGCGGCCGCCACGACCGCGTGACGGCGAGCAGCAGGGCGCAGAACACGAGCGACAGCAGGATGCGCCAGGCGACGACCTCGAACGGACCGGTCGGCGCGAGCGCGATGAAGTAGATGGGGAGGAACCCCCACAGCACGTACGCGGAGACCGCGAAGCCGAGGCCGGTCCGGCTCACGCCCGCCCCGGGGTCCGCGCGCGGCGCCGTCGTCGTCGGAGTCGCGGGCGCGGGCGCGGGCGCGGGCGCGGGATCAGCTGGCATCGATCCAGCCTACGCGCGGCCGCCGGCGCGATCCGGCACGGATCCCGCCGCCGTTCGACGGCTTCCTGCCGAACCCCGCTACGGGTGCACCCGCGTCGGGACATCCCTCGCCCAGCCCGCAAGCGCGCCGGCGAGCCGGGCGGAGCAGCCCCACCGGGACGACGGAGGCCCGGATGCCCCGCGAGGGGCATCCGGGCCTCCGGACGCGTGGATCGACCGACTAGCGGACGACGACCGCGAGCACGTCGCGAGCCGACAGCACGAGGAACTCCTCGCCGCCGAACTTCACCTCGGTGCCGCCGTACTTCGAGTAGATGACCTTGTCCCCGACGGCGACGTCGAGCGGGACGCGGTTGCCGTTGTCGTCGATGCGGCCGGGGCCCACTGCGACGACCTCGCCCTCCTGCGGCTTCTCCTTGGCGGTGTCGGGGATGACCAGGCCCGAGGCCGTGGTCTGCTCGGCCTCGACCTGCTTGATGACGATGCGATCCTCGAGCGGCTTGATGGAAACCGACACGGTTGACCCCTTTTCTAGATAGGTAGGTTGTCTTTCGAAGACTGGTTAGCAGCCTCAGAGAGAGAGTGCTAACACGAGTCTATGGAGCGATTGGCACTCATGCAACATGAGTGCCAACCATGACGGATGGCCCGCGCCGCCGACTGCTAGCGTGGCCGGGTGGACCGCGCCGAGCTCGTCGAACTGCTCTCCCCCGAGGGCCTTCGGCTCCTCGACTCGCTGCCCGCGTGGGACACCAAGGCCGACGTGCTGCGCACCGTCGAGGCGCTCCGGCGCGAGGGCCACTCGCCGGGCCTGGTCGCCGCGGCCCTCAGCCAGGCCAAGCTGCGCGCGAGGGCGCGAGCGAAGTTCGGCGAGTTCGCCGACCGCATGCTGTTCACGGAGCCGGGCCTCGAGCAGGCCACGCGGCTCCGCGTCGCCGCGCTGCACGCCGGCCGCTACGCACGCGCCGGCGTGACGCACGTCGCCGACCTCGGCTGCGGCATCGGCGGCGACGCGATGGCGCTCGCCGCGCTCGGCATCGAGGTCACGGCCGCCGAGGCCGATGAGGTGACCGCCGCCATCGCGAGCTTCAACCTCACCCCGTTCCCGCGCGCGCGCGTGCTGCACGCCCGCGCTGAGGACGTCGCGCTCGGCGGCATCGGCGGCGCCTGGCTCGACCCCGCGCGGCGGACGACCTCGGGCGGGCGCACCCGCCGGCTCGCCGACGCGGCCGAGTACTCGCCCCCGCTCGACTTCGCGTTCGGGCTGGCCGATCGGATGCCCGTCGGCGTGAAGCTCGGCCCGGGTACCGACCGCGACGTGATCCCGGCCGGCGCCGAGGCGCAGTGGGTCTCGGTCGACGGCGACGTCGTCGAGCTCGCGGTGTGGACCGGGTCCCTCGCGCGTCCCGGCATCGGTCGCGCCGCGCTCGTGATCCGCGGCGACGAGGCCGCCGAGCTCGTCGCGGCCGCCGACAGCGAGGATGCCCCGACCGGCCCGCTGGGCGACTGGCTCTACGAGCCGGACGGCGCGGTGATCCGGGCCCGGCTCATCGGGGACCTCGCGCGTGCGAACGGCGGCTGGATGCTCAGCGACGGCATCGCCTACGTCACCGCCGACCGACGGTTCGACACCCCGTTCGCGCACCGCTTCCGCGTGCTGGACCGCCTGCCGACCGATGAGCGGCGACTTCGGCAGGCGCTCGCCGAGCGCGGCGTCGGAGTCCTCGAGATCAAGAAGCGCGGCATCGACGTGGACCCGGCTGCGCTGCGGACCCGATTGAAGCTCCGCGGCGACGCGTCGGCGACGATCGTCCTCACGCGCGAGGAGGGCCGTCACGTCACGCTGCTCGTCGAGCGGGCGTGAGCCGACGGGCGTGAGCCGAGCGGCGTGAGCCGACGGGCGTGAGCCGAGCGGGCCGGCTCGCATTCCGGTCGAGGGCGCGGGCACGCGCTCGGCGCGGCCGCTGATCGCGGTCGGTCGGGCGGTCGATCAGGAGGGCGGCCGATCAGGAGGGCGGCCGATCAGGAGGGCAGCGCCTCGAAGACGATCGCGTAGTAGCCGATCCAGACCGCCGAGAACACGATGCCGGTCACACCGGTGCCGATCGCGACGAAGGCGAGCGTGCGTCCGTCCTGTTCGCGACGCAATCCGAGCACCCCGAACACGATGGCGGCGATCGAGAGCGGCACCATCCAGCCCACGAACAGCGCGCAGGCGGCGCCGAGCACGCCTACGACCGCGCCGATCCAGCTGTACACGCGTCGCTGGGTCTCGACCTCGACCTCGTCGGCGACCGAGTCGGGCGCGGTCGCGGGTCGGTGCACGATGAGCAGCTGACCGGTCGGCAACGAGTGGAGCTGGCCGGTGTCGAGCGAGACGTCGGCCTCGAACACCGCCGAATCGATCTGGAGGGTCGGGCCCGCCGGCCGGTAAGGCGCGAGCAGGTCGTCGTCGGTCGCCTCGTCGAGCGCGGGCACCTCGTCGAGCGCGGATGCGTCGACCGGCGCGGATGCCTCGTCGAGCGGCGCTGCCTCGCCGGGCGCAGACGCGCCGGCGGCAACGTCGGGCGCTGCGAGCGTCGGTCGGAACCGGGCATCTGCGGGAGCGCTCGCGGGCGGCGCCCCGGGCGTGGACGGTTCGGGCGTGGACGGTTCAGGAGTGTGCGGTTCAGGAGTGTGCGGTTCGGGCGCAGGCGTGTCCGATGCCGGCTCCGGGGCCGACGGTTCCCCCGCCGACCGAGCGGTCGCAGCCGAGTGCCGCCCCGCGATCCGGTCGGACGAACGCTCAGGGGCCCCGCCCGTGGGCGGAGCCCCTTCACGATCGGTCATGCGCTGACTCTCGCCTCGAACGACGATCAGTACGTCGTGTAGCCGCCGTAGCTCGCGGCGAACGCGAACGCGATGATCCAGAAGACCACGAGGATGATGCCGACGACCAGGCCGATGTAGCCGAGCACGAGGCCCGCGATCGCGAGGCCGCGGCCGTTCTCACCGGTCTTCTTGATCTGGCTGAGCGCGATGTGGCCCGTGATGATCGCGACGAGCGAGATGAAGAACGCCGAGACGAGCGACACGATCGCCAGCACGTTGGTCTTCGGCCCGGCCGGGGCCGCGTAGGGCTGCTGCCCGTACGCCTGCTGCCCGTAGGCGGGCGGCGCCGGCGGCGCCGGCGGTGCGGCGTACTCGGGCGCTGCGTACGCGGGCGCAGCCGGAGCGGCGGGCGGCTCGTACGCCGGGGCGGCGGGTGCAGCCGGCGGCTCGTACGCCGGCGCGGCGGCAGGCTGCTCGGGGGCGGGCGGAGCCGGGGGCACCGGCGGAACCGGCGGGACGTCTCCGCCGGGCGTTGCGGGAGTGTTCTGGTCGGACACCTTCGGTTCTCCTCATGCGGGGACGGGAGCATCTGCGTCGCGGCTGAACGCGACGGTCGCCGACGGCGCGCGGCATCCCGTATTCGGTTCACCATACCGCTCGCGCAAGCCGCGCCGCGAGCACCCGTGCGCAGGTGTGGAAACCTGCCGAAACGCGCGGAAACGCGCCGCAGCGCACCGCGCGAGCGCGTCAGACCCGGATGTCGGTCACCGGCAGCGTCGAGTCCGCGCCGAAGTCGAGCCCGGACGGCGCGGCCCCCGCCATGATGAGCTTCGAGCCGAGCGCGGCGATCATCGCGCCGTTGTCGGTGCAGAGCGCGAACGGCGGGACGCGCAGCGCGATGCCCGCGGCATCCGCGCGCTCCTGGGCGACCTCCCGGAGCCTCGCGTTCGCGACCACGCCGCCGCCGAGCAGCAGCCGGGGCACGCCGAGGTCGGTGCACGCCGCGATGGCCTTGCCGACGAGCACGTCGACGACCGCCTCGCGGAAGCTCGCGGCGACGTCGGCGAGCTCGTACGGCTCGCCGGTCGCCTCGGCGCGCTCGACCCAGCGCGCGACCGCGGTCTTCAGGCCGGAGAAGCTGAAGTCGTACCGGTGGCGCTCGAGGTCCTTCGGCCGGGTGAGTCCGCGCGGGAAGCGGATCGCGGCGGGATCCCCGCCGATCGCGGCGCGGTCGATCTCGGGACCGCCGGGATACGGCAGCCCGAGCAGGCGCGCGACCTTGTCGAAGGCCTCCCCGGCCGCGTCGTCGATCGTCTCGCCGAGCAGCTCGACGTCGCTCACGAGGTCGCGCACGAGCAGCAGCGACGTGTGCCCGCCGGACACCAGCAGGGCGACGGTCGGCGTCTCCAGCGGCGCACGGTCGTCGAGCAGGTCGGCCCCGACGTGGCCCACGAGGTGGTTCACGCCGTACAGCGGCACGTCGAGCGCCAGCGCCAGCGCCTTCGCCGCGCCGACGCCGACCATGAGCGCGCCCGCGAGGCCGGGACCGCTCGTCACGGCCACGGCGTCGATGTCCTCGAGCGAGACGTCCGCCTGCACCAGGGCACCCCGGATCGCGGGGCCCAGCGCCTCCAGGTGCGCTCGCGCGGCCACCTCGGGCACGACGCCGCCGTAGCGGGCGTGCTCCTCCATCGACGACGCGATCGTGTTCGCGAGCAGGTCGGTGCCGCGCACGATGCCGACGCCGGTCTCGTCGCACGACGTCTCGATGCCGAGCACGAGTGGGGCTTCGAGGTTCATCCGAGGGGTCCTCCGTCCGTCACCGGCGTCGCGTCCGTCACCGGCGTCACGTCCGTCGCCGACGCCGTCGGCGCGGCCGGTCGGGTGACCGCGGGCGGGACATCCAGTCGCATCATCACGGCGTCCATGCCGTGCCGGTAGTAGCCGCGACGCAGGCCGAGCTCGACGAAGCCGAGCGAGGCGTACAGGCCGCGCGCGACCGGGTTGTCCGCGCGCACCTCGAGGAAGACCTCGTTCGCTCCGCGGCGCCGCGCCTCGTCGACGAGCGCGAGCATGAGCGCGCGGCCGAGGCCGCTCCCGCGGTGATCGGGGGCGACCGCGATGGTCTGGATGTCCCCCTGCCCGCTGCCCGCGGGCGCGAGGAGTCCGGCGTAGGCGAACACCGCGCCGGGGTCCGCGTCGTCGATCGCGACCAGGTAGTACCCGTGCTCCCCCTCGAGTTCGCGACGCATCGCGTCCTCGGTCCAGGCGTCGTCGGGGAACGTCTCCCGCTCGAGCCGCATGACCTGGTCGAGGTCGGCGGGACGCGCGCGACGCAGGAGCACGCTCATCGGAGCACCCGCTTGCCGGGCGACGGCGTCACGTCGGGCGCGCGCAGGTACAGCGGCTCGTCCTCGATCAGCGGGAGGCGCTTCGCCGCGAACGCGAGCTCCGCGACCATGCCGATGCCGGCAGCCGGGACGAGCGCGGCGTCCAGCCGGACGCCCGCGGCCGCGGGGACCGCGTCGTTCGGCACGAGCCGCGGGCCGCCGACGCGCACCGGGAGCCCGGCGTCGTCGAGCCCGTCGTAGTCGGAGACCGCGGACTCCCGGCGCCGGGCGTCGGTGACGACCTGGAGCGCACCCGCCCCGCCGTCGCGGTACCACGCCCACGCGACCGCGTCGTGCGAGACGACCGGGACCACCGGGCGGTCGATGCCGAGTGCGAACACGCGCGCGGCGGCGATGCCGACCCGGAGGCCGGTGAACGGGCCCGGCCCCATGCCGACCGCGACGCCCGACAGGCGCGACGGGCGCACGCCCGCGACGTCGAGCGCGTCCCGGATCAGCGAGCCGACGACCTCGGCGTGGCGCATCGGGTCGGCGCTGTGCGCCTCGGCGAGCACGCCGCCGTCATGGTCGACGACCGCGACGCTCGTGCCGGTCGACGTGTCGATCGCGAGCAGCATGCGTCCAGCCTAGGCGCTGGCGGCCCACTCGGTTCCGGCCCAGCGGGGCCCGACGCCGGCCACGGTGACGACGCGGGGCTCGTCGACGTCGAGGCCCGCGTCGTCGAGCGCGTCCTCGAACGCGTCGTCGCCCGCATCGTCGTGCGCGCCGTAGAGCGCGTCGTCGAGCGCGTCGTCGTGCGCACCGCCGGACGGGTCGTCCGCGACGCCGCGCGACGGCGCATCCGCGCCGCCCGAGCGCCGTTCGATGACGACCTCGAGCCGGCTGTCGGCGGCGTCCTCGATGAGGCCCGCGCCCCATTCGGCGACGACGACCGCGCGGTCGAAGTCGAGGTCGAGGTCGAAGAGCTCGGTCGCGGTGCCGAGCCGGTACGCGTCGACGTGCACGAGCGGCGCACCGCCGACGAGGCTCGGGTGCGTGCGCGCGAGCACGAACGTGGGCGACTGCACCGGGCCGCGGATCCCGAGTCCGTCGCCGATGCCCCGGGTGAGCGTGGTCTTGCCCGCCCCGAGCGGGCCGGTGAGCACGACCAGGTCGCCGGCGCGGAGCATCCGCCCCAGCTCGCGACCGAGCTCCTCCATCGCCTCGGTGTCCGCGACCTCGATGCGCCTCACGCCCCGCCCTCCACGTAGGTCCGGCGCACGCGCGGACCGATCCGCGTCACGATCTCGTACCCGATGGTGCCGGCCGCATCGGCCCAGTCGTCGGCCGACGGCGCGCCGGTCGCCGGGTCGCCGAACAGGACGACCTCGTCGCCGACCTCGACGCCGTCGTCGCCGACGTCGACGAGGAACTGGTCCATCGCGATGCGCCCGACGACGGGGCGGCGGCGCCCGCGGAGCAGCACCTCGGCGCGCCCCGACGCCTGCCGGGGCACGCCGTCGGCATACCCGAGGGGCACGAGGGCGAGCGTGGTCGGCCGGTCGGCACGCCACGCGTAGTCGTACGAGGCGCCGGCGCCGGCCTCCACCCGTCGGACCGCCGCGACGCGCCCGCGCAGGGTCATGACGGGCGCGAGCCCGAGCTCGGCGGCCGTCGTGCCGTCGCAGAACGGCGGGATGCCGTAGATGCCGATGCCGAGGCGCACGAGGTCGTGGCGCGCGTCGGGCAGGTTCCACGCGGCGGCCGTCGAGGCGGCGTGCCGGAGTTCCGGGCGCACGCCGGCTGCGCGGAGCAGCTCGACGGCGCGGTCGAACGCCCGGAGCTGGTCGGCGTCGTCCTCGGGCGAGGCGTTCGCGAGGTGCGTGAAGACGCCGCGCACGCGGACCAGGCCCGCGCCTTCGAGCCGGGCGGCGGCGGCCGCGGCGGCCGGCCAGTCCGCCGGTGCGACCCCGTTGCGGCTCAGGCCCGTGTCGGCCTTCAGGTGCACGTGCGGGGTGCGGCCCCCGGCGGCGCCCGCCGCGGCGATCGCCTCGAGCTGGGCGACCGAGGATGCCCCGAGGTCGACGTCCGCCGCGATCGCGGGCGCGAAGTCCGCGTCCGGGGCGTGGAGCCACGCGAGCACGGGTGCGTCGATGCCGGCGGCGCGGAGCGCGAGCGCCTCGTCGACGTCGGCGACACCGAGCCAGGATGCCCCGCCCGCGAGCGCGGCGCGCGCGACCGGCACGGCGCCGTGTCCGTACGCGTCGGCCTTCACGACCGCCATCGCGCGCGCCGGCGACACGCGCGCGACCAGCGCGGCGAGGTTCGCGTGCAGCGCGCCGAGGTCGACGACGGCCTCGCGGAATCCCGCGGTCATCGGTCCGGATCCCCCGGCTCGGCACCCGCGGCGGGCGCCCGGCCCGGATCCGCGCCGGTCGACTCGAGCACGACGAAGGCGCTCGCGATGCCCGCGTCGTGGCTCATCGACAGGTGCACGCGGTCGACGCCGATCTCGGCGAGGTGCGCCGCCACCGGCCCGGTGAGCGCGAAGTCGGGGTTGCCGAGCTCGTCCTGCACGACCCGCATGTCGTGCCAATTGATGCCGATCCGGCCGCCGAGCGCCTTGATCAGCGACTCCTTGGCCGCGAACCGCGCAGCGAGCGACCGCGCGGGCCGGCCGCGTTCGCTCTCGGCGAACAGGCGCTCGACGAGACCCGGCGTCCGCTCGAGCGTCCGCTCGAACCGGGCGATGTCGACGACGTCGATCCCGATGCCCGCGATCATCCGACCGTCCCTCCTCGACCGGGCCTTCCGGCCGCGCCGATCCGTCCCTCCGTGCCTACTCGACCGTGACCGACTTCGCGAGGTTGCGCGGCTGGTCCACGTCGAGGCCCTTCGCCTCGGACAGCTCCATCGCGAACACCTGCAGCGGCACGACCGCGAGCAACGGCTCGAACAGCGGACCGGCGAGCGGGATCCGGATCACCTCGTCGGCGAACGGCAGCACCGCGGCGTCGCCCGCCTCGGCGATCGCGATCACGCGCGCGCCGCGCGCACGGATCTCCTGGATGTTCGAGACGACCTTCGCGTGCAGCGTCGCCGAGCCGCGCGGGCTCGGCACGATGACGAAGACCGGCTGGCCGTGGTCGATCAGCGCGATCGGCCCGTGCTTCAGCTCGCCCGCCGCGAAGCCCTCGGCGTGGATGTACGCGAGCTCCTTCAGCTTCAGCGCGCCCTCGAGCGCGATGGGGTAGCCGACGTGACGGCCGAGGAAGAGCACCGAGCGGGTGTCGGCCATCCAGTGCGCGAGCTGCGCGACCTTGCCGGCCTCCTCGAGCACCTCGCCGAGCTTCGCCGGGATCGCCTGCAGCTCCTCGAGGTTCGCGGCGAGCGCGGCCTCGTCGAGCGTGCCGCGCACGCGCGCGAGGTGCAGGCCGAACAGGTACAGCGCGGTGATCTGGGCGACGAACGCCTTCGTCGAGGCGACCGCCACCTCGGGGCCGGCGTGCGTGTAGACGACCGCGTCGGACTCGCGCGGGATGGTCGCCCCCTGCGTGTTGCAGACCGAGATCGTGCGGGCGCCCTGCTCGCGGGCGTACTTCACCGCCATCAGGGTGTCCATCGTCTCGCCGGACTGGCTGATCGAGACGATGAGCACGTCGTCGCCGAGCACCGGCTCGCGGTAGCGGAACTCGTGGCTGAGCTCGACCTCGACCGGCACGCGCGCCCACTGCTCGATCGCGTACTTGGCGACCTGGCCCGCGTACGACGCCGTGCCGCACGCGATCACGATGATGCGCCGGATGTCCCGGAGCGCCTCGTCGCTGAAGTCCGCGAGCTCGGGGATGACGACGCGTCCGTCCAGGACCCGGCCGCGGATCGTGTTCGCCACGGCGTCGGGCTGCTCGGACACCTCCTTGCGCATGAACGACGACCAGCCGCCCTTCTCGGCCGCCGACGCGTCCCATTCGACCTCGAACGGCTCGACCTCGACCGGCTGCCCGGCGAAGTCGGTCACGGTCACGCCCGCGGCGGTGATCGCCACGATCTGGTCCTGCCCGATCGCCACCGCGCGCTTCGTGTACTCGACGAAGGCCGCGACGTCGGATCCGAGGAAGTTCTCCCCGTCGCCGAGGCCGATCACGAGCGGCGAGTTCCGGCGTGCGCCGACCACGAGACCGGGCTCGTCGCGGTGCACCGCGAGGAGCGTGAACGCGCCCTCGAGCCGGTTCACGGTGCGCTGGAAGGCCTCGACGAGGCCGCCGCCGTTGCGGACCTCGCGCCCGAGGAGCACGGCGGCGACCTCGGTGTCGGTCTCGCTCGCGAACTCGTAGCCCTCGGCTGCGAGCTCGGCCTTCAGCTCGGAGAAGTTCTCGATGATGCCGTTGTGGATGACCGCGAGGCGCCCCTCGTCCGCGAGGTGCGGGTGCGCGTTGCGGTCGGTCGGGCCGCCGTGCGTGGCCCAGCGCGTGTGGCCGATGCCGGTGCCGCCCGGCTGCAGCGGATTCGCCTCGAGCTCGTCCGCGAGCACCTGCAGCCGACCTGCTCGCTTGGCCGTCTCGAGGTCGCCCGCCGTATCGATCACGGCCACGCCCGCGGAGTCGTATCCGCGGTACTCGAGGCGGCGCAGGCCGCCCATCAGGACGTCGATGCTCGAGCGCTCGCCGACGTATCCCACGATTCCACACATGCGCTCGATCCTACCCGCGGCCGACCGGGGCCCCGGCTGCAGGCCCGACGACGGCACCGGCGGGCGGCCCGCCGGACGAGGCATCCGCCCGCTCCGCCCTAGACTGTCGGGGTGCTCGACCCGCGGACGACGTCCCAAGCGGCGCAGATCTCTCCGTTCCTCGACCTCGACCGGGCGGACTGGGCTGCGCTCGCACCGTCGTTGCCGACGCCGCTCACGGAGACCGAGCTCGTCCAGCTCCGCGGCCTCGGCGAACCCCTCGACCTGACCGAGGTCGCCGAGGTCTACCTGCCGCTCTCCCGCCTGCTCAACCTGTACGTCGGCGGCACCAAGGCGCTGCACCGGGTGACGAGCGACTTCCTCCGGGAGCGCAGCGAGTCCACGCCGTTCGTCATCGGCGTGGCCGGGTCGGTCGCGGTCGGCAAGTCGACGATCGCCCGACTGCTCCGCGAGCTCCTGGCGCGCTGGGAGCACACCCCGCGCGTCGAGCTCGTGACCACCGACGGGTTCCTCTTCCCGAACGCGGAACTCGAACGGCGCGGACTCATGAGCCGCAAGGGCTTCCCCGAGTCGTACGACCGACGCGGCCTGCTGCGCTTCGTCAGCGAGGTCAAGGCCGGCGCCTCCGAGGTCGTCGCGCCGTTCTACTCCCACCTCGCGTACGACATCGTGCCCGACGCGCAGATCACGGTGCGCCGGCCCGACGTCCTCATCATCGAGGGCCTCAACGTGCTGCAGCCGCCCGGGCCCGGGCACCGGCTCGCGGTCAGCGACCTGTTCGACTTCACGATCTACGTCGACGCGCGCACGAGCGACATCGCGCGCTGGTACGAGGAGCGGTTCCTGAAGCTCCAGCGCGGCGCCTTCGCCAACCCGAACTCGTACTTCCACCGGTACGCGTCGCTCTCCGAAGAGGATGCGCGCGCCCGCGCGAGCGAGATCTGGCGCTCGATCAACGAGCCGAACCTGCTCCAGAACATCCGGCCGACGCGCTCGCGCGCCTCGCTCGTGCTGCGCAAGGACTCGGACCACACGGTCTCGAGCGTGCTGCTGCGGAAGCTCTGAAACGACGAGGTGGATGTCCCGGCCGGGACATCCACCTCGTCGAATCAGGTGTGCGCGATCAGCGCAGGGTCAGTGCGCGAGCCGCTCGCGCACGACCTCGGCGAGTGCGTGCGCATGGCGGTCGGCCTCGACCTGCTCGGCGGCCTCGACCATGACGCGCACCATCGGCTCGGTGCCGGACGGGCGCAGGAGCACGCGGCCGGTGTCGCCGAGCTCCGCCTCGGCGGCGCGCACCGCGGCGGCGATCTCGACGTCGTCGCCGAGCGCATGGTGGTCGACCCCGCGCACGTTCACGAGCACCTGCGGGTAGACGGTCATCACGCTCGCGAGATCGGCGAGCGAACGGCCGGTCCGGGCGACCTCGGCCGCCAGGTGCAGGCCGGTGAGGACGCCGTCGCCGGTCGTCGCGTACTCGGTCATGATGACGTGCCCGCTCTGCTCGCCGCCGAGGGCGAGGCCGTGCTCGCCGAGCGCCTCGAGCACGTACCGGTCGCCGACCTTCGTCTCGAGCACGCGGACGCCGTGCTCGGCCATCGCGCGCTTCAAGCCGAGGTTCGACATGACCGTGACGACGAGCGTGTCGTCGGTGAGCAGGCCGCGTTCCTTCATCGACACGGCGAGGATCGCCATGATCCGGTCGCCGTCGATGACGTCGCCGTTCGCGTCGACCGCGAGGCAGCGGTCGGCGTCGCCGTCGTGCGCGATGCCGAGGTCCGCGCCGTGCTCCACGACGGCCTGCTGGAGCGGGCCGAGGTGCGTCGAGCCGACGCCGTCGTTGATGTTGATGCCGTCGGGATCGGCGCCGATCACGATCACCTCGGCGCCCGCGTCGCGGAACGTCTCGGGCGACACGCCCGCAGCCGCGCCGTGCGCGCAGTCGAGCACGACCTTCAGGCCCTCGAGGCGGTTCGGCAGCGTGCCGAGGAGGTGGACGACGTAGCGGTCCTCGGCGTCCGCGAACCGGCGGATGCGACCGACGCCGCCGCCGATCGGCGCGAGCTTCTGCTGGCCGAGGTACGACTCGATGCGGTCTTCGACCACGTCGGGCAGCTTGGTGCCGCCGTAGGAGAAGAACTTGATCCCGTTGTCGGGAGCGGGGTTGTGCGACGCCGAGATCATCACGCCGAAGTCCGCCTCGACGTCGTCGATGAGGAAGGCGGTCGCGGGCGTCGGGATCACGCCGGCGTCGAGCACGTCGATGCCGCTCGACGCGAGGCCGGCCGAGACCGCGGCGGTGAGGAATTCGCCCGAGATGCGCGGATCGCGCGCGACGACGGCGACGGGACGCCGGCCCGCCGCGCGGAGCGCGTCCGCATGGCGACCCTGCGTGAGGACGGCGGCAGCCGCCTGGGCGAGGCCCAGGGCCAGGTCAGCCGTGAGTTCACGGTTGGCCAGGCCCCGGACCCCGTCGGTTCCGAAGAGCCGAGGCATCCGGATCTCGTGCGCTTAGCGCTTCGAGAACTGGGGAGCCTTGCGGGCCTTCTTGAGACCGGCCTTCTTGCGCTCGATGACGCGCGCGTCACGGGTGAGGAAGCCGGCCTTCTTGAGGGTCGGACGGTTGTTCTCGCGGTCGATCTCGTTGAGCGCACGCGCGATCGCGAGGCGCAGCGCGCCGGCCTGGCCCGAGGGGCCGCCGCCGGTGATGCGGGCGATCACGTCGTACGAGCCGGTGAGCTCGAGGACGGTGAACGGGTCGGTGATGAGCTGCTGGTGGAGCTTGTTCGGGAAGTAGTCCGAGAACTCGCGGCCGTTCACCTTGATGGTGCCGGCGCCGGGGACGACGCGCACGCGGGCGATGGCCTGCTTGCGGCGGCCGACGGCCGCACCCGAGACGTTGAGGACGGCGCGCGGGGCGGCGGGGGCCGCCGAGGCCGGGGTCTCGGTCGTGTAGCTCTCAGGAGCCTGGTCGATCTGGTCTGCGATCTTCGCCATGTTGGTTTCGAATCCTTTTCGCGTCTTCGCCGGGCTTACTGGGCGACCTGGGTGAGGGTGTACGGCTTGGGCTGCTGAGCCGCGTGCGGGTGCTCCGGGCCGGCGTAGACCTTGAGCTTCTTGAGCTGGGCCCGACCGAGCGAGTTCTTCGGGAGCATGCCGCGGATCGCCTTCTCGACGGCGCGGACGGGGTTCTTCTCGAGGAGCTCGGCGTAGCCGACGGCCTTGAGGCCGCCCGGGTAGCCCGAGTGGCGGTACGCCTTCTTCTGCTCGAGCTTCTGGCCGGTGAGGGCCACCTTCTCGGCGTTGACGATGATCACGAAGTCGCCGGTGTCGACGTGGTTCGCGAAGATCGCCTTGTGCTTGCCGCGCAGGAGCGCGGCCGAGTGGCTGGCGAGACGGCCGAGCACGATGTCGGTCGCGTCGATGACGAGCCAGTCGCGCTGGATCTCGCTCTGCTTCGGGGTGTAAGTGCGCGTCACAGGAGTGCTGCTTTCTGATCGAGTGAGGGGTTCGTGAATCCCGCTCCGGTGGGTGTTCGTTCCGCGATGCGGAGTGAACGCCACGTGTGGAGGGCCCACATCGGGTGCCGACGCAGACGACGGCACCAAAGCAGTAGCTTAGCCGACGACCCCGTCGACGTGCAATTCGCGGCGAGCGCGCGTCTGCAGCGCCCGGCGCTCGAGCTCGTCATCGGGCGGGTAGCCGACCTCGGTGAGCACGAGGCCCTTCGCGGGCATCACCACGAACGCGCTCGTCCGCTCGGCCGCGCGCAGCAACGACTCCGGGTCGGATGCCGCGAGCCGCCCCTCCCCCACCGCGACGCACGCGCCGACGAGCGCGCGCACCATCGAATGGCAGAAGGCGTCCGCCTGGAGCGCCGCCGTGAGCACGCCGTCGCGGCCGCGCGTCCAGCCGTAGGCCTGGAGCGTGCGGATCGTCGTGGCGCCCTCGCGCGGCTTGCAGAACGACGCGAAGTCGTGCAGGCCGAGCAACGACCGCGCCGCGGCATCCATCGCCTCCACGTCGAGGTCGCGCGGATGCCACACCGTCCGCGACCGCTGCAGCGGATCGTGCACGGCACCGGCGTCGGCGACGCGGTACTCGTAGCGCCGCCACACGGCCGAGAAGCGCGCGTCGAAGCCCGCGGGCGCCGGCTCGGCGTGCGTCAGCACGACGTCCGAGGCGCGTGCGCCGAGGATCCCGTTCACGCGCTTGCGGAGGACCGTCATCGGATCGCCCGGCTGCTGGGGACGGCCCGCGTCGTGCGACGCACCGGATGCCCCGCGCTTCGGGCGCGTGACGTCCGCGAGCGCCGCGGCGGGGACGTCCAGGTGCGCGACCTGCCCGGTGGCGTGTACGCCCGCGTCGGTGCGTCCTGCGACCGTGAGCCTCGGCGCGACGCCCGCGCGGCGGAACAACGTGCCGAGCGCCGCCTCGAGCTCGCCCTGCACCGTGCGAAGGGTCGGCTGCCGGCTCCAGCCGGCGAAGTCGGTGCCGTCGTACGCGATGCCGAGTCGGATCCGCACCGAGTCGGACTGCACGTCGGCTGCCGGGGTCGGGTCCTCGCTCGTCACGCGTCCAGCGTACGCGGGCGGACGTGGACGGACGCGGGCGGACGGGGCATCCGACGCGAACGGGCCCCGACGCGCGATGCGTCGGGGCCCGTTCGAACGGTGCGATGCCTTACTTGGCCTCGACGGCCTCGGTCTCCTCGGCCGGAGCCTCGGCAGCCTCGGTCTCCTCGACCTCGACCTCGGCCTCGACGACCTCGGTCTCCTCGACCGGAGCGGTCTCCTCGACCGGAGCCTCGACCGGAGCGGCCTCGGCGGCCGGCTTGGCGGCGCGCTGCTTCTTCACGACCGGCTCGAGCACGAGCTCGATGACCGCCATGGGCGCGTTGTCGCCCTTGCGGTTGCCGATCTTGGTGATGCGCGTGTAGCCGCCGTCGCGGTCGGCCACCTGCGGCGCGATCTCGGCGAACAGCTTGTGCACGACGGCCTTGTCGCCGATCACTGCGAGCACCCGGCGACGGGCGTGCAGGTCACCGCGCTTGGCGAACGTGATCAGGCGCTCGGCGAGCGGACGAAGGCGCTTGGCCTTGGTCTCGGTCGTCGTGATGCGCTCGTGCGTGTAGAGCGCCGCGGCGAGGTTGGCGAGCAGCAGGCGCTCGTGAGCGGGTCCGCCTCCGAGGCGGGGGCCCTTCGTGGGCTTGGGCATGGTTCAGTGTCTCCAGGTTGTGTTGGGTCCGGCGCTCGGACTAGTTCTCGTCGTCGAAGCCCGTGTAGAAGTGGGCGCCGTCGAAGCCGGGGACCGAGTCCTTCAGCGCGAGGCCCATCTCCGTGAGCTTGTCCTTGACCTCGTCGACCGACTTCTGGCCGAAGTTGCGGATGTTCATCAGCTGCGACTCGCTCAGGGCGACGAGCTCGGACACCGTGTTGATGCCCTCGCGCTTGAGGCAGTTGTAGCTGCGAACCGACAGGTCGAGGTCCTCGATCGGGATCGAGAGCTCGCTCGAGACGAGGGCGTCGACCGGGGCGGGCCCGATCTCGATGCCCTCGGCCGCGGTGTTCAGCTCGCGGGCGAGGCCGAACAGCTCGGTGAGCGTGCGGCCCGCCGACGCGATGGCGTCGCGCGGCGTGATGGCGGGCTTGGACTCGACGTCGACCACGAGGCGGTCGAAGTCGGTGCGCTCGCCCGCACGCGTGGCCTCCACGCGGTACGTGACCTTGAGGACCGGCGAGTAGATCGAGTCGACCGGGATCTGGCCGGCCTCGGAGTACTCGTTGCGGTTCTGGCTGGCCGAGACGTAGCCGCGGCCGCGCTCGATGGTGAGCTCGAGCTCGAACTTCGCCGTGTCGTTGAGCGTGGCGATGACCAGCTCCGGGTTGTGCACCTCGACGCCGGCAGGCGCCGAGATGTCGGCCGCGGTGACCTCACCGGCGCCCTGCTTGCGCAGGTAGGCGGTGATCGGCTCGTCGTGCTCGCTGGAGACGACCAGGTTCTTGATGTTGAGGATGATCTCGGTGACATCCTCCTTGACGCCCGGAACCGTCGAGAACTCGTGGAGCACGCCGTCGATGCGGATGCTCGTCACGGCGGCGCCGGGGATCGACGAGAGGAGGGTGCGACGGAGCGAGTTGCCCAGGGTGTAGCCGAAGCCCGGCTCGAGGGGCTCGATCACGAACCGCGAACGGAACTCCGAGATGTTCTCTTCGGTGAGCGTCGGGCGCTGTGCGATCAGCACTGTTGGATTCCTTTCGGCAGGGTGTCCGCTATATGACACCTCGCGATGCTGAGGATCTTGAGTTGTGAGAGAACGGATGCTCCGGCGATCGAGCAGCGCCCGGCTGGGCCGGACGCGCCGTGGGATCGGATCCCGCGGCGGCGCGGGGCCTGCTCGATCGCCGAGACCGGAGTAGCGCTAGACGCGGCGACGCTTGGGGGGACGGCAGCCGTTGTGCGCCTGGGGCGTCACGTCGTTGATGCTGCCGACCTCGAGGCCCGCGGCCTGAAGCGAGCGGATCGCGGTCTCGCGACCCGAGCCCGGGCCCTTGACGAAGACGTCGACCTTCTTCATGCCGTGCTCCTGCGCCTGGCGCGCAGCCGACTCGGCGGCGAGCTGGGCGGCGAACGGCGTCGACTTGCGCGAGCCCTTGAAGCCGACCCCGCCCGACGAGGCCCAGCTGATCACGGCACCGGTCGTGTCGGTGATGGACACGATGGTGTTGTTGAACGTCGACTTGATGTGGGCCTGGCCCACGGCGATGTTCTTCTTTTCCTTCTTGCGCGGCTTGCGAGTAGCCGCCTTGGATGCTGCCATGTTCGAAATCTCCTAGATCTGGCGACGAGCGGTTACTTGCGGCCGGGCTTCTTCTTGCCGGCGACGGTGCGCTTCGGGCCCTTGCGGGTACGAGCGTTGGTCTTGGTGCGCTGGCCGCGGACCGGGAGACCACGACGGTGGCGGAGGCCCTCGTACGAGCCGATCTCGACCTTGCGGCGGATGTCGGCGGCGACCTCGCGGCGAAGATCGCCCTCGACCTTGTAGGTGCCCTCGATGTGGTCGCGGAGCGCGACGAGCTGGTCGTCGGTGAGGTCCTTGACCCGGATGTCGCCGCTGATGCCGGTGGCCTTCAGCGTCTCGAGCGCGCGGGTACGACCCACGCCGTAGATGTAGGTCAGTGCGATCTCCACGCGCTTCTCGCGCGGGATGTCGACTCCTGCCAGACGTGCCATGTTGGCTTCTCCTGTGAGTGAGTGGAGGTGTGGAGCAACGTCGGTGCCCGGGCCTCCTCCCGAGGTGTCCTCCGCGAACGGATTCTGACGTTGCCGATTTTCAGTTTGCGTCGATGCCTTGCGGGGCATCCTGCGACGAGGTCTCGATGCGGCGCTTCGCGCCTTACTCGACCTTGAGCCTTCGGCTGATGCCGCTTCGCGGCGTCGACCTTCGGCTCAACCCTGGCGCTGCTTGTGGCGCGGGTTCTCGCAGATCACCATGACGCGGCCGTGCCGGCGGATGATCTTGCACTTGTCGCAGATGCGCTTGACGCTGGGGTTGACCTTCACAGTCGTGTTCCTTCAGTTCGCTGCCGTCGTGCCACGCGGGATGCCGCGGGGCCGTTGCTTTCCGTCAGCCGATCACTTGTAGCGATAGACGATGCGACCCCGCGTGAGGTCGTATGGGCTGAGCTCCACGATCACGCGGTCCTCGGGGAGGATGCGGATGTAGTGCTGGCGCATCTTGCCGGAGATGTGGGCGAGCACCTTGTGCCCGTTGGTCAGCTCGACGCGGAACATTGCGTTCGGGAGCGCTTCGATGACCGAGCCCTCGATCTCGATGACACCGTCTTTCTTGGCCATAGCCTCACTATCGCTTGGGTGATGATTGTCGGTCATGCGATGATGTCCGCACCGTTCGTCGCACCCCGGAGGGGCATGGCGAACCAAGGCGCAAGACACCAAACGTCTACTATAGGCGATCTTCGGCCTTCTCGCCAGTCGGGCTCACGCGCCCGCGTGGGCGGCCGCACCGTCGCGCGCGGCCTGCTGCGCCTCGACGGCCCCATCGGCTCCGAGTGCGGCCGTGGCGAGCTGCTTCGCCTGGTCGAGCGTGTAGCGCGCGAGGGAGGCACGGACGTCCGCGAGCGCGGACGGCGCCATCGACAGGCTCGTCGCACCGAGGCCCACGAGCACGACCGCCAGCAGCGGATCCGCGGCGGCCTCGCCGCAGATCCCGACCGGCTTGCCGTGCGCTGCGCCCGCCGCGCCGACGTCCGCGATCAGGCGGAGGACGGCCGGATGCCACGGGCTCTGCAGGTCCGCGACCGTGCCGAGCAGGCGGTCGGCGGCCATCGTGTACTGCGTGAGGTCGTTCGTGCCGATCGACGCGAAGTCGCACGCGGCGAGCACCCGGTCGGCGATGAGCGCCGCCGACGGCGTCTCGACCATCGTGCCGGCGACCCGGATCCCGCTCTCGCGGGCGAGTCCGGTGAAGTAGCGCGTCTCCTCGACGGTCGCGACCATGGGCGCCATCACCCAGAGCTCCGCCTCGGTCTCGGCATCGGCCGCGGCGAGCGCCTCGAGCTGTCCGCGCAGCACGCCCTCGGCCTGTCGGAGGGCGCGGATCCCGCGCAGCCCGAGCGCGGGATTCTCCTCGTGCGCGTCGTTCAGGAAGGCGAGCGGCTTGTCGGCCCCCGCGTCGAGCACGCGGACCACGACCTTCCGACCGGGGAACGCGGCGAGCAGCCGCCGGTACTGCTCCTGCTGCTCCTCGACGTCCGGCGCGACCGCCCGGTCGAGGAAGAGGAACTCCGTGCGGAAGAGGCCCACGCCCTCCGCGCCGAGGCGTACCGCGTCGTCCGCGTCGTCCGCGTTGCCGAGGTTGGCGAGCAGCGGCACCGGCGTCCCGTCTGCGAGGGCGCCGGGCGTGATCGGCGCGGCCGCGAGCGCCGCGCGGTCGGCGATCCGCTGACGGGCCTCGCCGACCTGCACGACCGTGGGGTTCTGCACGACCAGGTCGCGCTCCGCGTCCACGATCACGGTCTCGCCGTCCGCGATCCCGTCGGCGTCCGCCGCCCCGACGATCGCGACGATCGACTTCTCGCGCGCGAGGATCGCCGTGTGGCTCGTCGGTCCCCCGCCGATGGTCACGAGCCCGAGCACCTGGTCGAGGTCCAGGAGCGCGGTGTCGGCGGGAGCGAGGTCGCGCGCGACCAGGACGAACGGATGCCCCGGCGAGGGCACGCCGGGCGCCGCGACGCCGGACAGGTGCGCGACGACGCGCTGGGACACGTCGTCGAGGTCGGCCGCGCGCTCCCCCAGGTACCCGCCCATGCCGGCGAGCAGGTCGCGGAACGCGGCGAACGCCTCGAACACCGCGCGCTCGGCGGTCCGGCCCTGGCCGAGCCGCTGCACGATGTCGGTGATGAGGGTGGGGTCCTCGGCCATCATGGCCTGCGCGTCGAGGACGTCCTTTGCGGCACCGCCGGCGCGGACGCCGCGGTCCGCCAGCTCCACGGCGACGGCGGACAGCGAGGCTCGCGCACGCGCCTCCTCGGCGCCGGGGTCCAGTGCGCTCGCGCGCTCCGACGGTTCCGGCAGCGCGTCCGCCATCCGCACCACCGGGCCGAACGCGACGCGCTCCCCGATGCCCGTGCCGTGGATCTCCCTCACGATGCCCTCCCGCTCGTGCCGAGGTGAGACCGGAGCCCGCCCGTCGACCGCGAGCGGTGCGAGCGGAATCCGTTCCGGTTCCAAACATACCCGGCGGCCGCACGGGCCCCCGGGGAACGCCGGATCAGGGGATCGGGCGCGGCTCGATCCCGAACGGCGCGAGCGCCGCCGCCCCGCCGTCCTCGGCGGTGAGCACCCAGATGCCGTCGGCGTGCACCGCGACGGAGTGCTCGACGTGCGCGGCATCCGCCCCGTCCTCGGTCGTGACGGTCCAGTCGTCGTCCTGCACGAAGGTGTCGATCGATCCGCCGACGATCATCGGCTCGATGGCCACCACCAGGCCGGGCCGCACCTCCGGGCCGCGACGCGAGACGCGGTAGTTGAACACCGGCGGTTCCTCGTGCATCCGGCGCCCGATGCCGTGGCCGACGTAGTCGCGGAGGATCCCGTACGGGCCCTGCGCGGAGACGTACTCCTCGATCGCGGCGCCGACCTCGTTCAGGTGCGACGCGCGCGCGAGCGCCGCGACGCCGACCCAGAGCGAGGACTCCGTGACCCGCGCGAGCTCGGTGCGCGCCGCGACCACGTCGGGCCGGTCGGGGTCCGGCAGCACGACCGTGAACGCCGAGTCGCCGTTCCAGCCCTCGACCTCGGCCCCGCCGTCGACCGAGACGATGTCGCCGGGCGCGAACGGGCGATCACCGGGGATGCCGTGGACCACGTCGGCGTCCACCGACACGCACAGGGTGTGGCGGTAGCCCTCGACGAGCTGGAAGTTCGAGCGGCCGCCGAGCTCGCGGATGACCCGGTCGGCCGCCGCGTCGAGCTCGAGCGGCGTCGCACCGACGCGGAGCAGTCGGCGAGCCTCGGCGAGGGCCGCCGCGGTCGCCTCGCCGGCCCGCACCATGGCGCGGAGCTCGGCGGGCGACTTGTAGATGGAACGGCGGAACACGCCGGTCAGGCGACGGCGCCGTCGGCCACGGCCTCGCACGGCTCGATGCCGCGCGCGGCGAGCGCCTCGAAGATGCGCGCCGTGACCTCGGCGAGCGATCCCACGCCGTCGATCCGCACGACCACGCCCTGGGCGCGGTAGACGTCGAGGATCGGCGCGGTCTCGCGCTCGTAGATCGCGAGCCGGTTCGCGATGACCTCTTCCGTGTCATCCGTGCGCCCCTGCTCGACCGCGCGCCGGCTGATCCGGCTGATCGACTCCTCACGCGGCACGTCGAGCTCGATGACCGCGTCCAGCGACTCGCCGCGCGAGCCGAGGAACGCCTCGAGGTCGTCGACCTGGCCGCGGTTGCGGGGGTAGCCGTCGAGCAGGAAGCCGCAGTCGGCGTCCGGCTCGGCGAGCCGGTCGCGGACGAGCGCGCTGGTCAGCTCGTCGGGCACGAGGTCACCGGCTTCGATGATCGCCTTGACGATCGTCCCGAGCTCGGTGCCGCCCGAGATGTTCGCCCGGAAGATGTCGCCGGTCGAGACCTGCGGCACCCCGAACGCCTCCGCGACGAGCACGCCCTGGGTCCCCTTGCCGGACCCCTGCGGGCCGACGATCAGGAAACGGGCGGAACGTGCGGAATCCGTCATCGGAGAAGCCCTTCGTAGTGTCGCTGCTGGAGCTGCGCGTCGATCTGCTTCACCGTCTCGAGGCCGACGCCGACGATGATCAGGATCGACGTGCCGCCGAACATGAAGTTCTGGTTCGCCCCGACCGCCGCGAACGCGATGAGCGGGATGAGCGCGATGATGCCGAGGTACATCGAACCCGGGAGGGTGATGCGGGTGAGCACGTAGTCCAGGTACTCGGCGGTCGGGCGGCCGGCCCGGATGCCGGGGATGAAGCCGCCGTACTTCTTCATGTTCTCGGCGACCTCGTCCGGGTTGAACGTGATGGCGACGTAGAAGTACGTGAACCCGACGATGAGCAGGAAGTACAGGAGCATGTAGAGCGGGTGGTCGCCCTTGGTCAGGTAGTTCTGGATCCAGACGACCCAGGCCTGCGGCTGCTCGCCGGCGGCCGGCTGGTTGAACTGGGCGATGAGCGCCGGCAGGTACAGCAGCGACGAGGCGAAGATGACCGGCACGACCCCCGCCATGTTGACCTTGATCGGGATGTACGTGTTGTTGCCGCCGTACGTGCGACGCCCGACCATGCGCTTGGCGTACTGGACCGGGATCCGTCGCTGCGACTGCTCGACGAACACGACCGCCAGGACGATCACGAGGCCGATCCCCAGCACGACCGCGAAGGTGTCGAGGCCGCGCGTGGTGGCGATCGCCCAGAGCGAGCCGGGGAAGGTCGCCGCGATCGACGTGAAGATGAGCAGCGACATGCCGTTGCCGATGCCGCGCTCGGTGATGAGCTCGCCCATCCACATGATGAGGCCGGTGCCGGCGGTCATCGTGATGACCATGAGCAGGATCGCGTACCACGAGTCGTTCGTGACGAGCTGCGAGCACTCGGGGGCGCTCGCGCCGCTGAACAGGGCGCCCGAGCGGGCGACCGTGATGAGCGTGGTCGACTGCAGCACGCCGAGGGCGATGGTGAGGTACCGGGTGTACTGCGTGAGCCTCGCCTGGCCCGACTGGCCCTCCTTGTAGAGGGTCTCGAAGTGGGGGATCACGACGCGCAGCAGCTGGATGATGATCGACGCCGTGATGTACGGCATGATGCCCAGCGCGAACACGGAGAGCTGCAGGAGCGCGCCGCCCGAGAAGACGTTGACGAGTTCGTAGAGGCCGGAGGCGCCCTGCGTCGATGCGAGACACGCCTGCACATTCGTGAAGTCCACGAACGGGGCGGGGATGAACGAACCCAGGCGGAACAGGGCGACGATGCCCAGCGTGAATCCGATCTTCCGGCGAAGATCCGGGGTACGGAAGATTCGCCCGATGGCCTTGAACACTCGTCCTCCTGTCGGCTCCAGCAATGGAGTCGTCTTGCTACTCCGTCGTGGAGTCAGTCCTGATGCGGCTCGAGCCTGTCGAGACCCCCGTGAATCATACGCGAGGTCCCGACAGGCTCGAACTCGGCGATCGTCGGTCTTACTTGACCGAGCCGCCCGCGGCGACGATCTTCTGCTCGGCGGAGCCGGAGACCTTGTCGACCGCGACATTGAGCTTGACCTGGATGTCGCCGTTGCCGAGCACCTTGACGCGCTCGTTCTTGCGGACGGCACCCTTGGCCACGAGGTCGGCGACGGTCACGTCGCCACCCTCGGGGTAGAGCTTCGCGAGCTTGTCCAGGTTGACCACCTGGTACTCGACGCGGAACGGGTTCTTGAAGCCGCGGAGCTTCGGCGCACGCATGTGGTACGGAAGCTGGCCACCCTCGAAGCCGGGGCGGACCGTGGTGCGGGCCTTGGAACCCTTGGTGCCGCGACCGGCCGTCTTGCCCTTCGAACCCTCACCGCGTCCGACGCGGGTCTTGTCCTTCTTGGCACCCGGAGCCGGGCGGAGGTGGTGCACCTTCAGCACGGGCTCGCGGACGACGTCGGTCGACGCCTCCTTCTTGGCGGCGGCCTTGGCCGGAGCCTTCTTCGCCGGAGCCTTCTCGGCCGGAGCCTTGTCAGCGGCGGCCTTGGCCGGAGCCTTCTTCGCCGGAGCCTTCTTGGGCTCGACGACCTCGGTCGCCTTCTCGTTCTCTGCCATTAGTCGATCTCCTCAACCTTCACCAGGTGGGCGACCGTCCGCACGTACCCGCGGTTCTGCGCGTTGTCCTCGCGGACGACGGAGTCGCCGATTCGCTTGAGCCCGAGGCTGCGGAGCGTGTCGCGCTGGTACTGCTTCTCGCTCACCTTGGACTTGATCTGGGTCACCTTCAGCTGCTTGGCCATCAGGCACCTGCCTTCGCTGCTGCGGCGGCCTCGGCCGCCTGGGCCTCGGCACGCAGGATGCGGGCGGGCGCGACCTCGTCGTAGTCGAGACCACGACGGGCTGCGACGGCGCGCGGCTCCTCGAGCTGCTTGAGCGCCTCCACCGTGGCGTGCACGATGTTGATGGTGTTCGACGAACCGAGCGACTTGCTCAGGACGTCGTGGATGCCGGCGCACTCGAGCACGGCGCGGACCGGGCCACCGGCGATGACACCGGTACCGGGCGACGCCGGACGCAGGAGGACGACACCGGCGGCCGCCTCACCCTGGACGGGGTGCGGGACGGTCGAACCGACGCGGGGGACGCGGAAGAAGTTCTTCTTCGCCTCCTCGACGCCCTTCGAGATGGCGGTCGGGACCTCGCGGGCCTTGCCGTAGCCGACGCCGACCAGGCCGTTGCCGTCGCCCACGACGACGAGCGCCGTGAAGCTGAAGCGGCGACCGCCCTTGACGACCTTCGAGACGCGGTTGATGGTCACCACGCGCTCGAGGAACTGGCTCTTCTCGGCCTCGCGGGCACCGCGGTCGCGGCCCTGGCCGCGGTCGCGGCCGCCACGGCGGCCCTCGCGCTCGGTGCGAACCGGCTCGCTTGACGCGGCCGTCTCGACGGGTGCCTCTGCGGTGGTCACCTCGGTCTCCTTCACAGTGTTGTCGCTCACAGGCTCAGCCCTGCCTCTCGGGCGCCTTCGGCGATCGCCGCGACGCGGCCGGCGTACTTGTTGCCGCCGCGGTCGAAGACGACCGCCTCGATGCCGGCCTTCTTGGCGCGCTCGGCGACGAGCTCGCCGACCTTGCGTGCCTTGGCGGTCTTGTCACCGTCGAACGCGCGGAGGTCGGCCTCCATGGTCGAGGCGCTGGCCAGGGTGTGGCCCTTGCTGTCGTCGACGACCTGCACGAAGACGTGGCGGGCCGAACGGGTCACGACGAGACGGGGGCGAACCTCCGTGCCGACGATCTTCTTGCGAAGGCGGGTGTGCCGGCGCGAACGCGCAGCCGTCTTGCTCTTCACAGCCATGATTACTTACCTGACTTTCCGGCCTTGCGACGCACGACCTCGCCGGCGTAGCGGATGCCCTTGCCCTTGTAGGGCTCCGGCTTCTTGATCTTGCGGATGTTCGCGGCGGTCTCACCGACGGCCTGCTTCGAGATGCCGGCGACCGTGAGCTTGTTGTTGCCCTCGACCGTGAGCGTGATGCCCTCGGGGGCCTCGACGGTCACGGGGTGCGAGAAGCCGAGCGCGAACTCGATCGAGGTGCCCTTCTGCGCGACACGGTAACCCGTGCCGACGATCTCGAGGCCCTTCGAGTAGCCCTGCGTGACACCGAGGATGTCGTTCGCGATGAGGGTCCGGGTCAGGCCGTGCAGCGAACGCGAGGCGCGCTCGTCGTCGGGCCGGGTGACGATGACCTGGTTCTCCTCGACCTTGACCTCGATGGGGCTCGCGACGGTGAGCGCGAGCTCGCCCTTCGGGCCCTTGACGGAGACGGCCGAGCCGTCGATCTTGACCTCGACACCGGCGGGGATGTCGATGGGGAGTCGTCCGATTCGTGACATGGAACTACCACACGTAGGCGAGGACTTCCCCACCCACGCCCTTCTTCTCGGCCTGGCGGTCGGTGAGCAGACCGCTGGAAGTGGACAGGATCGCGACGCCGAGGCCGCCGAGCACCTTGGGCAGCTCGGTCGACTTCGCGTAGACGCGGAGGCCGGGCTTCGAGACCCGCTTGATACCGGCGATCGAGCGCTCGCGGTTCGGGCCGAACTTGAGCTGCAGCGTGAGGGTCTTGCCGACGCGCGCGTCGGTCACCTCGAAGTCCGCGATGTAGCCCTCCTTCTTCAGGATCTCGGCGATGTGCGCCTTGAGCTTGGAGTTGGGCATCGAGACGGTGTCGTGGTGCGCCGAGTTCGCGTTGCGAAGTCGGGTCAGCATGTCAGCGACCGGGTCGGTCATCGTCATGACGATTGTTTCCTTACGTTCACCAGGTTTCAGGACCCGTTCCACGGGGACTGACCTGTGGTGGTGGCCGAGGCGGATGCCCCGGACCGATGGCCGGGCGGAGCCGGCCGGGCGGATGCCGCGGGCGCTGGGCCCGCGGCATCCGTGGTTCAGTTGGCGGACTCGGCCGACTTGAAGGGGAAGCCGAGCGCCTTGAGGAGCTGGCGACCCTCGTCGTCCGTCTTGGCGGTGGTCACCACGGTGATGTCCATGCCGCGGACGCGGTCGATCTTGTCCTGGTCGATCTCGTGGAACACGCTCTGCTCCGTGAGGCCGAAGGTGTAGTTGCCGTTGCCGTCGAACTGCGCGTCCGAGAGGCCGCGGAAGTCGCGGATTCGGGGCAGCGCGAGCGAGAGCAGGCGGTCGAGGAACTCCCACATCCGGTCGCCGCGCAGCGTGACGTGCGCGCCGATCGGCTGGCCCTCGCGCAGCTTGAACTGCGCGATGGACTTGCGGGCCTTGGTGACCTGCGGCTTCTGGCCGGTGATCTTCGTGAGGTCGGCGATCGCGCCGTCGATGATCTTGCCATCGCGCGCGGCCTCGCCGACGCCCATGTTGACGACGATCTTCACGAGACCCGGCACCTGGTGCGGGTTCGAGTACGAGTTCGCCTCGGTGAGCGCCGCGGCGATCTCGGCCTTGTACTTCTGCTTGAGGCGCGGCTGGATCTTGCCAGCCGGCGCAGCAGTCGTGGTGTCGGTCATCAGAGGTCCTTACCTGACTTCTTGGCGTAACGAACGCGGACGGTCGTGGTCGCGCCGTCCTTCGTCACGGTCTCCTCGCGGAAGCCGACGCGGGTCGGCTTCTTGGTCTCGGGGTCCACGAGCGCCACGTTCGAGACGTGGATCGGTGCCTCGTGGGTCTCGATGCCGCCGGTCTTCGTGCCGCGCTGGGTCTGGCCGACGCGCACGTGCTTCGTGACGTAGTTCACGCCCTCGACGACGACGCGGTCCTCGGCCGTGATGACCTCGATGACGCGACCCTGCTTGCCGCGGTCTCCGCCGCGAGCCTGGCTCTTGCCCGAGATGACCTGGACCAGGTCGCCCTTCTTGATGTTCGCCATTCTCAGATCACCTCAGGTGCCAGCGAGACGATCTTCATGAACTTCTTGTCGCGGAGCTCCCGGCCGACCGGCCCGAAGATGCGGGTGCCACGAGGGTCACCGTCGTTCTTGAGGATCACCGCGGCGTTCTCGTCGAACTTGATGTAGGAGCCGTCGGGACGACGGGTCTCCTTCCGGGTGCGGACGATGACGGCCTTGACCACATCGCCCTTCTTCACGTTGCCGCCGGGGATCGCGTCCTTGACCGTGGCGACGATGACGTCGCCGAGGCCGGCGTAGCGGCGCTGGGAACCGCCGAGCACGCGGATGGTGAGGAGTTCCTTCGCACCCGTGTTGTCGGCGACCTTGAGCCGGGATTCCTGCTGAATCACTTCAGTCTCCTTCTGGAAGCAGGCCGAGGCCTACTTGGCCTTCTCGACGATCTCGACGAGCCGCCAGCGCTTGGTGGCGCTCAGCGGACGGGTCTCGGAGATGACGACCAGGTCGCCGATGCCGGCGGTGTTCTGCTCGTCGTGCGCCTTCACCTTGGAGGTGCGGCGGATGACCTTGCCGTACAGCGGGTGCTTCACGCGGTCCTCGACCTCGACGACGATGGTCTTCTCCATCTTGTCGCTGACGACGTAACCGCGACGCACCTTGCGGTACCCGCGAGCCTCGGCCGCCTCGACGGCGACCTCGGCCTCAGCAGCCTTCTTGGTCTCAGCCATGATCAGGCCTCCTTCGTCTCTGCGGCCTCGGCCGGGGCATCCGCCTCGACCTTGGCAGCCTTCTTGGTCTTCTTCTCGGCCTTGGCCGGAGCCTCGACCGGAGCCGGCGTCGCACGGATCCCGAGCTCGCGCTCACGGATCACGGTGTAGATGCGGGCGATGTCCTTCTTGACGGCACGGAGGCGTCCGTGGCTCTCGAGCTGACCGGTGGCCGCCTGGAAGCGCAGGTTGAACAGCTCTTCCTTGGCCTTCTTCAGCTCGTCGACGAGACGCTCGTCCTCGAAGGTGTCGAGCTCGACGGACTCGAGCCCCTTGGTTCCGACGGCCATTATGCGTCGCCCTCCTCGCGCTTGATGATGCGTGCCTTGAGGGGCAGCTTGTGGATGGCACGGGTCATGGCCTCGCGAGCGAGCTGCTCGGAGACGCCGGAGACCTCGAAGAGGACTCGACCCGGCTTGACGTTGGCGACCCACCACTCGGGCGAACCCTTACCGGAACCCATTCGGGTCTCGGCGGGCTTCTTCGTGAGCGGACGGTCCGGGTAGATGTTGATCCACACCTTGCCGCCGCGCTTGATGTGACGCGTCATGGCGATACGAGCGGACTCGATCTGACGGTTCGTCACGTACGCGGGGGTCAGGGCCTGGATGCCGAACTCGCCGAAGGAGACCTTCGTGCCGCCGGTGGCCTGGCCCGAACGGCCGGGGTGGTGCTGCTTGCGGTGCTTGACTCGACGGGGAATCAACATGGTTATGCCTCGACTCCTGCCGTCGCCTGCTCCTGCGCGCGGGGCGCGCGGCGGGGACGGTCGTTCCGGTCGCCACGGGCCGGCTTCTGCGAGGCCTGCTCCCGAGCGAGCTCCTTGTTGGTGATGTCGCCCTTGTAGATCCAGACCTTCACGCCGATGCGGCCGAAGGTGGTCTTGGCCTCGTAGAAGCCGTAGTCGATGTTCGCGCGGAGCGTGTGCAGCGGCACACGGCCCTCGCGGTAGAACTCCGACCGGCTCATCTCGGCGCCGCCGAGACGGCCCGACACCTGGATCCGGACGCCCTTGGCGCCGGCGCGCTGTGCACCCTGCAGGCCCTTGCGCATGGCGCGACGGAACGCGACACGAGCGCTGAGCTGCTCGGCGATGCCCTGCGCGACGAGCTGGGCGTCGGCCTCGGGGTTCTTGACCTCGAGGATGTTGAGCTGGATCTGCTTGGCGGTGAGCTTCTCGAGGTCGGCGCGGATGCGCTCGGCCTCGGCGCCGCGGCGGCCGATCACGATGCCGGGACGCGCCGTGTGGATGTCCACGCGGACGCGGTCGCGGGTGCGCTCGATCTCGATGCGGCTCACGCCGGCGCGGTCGAGCGACGTCTGCAGCAGACGACGGATCTTGACGTCCTCAGCGAGGTAGTCGGCGTAGCGCTGACCGGGCTTCGTCGAGTCGGAGAACCACCGCGACACGTGGTCGGTGGTGATGCCGAGACGGAAGCCGTACGGGTTGACCTTCTGACCCATTACTTCGTACCCTCCTCGGGCGTGGCGAGGACCACGGTGATGTGGCTCGTGCGCTTGTTGATGCGGAAGGCACGACCCTGCGCGCGCGGCTGGAATCGCTTGAGGGTGGTGCCCTCGTCGACGAATGCGCGCGAGATGTAGAGGTCCTGCTCGTCCAGGTAGGTGTTCGAGGCGTCGGCCTTGACGCGAGCGTTCGCGATGGCCGAGGCGACGAGCTTGTACACCGGCTCGCTCGCACCCTGGGGTGCGAACTTCAGGATGGCGAGCGCCTCCTGAGCCTGCTTGCCGCGGATCAGGTCGACGACGCGGCGAGCCTTCTGGGGGGTGACGCGGATGTGTCGCACGCGGGCGATCGACTCCACCATTTCTTTCCTCCTTCACACCACCGCGTCAGCGGCGGCGGCCCTTCTTGTCGTCCTTCACGTGTCCACGGAAGGTGCGGGTGGGCGCGAACTCGCCGAGCTTGTGGCCCACCATGGTCTCGGTGACGAACACCGGGATGTGCTTGCGGCCATCGTGCACGGCGATCGTGTGCCCGAGCATCGCGGGGATGATCATCGAGCGGCGCGACCACGTCTTGATGACGTTCTTGGTACCGGCTTCGTTCTGCACGACGACCTTGCGAAGCAGGTGCTCGTCGACGAAGGGGCCCTTCTTGAGACTGCGAGGCATCTTCTCTTACTCCTACTTGCGCTTCTTGCCGACGGTGCGACGACGGACGATGAGCTTGTCGCTTTCCTTGTTGGGGCGACGCGTGCGGCCCTCGGACTGGCCCCAGGGGCTGACCGGGTGGCGACCACCGGAGGTCTTGCCCTCGCCACCACCGTGCGGGTGGTCGATCGGGTTCATCGCGACACCACGGACGGTCGGGCGGACGCCCTTCCAGCGCTTGCGGCCGGCCTTGCCCCAGTTGATGTTCGACTGCTCGGCGTTGCCGACCTCGCCGATGGTCGCGCGGCAGCGCACGTCGACGTTGCGGATCTCGCCCGACGGCAGGCGGAGCTGCGCGTAGGGGCCGTCCTTCGCCACGAGGCGGACCGACGCGCCGGCCGAGCGGGCCAGCTTGGCGCCGCCGCCGGGGCGGAGCTCGATCGCGTGGATCACGGTACCGGTCGGGATGTTGCGCAGCGGCAGGTTGTTGCCCGGCTTGATGTCGGCGTTGGGGCCCGACTCGATCGGGTCGCCCTGCTTGAGCTTGTCCGGCGCGATGATGTAGCGCTTGGTGCCGTCCGCGAAGTGCAGCAGCGCGATGCGCGCGGTGCGGTTCGGGTCGTACTCGATGTGCGCGACCTTGGCGGGCACGCCGTCCTTGTCGTTGCGACGGAAGTCGATGACGCGGTACTGGCGCTTGTGGCCGCCACCGATGTGGCGGGTGGTGATGCGACCCTGGTTGTTGCGGCCGCCGGTCTTCGACAGCGGCTTCAGCAGCGACTTCTCGGGGGTCGAGCGGGTGATCTCGGCGAAATCGGCGACCGAGGAACCGCGACGACCCGGGGTCGTGGGCTTGTACTTGCGAATAGCCATGTTTCTCTCTGCCCCTTAGCCGACAGCCGTGAAGATGTCGATGGAACCGGACTTGAGGGTCACGATCGCGCGCTTGGTGTCCTTGCGCTTGCCGATCCCGAAACGGGTGCGGCGGGTCTTGCCCTGACGGTTCAGGGTGTTGACCGAGGCGACCTCGACCTTGAAGATCTTCTCGATGGCGAGCTTGATCTCGGTCTTGTTCGAGCGGGGGTCCACGACGAACGTGTACTTGCCCTCGTCGATCAGGCCGTAGCTCTTCTCCGAGACGACGGGCGCGATGATGATGTCGCGCGGGTCCTTGTTGTGCGCGGCGCTCATGCGGAGACCTCTTCCTTCTTCGCCGACTTCGCGGCGATGAACGCCTCGAGCGCGGCCTTGCTGAAGACGATGTCGTCGGAGACGACCACGTCGTAGGCGTTGAGCTGGTCGAAGGACAGCACGTGGGCCGCCTCGATGTTGCGGACGGCGCGGAGGTCGAGCTCCTGCTCGCGGTCGAGGACCACGAGGAAGCGCTTGGCCGGGGCCACCTGCGCGAGGAGCGCGACGGCGTCCTTGGTCTTCGGGGTCTCACCCTGGAAGAACGACTCGACCGCGTGGATGCGGCCGGCGCGGGCGCGGTCGCTCAGCGTGCCGAGGAGCGCCGCGGCGATCATCTTCTTGGGGGTCCGCTGCGAGTAGTCGCGCGGGGTCGGCCCGTGGACGACGCCACCGCCCTTGTGCTCAGGTGCGCGGATCGAGCCCTGGCGCGAACGGCCGGTGCCCTTCTGCTTGAACGGCTTGCGGCCGGCGCCCGAGACCTCGCCACGGTTCTTGGTCTTGTGCGTGCCCTGGCGCGCGGCGGCGAGCTGGGCGGTCACGACCTGGTGGATGAGCGGGACGTTGGTCTGCACGTCGAAGATGTCGGCGGGCAGCTCGATCGAGCCGGACTTCTTGCCGGTCGCGTCGAGGACGTCGATGGTGTTGGCGGTAGCCATGGACTACGCCCCCTTCACAGCGTTGCGGACGAACACGAGACGGCCGCGCGCACCGGGAACCGCGCCCTTGACGAGCAGCAGGCCCTTCTCGGCGTCGACGGCGTGCACGCGGAGGTTGAGGACGGTGACGCGCTCGCCACCCATGCGACCGGCCATGCGCATGCCCTTGAAGACACGGCTGGGGGTCGACGAGGCGCCGATCGAGCCCGGCTTGCGGTGGTTGCGGTGCGAACCGTGCGAAGCCGACACGCCCTTGAAGTTGTGGCGCTTCATGACACCGGCGAAGCCCTTGCCCTTCGAGGTGCCGACGACGTCGACCAGCTGGCCGGCCTCGAAGGCGCCCTCGACGGTGAGCTCCTGGCCGACCTCGTAGGAGGCGGCGTCCGCGGTGCGGACCTCGGCGAGGTGGCGACGCGGGGTGACGCCCGCGGCGGCGAAGTGGCCGGCGGCAGGCTGGTTGACCTTGCGCGGGTCGATGGCGCCGGCGGCGATCTGGACGGCGGTGTAGCCGTCGCGCTCGACCGTGCGGAGCTGGGTGACCACGTTCGGCGCGATCTCGATGACGGTCACGGGGACGAGCTTGTTGTTGTCATCCCAGACCTGGGTCATGCCGAGCTTGGTGCCGAGCAGGCCCTTCACGTTCTTGGTAGCAGCAGACATCATGAACCTCAGAGCTTGATCTCGATGTTGACGTCGGCGGGGAGGTCGAGACGCATGAGCGAGTCGACGGCCTTCGGCGTCGGGTCGACGATGTCGATGAGGCGCTTGTGGGTGCGCATCTCGAAGTGCTCGCGGCTGTCCTTGTACTTGTGGGGCGAGCGGATGACGCACACCACGTTCTTCTCGGTCGGAAGCGGCACGGGGCCGACGACCGTGGCGCCCGCGCGGGTCACCGTGTCGACGATCTTGCGCGCCGAGCTGTCGATGACCTCGTGGTCATACGACTTCAGTCGAATGCGGATCTTCTGTCCCGCCATTGCCTGACTCTCTCTCTGTCAAGGCGTCGTACCCCTTCCGAGGGCATTGGACGCCGCGTAGCACTGCTTGTATGGAGCACCACTGTTCTGCTGTCAACGGCTGTTGATCGAGCCTGTCGAAGGCACCCCGCACATGCGGTGGCCTCGACACGCTCGACCCCGAGCCCCGACTCGGCACACGGGCTGGCGCCCGCATTCGGCACACGGGTCTCCCCGCCTGCTTCGGAATCGGTTTGTCGTGTTCTGCTGCCCGCGGCCTAACCTGACCCGATCACGTGGATTCGGTGGTTATGCACTGCCTGGCAGTGATCCGACAGGCGCGCACCATGGCACGGCCAACGGAATGTTGAACTCATCAAGTTTGCCATAGTGGGCAAGTACCTGCAACCCGGGCGTGTCGCGCGCGTGTCGACTCCCAGCGAGGTCGCAGGATGCCCCTCCGTCGACGGGCTCCGGACGGGCCCCGGCCGGGCTCCGGACGAGCCCCGGCCTGGCTCCGGACCGTCGGTCGTGGCGAGGTGCGGGCCCCGACCTGCCGGCTGCGGCATCCCTCTGCCGGCCCTCCCGGAAATGCCGAACGGGGCCGGGCCCGAAGGCCCGACCCCGTTCGAGGATCTCGAGACGCGTCGCTAGGCGCGGCGCTCCTCGATCACCGAGGGTGTTACTTGATGATCTTGGTGACCGTACCGGCACCGACCGTGCGACCACCCTCGCGGATGGCGAAGCCGAGGCCCTCCTCCATGGCGATCGGCTGGATCAGCTCGACCGTCATGTCGGTGGTGTCGCCGGGCATGACCATCTCGGTGCCCTCGGGCAGCGTGATGACGCCGGTGACGTCCGTGGTGCGGAAGTAGAACTGCGGACGGTAGTTCGCGTAGAACGGGTTGTGACGGCCGCCCTCGTCCTTCGAGAGGATGTAGGCAGTGCCCTCGAAGTTGGTGTGCGGCGTGACCGAACCCGGCTGCACGACGACCTGGCCGCGCTCCACGTCCTCGCGCTTGGTGCCGCGGAGGAGGAGACCGCAGTTCTCGCCGGCCCAGGCCTCGTCGAGCTGCTTGTGGAACATCTCGATACCGGTGACCGTGGTCTTCTGCGTCGGGCGGATGCCGACGATCTCGACCTCGGAGTTGATCTTCAGCGTGCCGCGCTCGGCGCGACCCGTGACGACCGTGCCACGACCGGTGATGGTGAAGACGTCCTCGATAGGCATGAGGAACGGCTTGTCACGGTCGCGCACCGGGTCCGGAACGGACTCGTCGACGGCCTCCATGAGGTCGAGGACCGACTGCACCCACTGGGCGTCGCCCTCGAGCGCCTTGAGGCCCGAGACGCGGACGACCGGAGCGTCGTCGCCGGGGAAGCCCTGCGACGAGAGCAGCTCGCGAACCTCGAGCTCGACGAGCTCCAGGATCTCCTCGTCGTCGACCATGTCCGACTTGTTGAGCGCGACCAGCAGGTACGGCACGCCGACCTGCTTGGCGAGCAGCACGTGCTCACGGGTCTGCGCCATCGGGCCGTCGGTCGCCGCGACCACGAGGATCGCGCCGTCCATCTGAGCCGCACCGGTGATCATGTTCTTGATGTAGTCGGCGTGACCCGGGGCGTCGACGTGCGCGTAGTGGCGCTTCGGCGTCTCGTACTCGACGTGCGAGATGTTGATCGTGATGCCGCGCTGGCGCTCCTCGGGAGCCGAGTCGATCGACGCGAAGTCGCGCTGCACGTTGGTCGGCGACGGGTACTTGTCAGCGAGCACCTTCGAGATCGCCGCGGTGAGCGTCGTCTTGCCGTGGTCGACGTGCCCGATCGTGCCGATGTTGACGTGCGGCTTGGTCCGCTCGAACTTGGCCTTAGCCACTTGGGGTCCTCCTCAGGACTTCGTGCAGAACCGCCGGGCACCGGATTGCGCTCGGTAGTCTGCAGGGGTTTGTTGTTATGTTACGCGACCCGGGTGGGGCCGTGCGTCGAGGGCTATTCGCCCTTGTTCTTCTGGACGATCTCGTCGGCGACAGCCTTCGGGACCTCCGCGTAGCTCTCGAACTCCATCGAGTACACGGCGCGGCCCGAGGTCTTGGACCGCAGGTCGCCGATGTAGCCGAACATCTCCGAGAGCGGGACGTGCGCACGCACGACCTTCACACCGGCGGCGTCCTCCATGGACTGGATCTGGCCGCGGCGCGAGTTCAGGTCGCCGATGACGTCGCCCATGTACTCCTCCGGAGTACGGACCTCGACGCTCATCAGCGGTTCGAGCAGGACGGGGCTCGCCTTGCGGGCGGCCTCCTTGAAGCCCATCGAGCCCGCGATCTTGAACGCCATCTCCGAGGAGTCGACGTCGTGCGCGGCACCATCGGTGAGGGTCGCCTTCACGCCGACCATCGGGTAGCCGGCGAGCACGCCGTACTGCATGGCGTCCTGGAAGCCGGCGTCGACCGAGGGGATGTACTCGCGCGGGACGCGGCCACCGGTCACGGCGTTCTCGAACTCGTAGGTCTTGTCGCCCTCGACCGCGAGCGGCTCGAGCTTGAACTGGATCTTCGCGAACTGGCCCGAGCCACCCGTCTGCTTCTTGTGGGTGTAGTCGTGGCGCTCGACGGCCTTCTTGATGGTCTCGCGGTACGCGACCTGGGGCTTGCCGACGTTCGCCTCGACCTTGAACTCGCGCTTCATGCGGTCCACGAGGATGTCGAGGTGCAGCTCGCCCATGCCCTTGATGACGGTCTGGCCGGTCTCCTGGTTGAGCTCGGTGCGGAAGGTCGGGTCCTCCTCGGCGAGCTTCTGGATCGCGGTGCCCAGCTTCTCCTGGTCGGCCTTGGTCTTCGGCTCGATGGCGACCTCGATGACCGGCTCCGGGAACGTCATCGACTCGAGGACGACCTGGTTGTCCGGGTCGGACAGGGTGTCGCCCGTGGTCGTGTCCTTGAGGCCGATGACGGCGTAGATGTTGCCCGCGGTGACCGAGTCGACCGGGTTCTCCTTGTTGGCGTGCATCTGGAAGATCTTCCCGATGCGCTCCTTCTTGCCCTTGGTCGAGTTGACGACCTGGGCGCCGGAGTCGAGGTGGCCCGAGTAGACGCGGACGTAGGTGAGGCGACCGAAGAACGGGTGCACCGCGACCTTGAACGCGAGCGCGGCGAACGGGTCGTTGGCGTCGGGGTGACGCTCGATGACCTCGTCCTCGTTGCGCGGGTTGCGACCCTCGATCGCCGGCACGTCGAGCGGCGACGGCAGGTAGTCGATGACCGCGTCGAGCATCGGCTGGACGCCGCGGTTCTTGAACGCGGAGCCGCAGAGCACGGGGTAGATCTCCGAGTTGACGACCATCTTGCGGATGGCGCCCTTGATCTCGGCCTCGGTCAGCTCCTCGCCGCCGAAGTACTTCTCGAGCAGCGCGTCGTCGCTCTCGGCGACGGTCTCGAGGAGGGTGTGACGGTACTCGTCGGCCTTGTCCTTGAGGTCCGCGGGGATCTCCTGGACCTCGTACTTGGCGCCCATGGTCACGTCGCCCTTGGCGTCGCCCGGCCAGACGAGCGCCTGCATCTTGATGAGGTCGATGACGCCGATGAAGTCGTTCTCGGCACCGATCGGGAGCTGCAGCACGAGCGGCTTCGCGCCGAGGCGCGAGACGATGGTGTCGACGGTGAAGTAGAAGTCCGCGCCGAGCTTGTCCATCTTGTTGACGAAGCAGATGCGGGGGACGTTGTACTTGTCGGCCTGGCGCCAGACGGTCTCGGACTGGGGCTCGACGCCCTCCTTGCCATCGAAGACGGCGACCGCGCCGTCGAGCACGCGGAGCGAGCGCTCCACCTCGACGGTGAAGTCGACGTGGCCCGGCGTGTCGATGATGTTGATCTGGTTCTTGTCCCAGAAGCAGGTGACCGCGGCGGACGTGATGGTGATGCCGCGCTCCTTCTCCTGCTCCATCCAGTCGGTCGTCGAGGCACCGTCGTGCGTCTCGCCGAGCTTGTGGTTGACGCCCGTGTAGAACAGGATGCGCTCGGTGGTGGTGGTCTTGCCGGCATCGATGTGCGCCATGATGCCGATGTTGCGGACCTTGCTCAGGTCGGTGAGCACGTCTTGTGCCACGGGGGTTCCTCCGGATGTTAGGAACGTACAGCGATGGGGGCGAGCGGATGCCCCGGGCGGTGGCCCGAGGCATCCGCTCGGCCTACTACCAGCGGTAGTGGGCGAAGGCGCGGTTCGACTCGGCCATCTTGTGGGTGTCCTCGCGGCGCTTGACCGCGGCACCCAGGCCGTTCGACGCGTCGAGGATCTCGTTGGTGAGACGCTCGGTCATGGTCTTCTCGCGACGAGCCTTGGCGTAGCTGGTGAGCCAGCGCAGCGCCAGGGTGTTCGCGCGGTGGGGCTTGACCTCGACGGGGACCTGGTAGGTCGAGCCGCCGACGCGGCGCGACCGGACCTCGAGGGTCGGGCGCACGTTGTCGAGGGCCTTCTTCAGGACCGCGACGGCGTCCTGGCCGGACTTGTTCGCCACGTTCTCGAGCGCCTCGTAGACGATGCGCTGGGCGAGGTCCTTCTTGCCGTCGATGAGGATCTTGTTGACGAGCTGGCTGACGACCGGCGAGCCGTAGACGGGGTCTGCGACGACGGGGCGCTTCGGAGCGGGTCCCTTGCGAGGCATTACTTCTTCTCCATCTTCGCGCCGTAGCGGCTACGAGCCTGCTTGCGGTTCTTGACGGCCTGCGTGTCGAGCGCGCCGCGGATGATCTTGTAACGGACACCCGGGAGGTCCTTCACACGACCGCCGCGCACGAGCACCATCGAGTGCTCCTGCAGGTTGTGGCCCTCGCCGGGGATGTAGGCGGTGACCTCGGTGCCGTTCGAGAGCTTCACACGGGCGACCTTGCGGAGCGCGGAGTTCGGCTTCTTCGGGGTGGTGGTGTACACACGCGTGCACACGCCGCGCTGCTGGGGGTTGGCCTTCAGGGCGGGCGCCTTGGTCTTCGAGACCTTGGGCGAGCGACCCTTGCGGACCAACTGCTGAATGGTTGGCACTGCTTCTCCTTGTTGTGCTGCACGGTGACAGCGATGATGGGTTTCACATCACGACCCACCGGCCACGCGGAACCGCGAGGCCTGCAATGGTGGGTATGCCGTGGGGGCCCGACCCGGCGATGGCGCCGAGAGCCCTGGCGTGCGATTCCGATCGCCCGCCCGCCGCGCCCGGTCTCCCGAGCACAGCGCACACGCGCGCGAATGCGCACACCCGGTCAAGTGTAATCCGGCGTAACCGGGCGGTCAAATGGGCTCAGCCCATCCAGCCCGGGGCATCCAGTTCTCGATCGAGGTCCGCGAGCAGTTCCGCGACCTGCGGCTCGACGAGTCGCTCGACCGCGTTGCCGATCCGGAACCGGTGCTGGGCGAGCTCGACGCAGATCCGGCGGCCCAGTTGCTTCGCGAACTCGTCGGCGAGGCGCACCTCCTCGCGGAGCGCCTCCTTCTCGTCCGGCGTGAACGGACGGGGCGCCGGCTCGGCGGCCTCGGCGGCGGTCTCGGCCTCGAGGCCGGCGAGCGTGAACAGGAACGGCTGGTCGGGCACCGGCTCGGGATCGACCTCGAGGCCGAGGAACTCGGGGTCCAATCCCTCCCCCGCGCGGTACGGGCGGCGCGCCTTGCGCTCCTCGGCGAGGTGGATCTCCCGGTGCAGCATCGGCAGGTTGCGGGCGGTGTAGTCGTCGACGGCGTCGTCGATGACGCCCTTCATGCGCATCGAGAACGCGTGCTGCACCGGGTGCGGGACATCCACGTCGAGGCCGGCGGCCGCGAGGATCGGCGAACCGAAGCAGCGCTGGCACAGGCGGGCGCGCCCGCGGTGCGTCCCCGGGTGCCAGCGCGGCAGCCAGCGGAGCCAGTTGTCCACCTCATGGCTCACGCGCGCCTCCATCGAGCCCTCCACGGTCTCTCACGATACTGCGAAGGATGCCCCGACCGGTCGGTTATGCTCGCCGGGGCGCCGAGCGGCCGCCCCCCGCGGCGCCCTCCGGCGCGCACGGGAAGCACGAGGACACAGGAAGCATCGGATGAAGCTGGCCCCCGAGGAACTCCCGTTCGCGACGATGACCGACGAGCTGCGACGCGTGCGCTCCGGCTGGAAGACCGGCTGGGCGATCGCGCTGCTGGTCGCCGGCGCGGCCCTCGCGATCTTCTCGATCGTGAACTACGACTGGTGGCTCGAGCAGGCGGCCGCCTGGCAGGGCCGGCGATCGGGCGGGCGCGGCCTCGTCGCGCCGGGCGCCGTCCTCATCGGCTTCGCCTTCGCCGCCTACGGCCTCCTCCAGCTCATCGCGTGGTCGTTCAGCTGGGAGCGGGTCGCCACCGGCACCCGGCTCCGCCGGCTCACCGCGCAGCAGCTCCGCCTCGCCCCGCAGGATGCGGCCGCGTGGCTCGACCGATTCCGCAGCGGCGACCCGCGCACCTACCTGCCGCTGCCCGTCGGGAAGGGGTCGGTCGCGTGCGGCCTCTGGATCGCGAAGGCCGACGGCGTCGCCTACGCGACCGTGAGCGCGAAGGTCGACCGGGCCTGGCATCCGCTGCCCGTCGCGGTCCTCCGCGAGAACGCGTTCGTCGCGCTCCGCGAGGTGCCGCTCGACGGATTCAAGAACCCGGCGACGCCCGCGGCGATCAAGGGGTTCCTCGACCCGTTCCTGCGCGCCTGATCCTGCCCCGGGGCGAGCCCGGTTCATTCGTCGTCGTCGCGCTCCCACGGCCAACGCGGCCGGTCCATGCCCTCGGCGCGGCCGCGCGCGACGAGCACCGCGAGGGATGCCACGAGCGCGGCGATCGCCGGGACCAGCAGCCCGAACCATCCGATGCCGAAGCCGAGGCCGAAGGCCGCGCTCGCGAGCGCGGGCCCGGTGCTGTCGAGCAGGCGGGCGAGGGTCGCGACCAGCACGAGCGAGAGCCACGCGCCCGCCGCCGTGAGCACGACCGTCCCGGCCATCCGATCGGGCCTGCGGAGCCGGAAGCCCAGCACCACGAGCACCGCGGCGACGGATGCCCCGATCGCGGCGGGCACCACGAGGATGCCGACGCCCGACTCGGCGACGACGTCGGCGTCGACCAGCAGGCTCGCGAACCCGAACGCGAAGACCACGAGCGCGAGGTCGAGTGCCGCCGCGAATCCGGCGACGACCCACGGCCCGCTCGACCTGTCCACGATTCGAGCGTACGCACCGCGCGCACGCGTCCTCTACAGTCGTCACGAACCGCCCGAACCATCCCCCGCCGACGCCCAGGAGCCGGAATGCACCCCACCTACCGCGCACCCGTCGACCGTGCCCGGGTCGAGCGCGCGCGGCGATGGAACACGGGCATCATCGTCGCGAGCGCGGTGCTCGGCGCCGCGCTGGTCGTCGGCGTCGTGACGACGCTCCTCGAGGGCATGTGGTGGGTCGTCACGGTCCTCGCCGTGATCGGGGTCGCCGCGTGCGTCGTCTCGGTGGTCGTCGCCGTGCAGCGCGGGCGGGCGCACCGGCTCCTCGTCGCGGCAGACGGTATCGCGTTCGAGGTCACCGACGCCGGTGTGCGGATGGGCGGCGCACCGCTCATCCCGTGGACCGAGGTCGTCTTCGTCGGCGTGCTCGACGACCGCGGCCGCTCGGACCGGCTCCGGAGCATCCCGGTCTGGGGCGCGTTCGCGGTCGCCGCGCTCCACGCCGGCAGCGGCACGCTGCTGTGCGAGCTCGGAGTGCGCGACGGCGTCGCACTCAAGCGGGCGTTCGGCACGGCACCGGGCGCGGAGCGCGTCAGCCTCTGGGACGAGCACGACGGCGCGCGCCGCGGGCTCATCCCGATGCTGCTCGACGCGGTCCTCGACGACGGCACGGCGCAGCAGTCGGCGCAGGTGCTCATGGATGCCGCGGCGCGGCGGGGCATCCCGACCGCGCGATTCACCGGGGTCTTCGACTACTTCGACTGGAAGAACCCGATGCTCGACCGGAAGTGGCCGACGCCGAAGGCCTGAGGCCGGGCGGGCGGGGCCGTCAGCCCTCGCCGTCGGCCGACCAGCCGGGGAATCCGGCGCAGCCCACCGTGAGGCGGATGAAGCCCTCGGTGCGGTCGGTGAGGATCGCGTAGGACGCGCCCGCGTCGCCCCGGTCGACGGCCTCCTGCATGCGGTCGAGGTTCCGCAGCGCGGTCGGCAGCCACTGGGTGAACGCACCGTCCGGCAGGCCGCTCGGGTCCTCCGCGAGGATGCCCCGCACCTCGGCGATCGCGCGCGAGAGGTCGGGCAGGTCCTGAGGCCGGTAGCCGGCGCCGAGGCTCACCGCGATGAGCTGCGTGACGGGCTCGCGCAGGCGGGCGCAGCGCTCGGCGAGCGTGTCGCTCAACGGGCACCGCCGTTCAGCTGGAACTTCTCACGCGGCGTGCGGACGCCATCGCGGAAGGCGCCGAGCCCTGCGTCGAAGTCGACGGCCGAGCCGACGAACAGCACCGACTCATCGGGCGCGACGTAGATCTTGCCGCCGCCTCGCGCGGCGTGCACGAGGCACACGCCGAGCCCGTCGGGCAGGTCGATCACGTTCAAGGTCGGGTTCTGCGTGAGGCCCGCGAACAGCTCGGTGCCGATCTGCACGAGTCGGTCCCGGGAGCCTCCGGCTCCGCCTGCGGAGGCGTCGCCGGCCGCGCCGGAGGCATCCGTCGCGGTTCCCGCTCCGCCCAACTGGAGCGTGCGGCGCACCTGCGGCGACCCCGCCAGCTGGCCGATGAGCGCGAGGTGCTCCCAGAGGCCGCCGCGGTGCAGGTGGTCGGCGGTGCCGGGACCGCCGAGCACGAGCAGCGGCACGAACCCGAAGCACTCCTCGAATCCGGGCACGCCGTCGCGATCGCGCGCCGCCGGGTACGGCTGCCACTCCCAAACGGACTCGAGGTCGGCCGGGCGCTCGATCGACGCGACCAGGTCGTCGAACCCGGCCCCCTCGATGACGTCGGTCGCGCCGAGGCGCGACTTCACGACGAGGAAGATGCCGTTGACGTGCACGACCAGGTCGCCGAGCGCGGTCGTGAACAGCACCGTCGATCCCTCGGGCAGTCCGAGCACCCCGTCCAGCGCCTGCGCGGCACGTGCCGGGTCGACGAAGCGGAAGAACCCGTCGGCCCCGACCTGGCCCGCACCGTAGCGGCGCCAGGCGTCGGCGACGCCGGTCGGCACCTGCCCCGCGAAGCGCGCGATGGTCTCCTCGGAGATCGGCGCGACCGGGTCGAAACTGCGGAACGATGTCATGCGGGTCTTCCTCGCTTGCGTCTCTGGGATCTCAGCACGACGGCCGGGCGGATGCCCCGGTCCGACGACGTGCGACGGGCGGCACGCCGCCCCGCGGAAGTCTACCGATCCATGCCGCTGCGGGAATGGGCAGGGGTGCCCATGCGGACAGGCCCCCGGACGACGACACCGCCGCCACGTGATCCTGCAGCCGTCGGGCGATCTCCCGCGCGGTGATCACGTCGTCAGGGCACGCGCGAGAGTTCGACGCCCTGCAGGTCGGCGAGTTCGGTCCAGAGCACGGATGCCTCGTACACGCCCGCGTCCGTCTTCGTCAGCTGCAACGCCTCGGCCTTCGTGACATCCCGCCCGAGGTAGACCAGTCGCGCCCGGTCGCCCGTGTACCGGTCGATCACCTGGAACGGCAGACCCCGCCACGTGCAGGTGAACCGCACCGCGGCGATCTCGGTCACCTCGCCGAGGTCGACCTCCGCCGCCCAGAGGCCGCGGCTCGTCTGCGCCGTGTCCGGCAGTTCCTCGAACGACGAGACGCTCACTCGGCCGTCAGGCAGCTCGTCGACGAATACCCGGGCACCGCGCCAGTTGCCGAACACGTTGAGCAGGGTCGATGGGACCCCGCGCGACTCCGGCTCGAGCGCATACTCGCCGACGGCGACCCATCCCACCGCGACACCGGGGAACACCGCGACGAGTTCCTCGTGCGCGTCTGCGTAGATACGCCACAGTTCGGTCCCCGCCGGGATGCGGACCGGATCGAGCCACCAGAGCGGGATGAGCCCCTCCGGAACCCCGCCGACGAACCCGGTGCCGGTGAACGGCGGATGATCGATGAAGGCACCACCCGTCAGCGCAGCCCCGGTCTCGTCGATGCCGCCCGTCGCCGCGGTGACCCGCACGTACGGGGTGATCGGGATGCGCACCACGTCCAAGAACGGGAACGACGGCGCCAACGGCGACCCGTCGAATCCGAGCCCGTGCAACCGGAACACCTTCTCGGGCGTGTCGGCCCACGCCGCGTGCTCCGCCTGCACGACGTAGCCGCACACCACCTCGTTGCCGTGCACCAGCCACGCGCCCTCGCGCGCCGGCATGACCGCCTTCTGCAGGAACCTCACGACCCGGAACCGCCTCTCACGTCCTGACCATCACACACCATCGGAGCCGCGCGGGTGTCACTGCTCATTCGGACGCACGTCGGCGACGACGACCTCTTCGAACTCGGACAGCTCCGCCAACGGGATCGCGTCGTGCCAGACGCCCGCACCCTGGAGCCCGTCCCACTCCCCGGTGCGGGAGAACCCCGGCAACATCTCGGCCCAGTCCGGATCATCGCCGTCGTAGCGGACGGATGCGGTTGCGCCCGGCGTGTCCTGCCTCGTCCAGCCCCGGATCTCCTGGTCATCTCGATCGTGAAGCGCCAGTATCTGGAACCGGCCGCCATGGAACGTGGCAACCGGCCTGACGGAGATCAGCCGCTCCACGTTCCTCCGCGGAGTACGAACGACGTCTCGCGCTTCCAGACCGTCACGGACCCAACCGATCGTCGCGATCTGCGACCGAGACGGCATCAAGACTGCGTCCAAGCGGTCCGGCGCGATCTCGCGATCCGGCCACCCTGTCGTAGCGAACCACTCGCCACGAACGAGTGCGAACGGCCCACCGGACCGGAGCCAACCCGGCCCCGGCCACCCGAGACCGTCGTCACTGGACGACACGAACCCACCCCATCGCGTTGAACACGCCCACCAGCACCTCGGAACCGTCCAGCTCGATCCGCCACAGCTCCGAGCCGGGCTCGAACGCGTGCGGCACGGGATGCTCGAGTTCGTACGGATCCGCCTCGGCGTAGTAGGAGAACTTGCTCGCCTGCGTCGCGCTCACGAATACACGCCGCATCCCGGACCGCGTGTCGACGAGGGCCGTGTAACCAACGGCGTCATCGTCCAGAGCGAAGCCCGGCGCAACGCGGCGATCCGCGCCGGGATTCTCGAGACATCCCAAGCCGAGTCGCGCCCGGATCCCATCGCCCAAGATCACGGTGAGGTAGCGATCGATGTCGGTGGCGACCGGTGAAGCGACCTCGATGCCTCGATCCTCGCCGCGGACCGTCCGGCGGATGCTCACCACACCATCGGCGATGGCGACACGTCGAACCGTCTCGCCATCATCGACGAGAAATCCGGACTCGTCGGCTCGAACCCATGCCACACGGAACGGTTCGAGCCAGTCCGCCAACGCTTCGGCGATGGTCGTGAGCGACTCGGTCAGCGCGGGATCCTCTCATCGATCAGATCGTCGATCGACGGACACGTCATCCTCATGGCGAGCCGATTACTCAGCACCCGCGTCGCCTGAACCGGGACGTCAGGATCCCAGCTCGGCTTCGCTGGCTGCCAGCCGCGCGGCCGCTCGAGCCGTCGTGCGACGAGCGCGCTCGACCCCATCGCGGAACACGCCCCCGTCGGCGGCCTCGAAGGACTCGCGGATCTGCGCGAGCGGGACGTCGGCGTAGTGCGAGAACTTCACGATCGGATGCCCGGTGCGATCGACCATCTCGACCGAACGACGCACGCCGGAAACCCCATCGACCAGCCCCGTCCAGCGCCCCTCCAACCGGACGACCTGGAACGGCTCGGCAACCTCATCCACTGCCGACGGGAACTGGATCCGCTCATAGCCTCGACTCGAGCGCAGGTCCGATCCGATCGTCACCGTCAGGTACCGCTCGACATCGAGCCGATCAAGGGAGCGGAGCTCCGGGACGTCCTCGCCCGAGCGCTCGGCGCGGGACACCAGCCAGCGCCCGTCGGGCAGCACCGTCACCGGATAGCGGATCTCACCGCCCTGATCCGAGACGGTCACCCGATCGGGTTCCTCGAACACCGCGTTCCCCGCCAAGGCGATCCACTGGGCGAACTCCGCGCTGAAGACCTCATCCCCGCTCACACGATCACCTCCTCTTCGAGCAGCATCTCCACACTGACGCGGTCGCCGAACTCGTCGGTCACGAGCAGCTGGAGCCCACCGGCATCCCGACCGAACGCCGGAGCGATCTCCGAGATCTCGATCCGCCACCCGGCAGGCAGATGATCGGTGAACTTGTACTGATGGTATTCCTTCGCCAGCGAGCCGATCGGCAATCCTCGGTCCTCGAACGATGCCGGCCTGCCGTCGATCCGAAGCCCGAGGTAGTCGCCGCCTTCCGGCCCGACCCGGTCGAGCGTCCGCCCATATGCGTCGATGAACGCGCGCAGGTTGGTGAAGTGGACCCTGGTGCCGGCCACGGCGCCCTCGTTCGGCGGGTACACGTCCCAGTTGCGGGCGGCTTCGACGTAGCGGGCGTCGTACCCCGCCTTGTCGAGCGGCGTCCCGGTCGCGGCGTCGTGTCCCCACGGATGCGCGGGGTCTCGTACGAGGTCGTTGCCGACCGGGTGCCCGGTCGGGATCGTCGGCGGCGTCGAGGTGCCGTGCGCGGGCAGCGGCGTGCCGTAGTTCGGGTTGTCGGGGAGGTCGGCGACCGTGTACTTCGTCCATCCGGGACCCTCCATCGCCGACGAGTGCATCGGATCGGTCCCCGCGGCGATCGAGTCGGCGACCCGGCCGGCGCGCTGCAGCGCGTCGGCGCTCGCGGCATCGTGCGCCGAGTCGGAACCCGAGGGTTCGACTCCGGCGTGGGAGGTGCCCGCGTCGGAGGTGCCCGCGTGGGAGCTGCCCGCGTGGGAACTGCCCGCGTCGGGAGTCGTGGCCGGCTCGGGCGCCGCGAACGGCTTCGACCCGTCGGGGTTCACCACGTGCTCGGGCTGGATCGAGGCGTCCCAGACGGTCGCGGTCGGCTCGTGCGGCGGCCACGGCGTGCGGGTGCCGGTCTGCGCGTCGAGCGCCCAGACGGTGGTGCCGTCGAAGTACGCGTTGAACCAGTGTCCGTCGCCGACGGCCCGGTCGATGCCGACGACCACGTGCGAACCCGCGCCCTGCGCCCGCAGCGAGGACTCGATCTGCGCCGACGTGAGCGCCGTCTGCGGCAGGTTCGTGCGCGCCTCCATCTCGGGGATCCCCAGCGTGCCGGTGGATGCCTCGGTGGTCGCGTTCCCGTTCAGGAAGTCGAAGAGGTTCGACGACGTGTTGCCGCAGTTGGTCGCGTACCCGTTCATCGGATCCGACGGGTCGTAGTGCGGGTTGATCTGGCCCAGCGCCTGGTCGATCTCGGCGATCGAGCGCTCGGAGATCGCACTGTGTGTGTCGGGGTTGTTGGCGTCGGGGCTGTTCGCGTCAGGGCTGTTCGCGTCGGGGGCCGTCGCGTCCGCACCGGTCGCGTCCGCGCCGTGCGGGTCGACGCCGTGCGCGTCGGCACCGGCCGGGTGCGCGGCGCCGTCGCCGGCGGAACCGTGCGCTGCGGATCCGTCGGAGCCGTGACCCGGGGTGGCCGGCTTCGCGGGTGCGGAGGCGTTGCCGCCGTGCGCGGAACCGGGCGTCGCGGGCGCGGCCGGCGCGTGCGCGCCGACGCCGCCGAGGAGCGACGCGAGCCCCGCGGGCCTCGCGAGCGCCGCGACGCCGGCGGCGGCCACGGCCGCCCCGCCCCCGACCGCGGCGATGTGCTCGGGTGCGATCGCGTCGCTCCCGCCCGCCGACTCCTGGCCTGCGACATGGTGGCCGGTTTCGGGAGCGGATGCCTCGGCCGCCGCCGTGTCGGTCGTGGTCGCCTCCGGCGCGGTCGAGTGCGACGCGTCGGTGTGCACGGATGCGGGGGCGTGCGTCGCGCTCGCGTCGTGTCCGACGACCGTGTGCGCGGTGGTCGCCGGGGCGTCCGGCGTCGTCGCGTCCGGCGTCGTCGCGTCCGGCGTCGTGAGGGCGGTCGCGTCCGCGGCAGCCGTCGTGTGGGTCGCAGCCGTGGTCGCCGAGGCGCCCCCGTCGTGCGCCGGAGTCGCGGTGGCGTCGGGGGCCGCGTGCGAGGAGACCTCGTTGGCGCCGTGCGACGGGGTCGCATCGGGCGTCGCGTGCGACGACGTCGTGTCGGGAGTCGCGTGCGACGAGACATCCGGCGTCGAGCCGTGCGACGGGGTCGCATTCGGCGTCGAGCCGTGCGACGGGGTCGCATCCGGCGTCGCGCCGTGCGACGGGGTCGCATCCGGCGTCGCGCCGTGCGACGGGGTCGCATCCGGCGTCGCGCCGTGCGACGGGGTCGCGTCCGGCGTCGCGTGCGACGAGACATCCGGCGTCGAGCCGTGCGACGAGACATCCGGGGTCGCGTGCGACGGGACATCCGGGGCGCCGCCATGGCCCGAGGCATCCGGTGCACCGTGCGAAGCCGATCCCGCATCGGGCGCCGACACGCTCACGTCGACGCTCGACGGCGCGGCGGACCCGCCGCCGCCCCCCGAAGCCGAACCGGCCGAGGGCGCGTCGATGTCGACGTGGACTCCGCCGCCGTGCGCGGCCGCGGAACCGGCGCCGGCCGAGACCGCCGCCGGAATGCCCGACGCGTCGGGGTGGGCCGAGCCGGACCCGCCGTGCGCGCCCGAGCTCGAGGCCGCCCCGGCTCCCGCCGGGGTGGGCGCCTGAACCGAGGGATCGACCGAGCCGACGCCGGTCGGTGCGCCCGGGCCCGACGGGGCGTGCCCGCCGCCGGGCAGCGCCGCCTTCACGCCGTGGCCGGCGAGGGTCAGGCCGCCGCCCAGCAGGGCGCCGAACAGCGCGCTCGACCCGGGGTTGAAGTCGTTGCCGGTCATGCCGGTCTCGGCGAGCGCGCTCGCGAGCCCGTCGACCGCGCCGCCGACCGTCTCGCCGGCCGTCTCGCGAAGGACGTTCCGCAGGCCCGTCCCGCCCTGGCCGCCGAGCACCCGGGAGACGGGCGCGGCGAGCGCGCCGCCGGCGAACGCCGAGACGAAGGCCACGCCGACGTCCTGCGGCGTGTAGCCCTTCTCGTTGCGACGGGCGTGGTTCACGGCGGCGGTCGCGAAGCCGCTCGCGAGGCCGGCCTGCAGGCCCTCCTTCGCCATGCGCAGCGCGCCGCGCACGAGGACGCCCGAGATGCCGCGCAGGCCCTGCAGGAACGTCTTCAGGCGCATGATGAGCTGGGCGATCTTGACGCACCAGCGCATGACGGTCGAGGTCGCCTTCGCGGCGGTGGCGAGTGCGCCGATGCCGGCCGTGACGATGCTGAGCAGGCCGCCGATCGCGAGGTCCGCGGCGAGCTCGATCGCCATCTGGCGGAGGAACCAGCCGAGCTCCTCGCGGGTCTGCCGCAGCTGCTTGCGGAAGTCCGCGATCCACTGCTTCATCGCGTCGGCGCCCTCGGTGAGGCGCTCGAGGCTCGTCGACAGGCCGTTGCGGCACGACAGGATCGTGGCCCGCTGGGGCAGGACCATCGACTGCGTGTTCGTCAGGCTCCCGTCGATGCGGGCCTTCGCACCGCGCAGGCTCCCGGCGAAGGTCCCCCACGCGTCGGCCGCGTTCTGGAGCTTGCCCTCGTCACCCGTGGGGATGACGACGCCGACCTGGTGGAGTCCCCACTCGAGGAACTCCTGGAACTCGCCGAGCGGACCGGGCCATCCGGGCCCGAGCGCACTCGGCACGTGCGAGGTCGAGTGGTCGATCCGCGGCGTCGACGTCGCCGGCCGAGCCGTCGCGGCATCGAGGCCGGCGCCCGGCTTCTGCGCGCCGTCGTAGGACCGCGCCGTGTTGGACAGTGCGGAGTCGAGCAGTCGGAGGCCGTTGGTCACCGACCGGACTGCGTCGATCGTCGGACCGGCGACCGCGTCGTAGCCGTCACCGCCCTCGCAGAACTCCTCCGCCGAGTCGTCGTCGCCCGCCATGCCGCCGAGCCCCCGGAGGCTGCTCTCGAGCGCGGCGATCGCGCCGTCGATGCTCTGGGCGATGCCGTAGACGTGGTCGCCGTCCTGGACGAGCCGCGCGGGGTCGAGTTTCACCTGTGCCACTGATCAGCCCTTACCCGAGGTTCGCTTCGATCTTGGCCCACGACGTGTCGAGGGCATCGATGGTCTGGGAGTACGCGTCGTGCGCGACCTGCACCTGGTCGTGCAGGCTCTCGGCGACGTCCTGCATCGCGGCGGCACCCGCCGCCCACGCGGCGAAGGACCCGAGGAAGGCCTGCATCGCCGGGCCCTGCCACTCGGCGGGCAGCATGTACGCGAAGGCGCTCGAGCCCTCCTTGAGTGCCGAGCAGTAGTTCACGAGCTCGGTCATGGTCTGCGCGAGCTGCCGGAGCTCGTTCGTGTCGGCCTGCTGATCAGACATCCGTTCCGCCCTTCGAGGCCTGCTCGCCGGCCCGATCGCCCGAGAGGTACGGGCCGACGCCGATCTGGTCGTCGTCGCCGTCGTGGTCGGAGTCCTTCGACCCGCCGCCGGTCGCCTGGCCGGTCCCGGCCCGAACGCCGAGCGCGCCACCGCCGAAGTGCTCGACCTCGGCATCGCCCGCGTAGTCGCGGCCGAAGAACTCGGCCATGTCCTCGGCGCGCTCCTCGCCGCCGGCGACGCGCTTCCCGAGACCGCCGACGTTGCTTCGCACGGAGACGAAGCCCTGGCTGCCCTGCGCGAAGCCCTTGCCGATGCCGGCCTCGGTCGAGGTGTAGGTGGTGTCGGCCGCGACGAGCCCGTGCTGGAGCTGCGTGAGCGCGAGCCGCACCTGGCCGGCGATCTGCTGGAACGTCGCCCAGTTCTCGTCGAACTTGTCGGCGTCCTCGCCGACCCAGGTCGCGTTGACGGTGCGCCCCACCGCGCGATCGACCTCGGCCAGATGCGAGTCGAACGTCGCGACGGCAGTGCCGATCAGCGACGCGACTTCGCTCAGCCGGTCGGCGCGAACCTTGAAGGAGACCATGTCCGATCCTTCGCTCGTAGCAGGTCAGGACGGGTGCCGGCGGTCATGGCCGCCGGCACCCGGTTGGTGCGTGGAGTGGATCAGCCGTTGAACGTGCCGGCGATCGCGTTCTCGTTGTCCTCGTAGGACAGGGCCGCCTGGTTGAGCAGGTCGCTGATGCCCTGGAGCGACTCCTTGAGCTGGAGACCGGCCTGGTCCCACTGCGAGTACAGCTCGTTGAAGCTCTGCGACGCGGCGCCCGACCAGTCGCCGGACACGAGGCCCTCGACGAGCGACTTCAGGGTCGAGAGCTGCGACTCGATCGACTGCGAGCCGCTGGAGAGCTGGCCCGCGACGCCGGCGAGGGAGTCGGATGAGACGCGGATGTCCGCCATGGTGGTTCCTCCATCAAGAGAGATCGTGACCGGTGCGCCTCACCCGGAGAATCACCTCCGGTCCGTGCGCCGAGTTCACGTTAGCCGGTTTCGACTCGCCGACCGATGGGGAGGACTCCCCGTGTGGATGGATCGCCCGTTACTCCGAACGCGGACGGCTCAGGCGGCGCGCAGTTCGAAGCTGAGGTCGCCGAGCCAGATCCGGTCGCCGACGAGTGCACGCACCCGGGTCCCGTCCGCCTCGAGCGGCGTCAGGAGCCCGGCGCGCTCGAGGCGCGAGCCGTTCGCCGACCCGGCGTCGCTCACGACGACGACGCCGTCGGCCACCTCGAGGAAGAGGTGGACTCGCGAGACCGACCGCGTGTCATCCTGCACCTCGACGGCGCGCGCGCCCATCGCGAGCGCGGTGTCGGCGGGCTTGCGCCCGATGATCGCCGCTCCGGTCACGACGACCCGCTGCCCCGTGGAGAACGCGAGCTCGACCTGCTCGACCGGAGCCGGCGCGGCCGGGGCCTGGGGCACCGGTGCGTGGTCGGCGCCGGGCTGCTGCCACGGCAGCGAGCGCGGCAGCGGCACGGGCTCGATCGGTCGGGGTGCGCCGGGCGCGGCCTGCGCGGCTGCTCCGGGCGGCGCGGCGGCCGTGCGGGGCTGGCCGAACTGGGGCGGCGCCGGCGGCCGGGCGGGCGCCTGCGACTGCGGGATGAGCTGGCCGCATTGCACGCAGAACATGCTGTTCGGCTGCAGCGTCGCGTCGCAGTAGACGCAGTGCGCAGAGGCCACGGTGTTCCCTTCGATCGCGGGCGGGCGCCCGGGTCAGTCTATGTTCGGTTCCCCGGCGGCGGTCGCGGCCGTCCTCAGGCCGCGCCCGCTCACCGGCGGATATCGGATCACTGGCGGATGTCGGGCACGCGCACCGGCAGCCAGCCGGCGGGCGTCGTGAACACGGCCGAGCCGGGCGTGCCCCGCCCGAGCATGAACTTCGGGATCGGCGACCCGACGGCCTGCGTGCCCATGATGGCCGACTCCGGGCGCAGCACGAGCGCGCGCCGCGACCGCTTGGCCTCGACCACGGGCCCGCCGAACAGGCCGGACAACGACTCCGACTCGGCGGCGACGAGGAACACCGCACGGTGCTTCACGCCCGTGAGCGCGTGCTCGATCGGCGCGTTCTTGAACTGCTCGGCGTCGTCCACGACGATCGTCACCGGATCTGCGAGGCCCTCGAGCGCGGCCTCCAGCTCGGGCGGCGTGAGCGCCGCCGACGAGAGCACGCGGATGCCGTGCCCCGCGGCCACCTCGGTCAGGACCGACTCGCGCGTCGAGACGACGAGCAGCGCGTGCTTCCGCCACGCGAGCTGGTGCGTGATCGCCGCGAGCGCCGACGAGCGGCCCGACTTGCGTCCGCCCGTGACGAGCAGGCCGCCCTCGGCCGGCCAGTCGACCGTGAACCGGCTCAGCAGGTCGCCGCCCACCGCGACCACGGGCCCGTCGGCCGGACCCGAATCGCCGAGCGGCAGGTCGTAGGCGGCCGTGAGCGCGAAGTGGCCGGGCAGCGGGTCGACCCGGAAGGGCCTCGGGAGCGAGTCCAGCTGCGGGAACTGGTCGAAGTGGTCGCGCACCTGCTCGACGATCCGCCGGAACGCGGCGGTCTGCATCTCGCCGGCCGTGTCGCGCACGAGCACCGCGAACTGGGCCTCGGTGCCCGCGGCGCCGAACAGCGCGCGGCCCGGCGGCAGGTCGAGCGGGATGTCCCGCGCCATGACGCCGAAGGCGCGGTAGTCGTTGAGGTCGCGCAGCGGCAGGAGGTACTGCTCGTCGATGAACGACGAGATCTTGTCGCCCGAGACCGCCCGGTCGCCCGTGAGCAGCACGCGGACGCCGACCGCGGGCCCCTCGCGGAGCAGCCGCATGAACTGCTCGCGGAAGGTCACGAGCTGGTCGGCGTTCATGGTCGACAGCATCCGCTCCCAGCCGTCGACCGCGACGATCGCGTACGGCAGGCGATCGGGCTCCGCGGCGTTCGCGCGCTGCTCGACGATGTGCCCGACCCCGGCCGCGGAGAGCACGGCCTGCCGGCGCCCGAGGTCTTCGAGGAGTCGCTGCGTGAGGCGCGGCAGCCGGTCGGAGTCGAGCTGCGTGACGACCGCGCCCGTGTGCGGGGCATCCACCAGCGGCAGCAGGGCGCCGTTGCCGAAGTCGGTGACGTACAGGTGCAGGTCCGCCGGCGAGAACTGCTGCACGACCTGCGCGAGCAGCGTGCGCAGCGCCGTCGTGCGCCCCGACATCGAGCCGCCCGCGAAGAGCACGTGCGACCCGCGCTCGACGCTCCAGGTGAGGCTCCGCTGGGACTGCTCGCCCGGCACGTCCTCGAGGCCGAGCACGACGTCACCGTCGGGGATCGGCTGGTCGTGGAACTTCTCGAGCGGCAGCGCGGTCGGCAGCGGCATGAGCCAGGGCGACGGATTCCGGGGGATGCCGAGCTGCTGCGCGGCCGCGGTCACGAGGTTGACGAGCGCGCGCAGGTCGGTGTCGTCGTGGTCGGTGACCTGGGCCTGCGCGGCGACGGCGGGGTACCGCGCGGGGTAACCCAAGCGCTCCCACTCGAGGCGCGCCTTGCGCGGCAGCACCTTGACGGCGCGCTGGATGCCGGGGCGGATGCCCGCGACCCGCGCGGTCTGGAAGGCGACGGGCGCCGCGCCGGGCCCGGTGCGGACGTAGCCGCGCCCCGGGTTCGACGGGCTGATGAACGCCGCCTCGGCCGAGCCGAGGATGTCGTTCGAGTCGCTCCGGTCGGTGACGCGCAGCGCGACCCGCAGGTTGATGTTCGACTGCATCTCGGGCGTCACGACGCCCGCGGGCCGCTGCGTCGCGAGCACGAGGTTGACGCCGAGCGAGCGGCCGACGCGGGCGATGCGCACGAGCCCGTCGATGAACTCGGGCAGTTCCGACTTCAGCTCGGCGAACTCGTCGATGACGATCATGAGGCGCGCGAGGCCGCGGCGGGCCGAGGCATCCGGGTCCTTCGCCCAGGCCGAGTCGAGGTCCTTCGCGTTCAGGTCCCGCAGCACCTTCTCGCGGCGCTTGAGCTCGGCGTCGAGCGACGCGAGCGCGCGCTCGGTCTCGCGCGCGTCGAGGTTCGTGACCATGCCGACGGTGTGCGGCAGGCGCTCGCAGTCGGCAAACGCCGACCCGCCCTTGTAGTCGACGAGCACGAAGTTGAGCGCGTCGGGCCGGTTCGCCATCGCGAGCGACACGACGAGCGCCTGGAGGAACTCGCTCTTGCCCGAGCCCGTGGTGCCCGCGACGAGCGCGTGGGGGCCGTCGCGCGAGATGTCGATCGCGAACTCGCCGTCGCCGGTCGCGCCGACCACGACGAACGTGTTGCGCGGCTGCGACCGCCAACGCCTCGCGATCGGCTCGGGGTCGTCGAGGTCGAGCTTCAGGAGCTCTGCGTACCGCACCGCGGTCGGGAGGATCGCGTCGTCGCCCGCGCCGCTCTGGTGGCGGATCGAGCAGAGGCTCCGGGCGATCTGCTCGCAGCGCGCGACCGAGAGGCCGTCGACCAGGACGGTCGGGAAGTAGTCGTCGCCGGTCTCCACGCGCGCGAGCGCGGGATCGGACTGGTCGATCGCGACGACGCTGCGCGCCTCCTCGGGCAGCCTGGACCGGTCGGCGTCGAGGGCGACCACGTGGATACCGTGCGCGGTGCCGTGCTCGAGCAGCGCGACCATGCCGGGCAGCATGCGGTACTCGCGCGCACCGTCGACGACGACGAGGATGTCGTCGGGCTGGTCGCCGCCGCGCTGGCCGGCGCTGCGCAGGCGCCGCTCGAGCTCGACGCCGAGTTCTCGCAGCCGTTCGCGGCGCGAGTCGTCGGTGTTGCCGATCGCGGCGGGGACCGCCGACCCGCCGGGCTGCGCGCCGCCGGGCTGGGCGTGCGGCAGCCACTGCACCCACGACCACTCGGTCGCGGCGTCGTCGGGGCAGATCACGACGAGGCGCGCGTCGCGCGGCGAGCGCAGCACCGCGAACCCGGCGACGGCCGCGCGCGCGACGCTCCGCACGGCATCCGCGGGGCCGGCGAGGCCGAGCACGCCGGCCCGGAGGTCGGGCGCGACCGGCACGGGTGCGATCCCGACGCGGCGGGGCGCGGCGCGGTCCTTGCCGCCGCCCTCGAAGCGCGCGTCGAGCTCGACCTCGCCCACGCCCACGCGCATGGCCAGCGCATCGGCGTCGTCGCGGCGGCGCTCCCAGAGTCGGGCGAGGGGGCGCGTGGCGATGTCGCCGATCACGACCGGGTCGGGCAGCCGGTACCAGGCCTCGAGCCGCTGACGGCGCGCGAGGTCGGTGATGCGGTCGCCCGCGGCGCGCACGTCCCCGATCCATTCGCGCTCGGTCTTCAGGCCCTTCTTCTTCGACAGCCGACGCTGCGTGAGGAACGAGCCGACGACCATGATCGGGCTGGCCGCGGCCATGAGCAGCATGATCGGCCGCTGGAACAGCATCGCCATCGTGACGCCGAGCACGACCGGCATGAGCGCCGACAGCCACGGCATGGGCGAGTGATCGGCTCCCTCCGGTCGGTCGCCGGGGAGCGACACGACGGGTTGCGCGGCCGCGGCGCGGATCCGCGAGGGCCGGTTGAATCCGCGGTCGCCGAGGGGGTCGACCGTGAGGTCGGCGTCGGCGGCCGGCGCGATGCCGAGCCGGAGGACGCTCGATCCGACCTGCACGAGGTCGGCGGGCGCGACGGTCGCCTCGTCGTCGACGCGTTCGCCGTTCACCCAGACGTCCGCGCCGGGCGCGGGTCGGACGGACGCGGTGAGCGGGGCCGGCCGCCCGTCGGCGGCGGGCGCGCCTCCCGAGACGGCGATCACGGCGTGGACGTCGAGGAGGGCGGGGTCGGCGATCACGAGCGTCGAGGATGCCCCGCGGCCGACGCGCACCTCGGCCCCGCGCGCGACCGCCACGACGTCGCCTGCGAACGGGCCGCCGACGAGTTCGAGGCGGAGCGTGCCCGGTGCGGGGTCCGCGCCGGCGGCCGACTCCGCCGCGGTCGCGCCCGAGCGGACGCCGGCCTCGGCGAGCGTCGCCTCGGGTCGGGGGTCGACCGTGAGGGCGTGCGCGGGCACGCCGAGCGACTCGGCGACCTCGCCGACGGTCGTCGCCTCGTCGACGTCGAGCATCCAGGTGCCCGCCGCCTCGCCGGCGCGGTCTCCGATCGTGAGTCTGAGGCTCATCGGTGCTGCCCTCCTGGGGTCGTCATCGTGCGCCCACCCGGTCCAGGGTGGCCACGAGGGGCGTGAAGATGCCGGTGGTCGTGCCGTCGTGGCCGGCCGGCGCGGGTGGGATCACGGCGAGCGCCACGTCGCCCGTGACGGGCGCCATGGGCACCGGCCCGGTCGTCGGGAGCGTTCCGCCCGCCGGGACGAGCGTGACTGAGCCGCCGGCCTGCTCGCCGCCCGCGGCGACCTGGAACGAGAACTGGTCGACCGCGCCCGTGCCGACGTAGGTCGCGCGCCCGTCCGCGTCGCACGAGACCCGGCCGTGCAGGGTCCCGCCGCACCCGACGAGCACGACGTCGTCGCCCGCGATCGAGGTCACGAGGGCGCGGAGGTCGACGGTCGCGGCGCCCGCCTCGAGGGGTGCGAACACGTCGAGCGCGATGAGCGGCGCGCGCTCGGGCCGGTAGACCCCGAAGTGCACGGATGCCTCGGCCGACCACGTCCCCACGTCGTCGGCGATCCGCGCGTGCACCTCGACCGGGCCCGCGTAGTCCGCTGCGGCCCGGAACACCACGTGCGTCGGCGTGACCCAGGCGCTGCCCGCCGACGCGGGCTCGACGCCGACCGCCTCGACCGTGCCGCCCGCCGCGCACGGGGTGCAGGCGACGCCGAGGTCGCTGATCGGCACGCGCACGAGCGATCCTGCGGCGGCCGGCCTGGCCGACTGGGCGGGTCGCAGGAGCGGGGCATCCGGAGCGGCCGTCGTCACGCGGTACTCGACGGTCATCGAGACCGAGCCGTTCGTGAGCGGCACGCGCAGCGCGGTCGCGCCCGCGGCCGGGTCGTAGGCCGGGGCGGCGAGGTCCACCCCCTCCTCGGTGCAGCCGACGACGAGCGGGCTCGCCCCCAGCACGGCACCGCAGTCGGCGATGCGCCACGGCGCGGCCGGCGTGATCCGCTCGGTGCCGAGGTACGGGATGGCGAGCTCGGTCGGGCCCGGGGCATCCGATGGCCCGCCCTGCTCGGCGGCGCTCGCCGACGCGAGCACCGGGCCGGTCGCGAGCGCAGAGCCGACCGCGAGCACCGAGGCCGCGAGCGCGACGAGCGCTGCGGACCGTGCCGTGCTCCACCGGGTCGATCGACGCACCGTGCTCCTCTCGCGGGCGCCCGGGGCCGATGCAGACACCGAGATAGCATGGTACGCGGTCGGCACGTCCGACCCTGCATCCCCCAGGAGGACGAGCGATGGTCGATCGCGTCATGCCGTCCGCGCCCGCCGATCGCAACGTCGTGGGGCGCGCGACCGGTCAGCCCTCGCTCGGCGCGCACGCGGGGTCGCGTTCGCTCGGCGGCGGGGCCGCCGTGCTGCCCGAACTCGCGGAGGCGCCGGCCCGTGCACGCCGGTGGTGGTCCCACCCGGCGTTCCTGGTGTCGGTGATCCTCGCCGTCCTCGCGCTCGGCGCGGGCATCGCATGGTGGATCGTCTCGTCCCTCGCCGACGACGCCGTGCGCGTCGACGGTCTCGCGATCACGATCGAGGGCGGCAACGCCCACCTCGACTGGAGCGGCCCCGACGCCGACTACGCGCTCGCCGCGGTCGCCGCCGACGGCACCGCGACCGACCTCACGCAGCTCGTCCGCGGCACCGAGGCGTGGGTGCCGTCCGCGGCCGGGCTGTACGACGACGCGACCTGCTTCGTCGTGCGCCCGGCGCACGCGACCGGCGAGGTCGCGCTCGACGCGTCGACCCTCGCATCGCAGGGCGGCGCGAGCGTGTGCGTCGCCGACGCGGGCGAGTGATGCCCGGCACCGCGCAGCGTTGGTCGCGCCGGCCGCTCGTGCGCGGCCTCGCCGCCGCGGTCGCGCTCGTCGCGGCCGCGGGACTGAGCGGATGCGCCGCGGCGACCGCCGCACCGAGCCCGCCCGCGGGCGTCGACCTCGAGGGATTCGAGGGCGCCGACGGCAACGGGCTCTGGCTGGTGCAGGGCGAGGACCTCGCCGCCGAGGTGCTCGATGCCGTGCGCCACGCCGGCCCCGTGCACGTCGCCGGCGCGATGACCGAGACGGTCGCGCCCGAGGACTCCCTCGGCGAGCCGACCCGCGGACGCACCCTCGCGCTCGACTACCGCGGCCGCGCCGACGCGTTCGACGCGCAGGTGACGGCCGGGGACCTGCAGGTTCGGATCGTCGCCTCCGCGGGCGGGATCCGTCTCCAGGGGGACGCGGCGGCGGTCGCGGCCGGCTCGGACCCGTCGCTCGACGCGGCATCCGGGTCATCCGTCATCTGCACCGTGGGATCCGATCCCGTGCTCGCGCGCTGGGACCCGCTGCTCTCGCCCGTCGACCTGCTCGCCGCGCTGCTCGGGGGAGGGACCCTGTCGGTCGCCGAGCCCGCGGGCGACGGCGACACGCTCGACGTGGTCGTCGCGGGCGACGACGGGCCGCTCGGCGTGCTCGTGGTCGAGCGCTTCGGCCCGCCGCTGCCGCGCTCGTTCACCGCGGCCGACGGCACCGGCGACGGCTCGTTCGCGTTCGACTCCTGGGGCGCGGCGCCCGACCTCGCCGCCGCGGTCGAGTCGATCCCCTGCCCCGCCGGCTGACGGCGGCGCCCTCGATCCTCAGGCGCGTCCCGGGCGACGTGATCTACAGTCGACTCCGATGCCCGAACTGCCCGACCCCGCCCCCGCCCCCGCTCCCCTCGACGCGTCCGCACGCGGCCTCGTCGTGCACGGTGCCGAACTCGCCTGGACGCAGGTGCGCCACGTCGCGTTCGTCGACGAAGGGGATGCGCCGGTGCGCGCGCCGCGGCCCGCGCCGTTCGGGGCGTTCCGGCCCCGACGCCCGGCTGCGGCGCCCGTGCGGGTCGAGCTCGTCGTGGCCGACCTGCGGGCGGTGCGCGACCGGTTCACGGGCGTGCCCGGGACCCTGGCGCGTGCGCCGCGCGGCGCGCGCGGCGGCGCCGGCGTGCTCGTGATCGACCTCGATCCGGCGCTCGGCGGCAAGGCCACGCGGGCATTGCTCCGCCGGCTCTTCGCCGAGGCCGAGGCGAACGCGGTCCCCGAGGGCTGGTACGCATCGGCCGAGGATGCCACGGCGGCGCAGCTCCCCCACCTGTCCGGGAAGCCGGGCGCGACGGGCTGAGCCCGGCGCCCGCTCCGCCCGGACCCCGGCTCAGACCGTGTAGGGCCGCGGACCGGCCGCGAGCTCGCGGTCGTACGCCTCGACCGCCTCGAGATTCCGCTTCGTGACCTGACGTCCGCGGGCGGCGATCCATCCGCCGAACCAGATCGGGACCTGCTGGGCGATGACGCCCGCGACGATCGCGAACGGGTCGGTCCAGCGGTCGGCGATGAACGACTGCGCCTGCTCGAACGTGAGGGTCCAGGCCTGCACGGTGAGCAGGGACCCCGCGATGTACGAGAAGTACACGAGCACGCCGACGAGCAGGCTGAACACCGCGTACGCCCAGTAGCCGTTGCGGTTGACGATCGCGGCGAGCAACGCGAAGCCGATGAAGAACGCGACGACGGGCACCCAGAACACCGCGCGGCCGAGGACGAACTCGACGAGGTTCGACGCGGCATCCGCCGCGTTCATCTGCGTGAGCAGCAGGAGGTACGCGGCGCCCGCGTACAGCAGCGCGAACACGACCGTGCCGATGAGGGCGACCAGGACGCCGAAGCCCCGGTTGCCCTTGGCCTTGGGCGGCACGGGCGCCTGCACGTAGACGGTCTGCGGTTGCGCGGGCGGGATCGGCGCGGGCGCGAACACCGGCTCGGGCGCGAGCGCCGCGGCGCCGACGGCCGTCGCCCCGACCTCGGGCGGGACGTACGTCTCGCGGCGGGAGGTCAGGGGCTCCTCGACGGGGTCGGTCGCGACGACGGGCGCGGGCTCGTCGGGCGGCAGCGGCAGGGCCGTGGTGCGCTGCACCGCGGCATCCAGCTCGGCGGCCTTCGCGTCGGCGTGGGTCGCGTCGTCGGCCTGCAGGTCGGCGGGCTCGGCGGGCGGTGCGGCCGGCTCGGCCTGGGGCTCGGATGACTCGGGCACGTCGTGGTCCTTCTCGACTGGGGCGTCCGCGGGCCGGGCCGCGACGGGCGGCTCGTGCGCCTCGGGCGGCTCGGTGGTCTCGGGCTCTTCCGGGGCGACCGCCTCGGGCACCTCGACGTCGTCGGGGGCCTCGGGAACGGCGGGCGACTCGGATTCGCTCGGACCGCTCGCGGGCTCGGGCGCCACGTCCGACCCGGGCACGTCCGGCGCGGGCGCGTCGTCCTCGACGTCGTCCTGCCGGGCCGGCTCGGATCCGTTCGGCGTGTTGCTCATGGTCACGCTCCTTCCGGGCGCGAACCGCACCCGCGATCGGTCGGCCCATGCTAGCAACGCGTCGGCGCCGGAACGCGGAAGGGGCGCGGGGGGTCTCGAACGGGGGTCGCGATCCGCGTCGGCTCCGCCGGCGCTCCTCGACCGCCGCGAGAGGGCAGAACGCGCCGACGGCTCCGCTCGACCATCGGGCGGGCGACCACCTACCGGTGGTCGAGGAGCGCCGACGCGGAGCGGCGACGCGTCTCGAGACCCCGCGAGACGCGGCTGGGAACCCTGGTCTCGAGACGCGTCCGACTCCGTCGGGCGCTCCTCGACCACCGGGAGGGGGCAGAACCGCGCCGACGGCTCCGCTCGACCACCGGAGGTGGGGCCGAAGCGGAGACGGAAGCGGGCCGGGGCGTCGCGCTGGTGCGCGACGTCCCGGCCCGGGTCCGGTTCAGGACATGCGGCGGCTCAGCCGGCGGCCTCCGCTGCGGCGCCGGTCGCGCTGAGCGCGTCCTGGTCGACCGCGGCGGCCTGGTCGGCGGCCACGAGCGAGTAGATCAGGCCCGAGACGGTCGCGTCGACGAGGTTCGGGTCGCCCGCGTTCTTCGTGGTCGTGAGGTTGGTCACGAGCATGAGCCGGTCGCCCGCCTGCAGGCCGTTCACGAACCCGAGCACCTGCTCGTACGACCCGGTGACCTGGAGGTCGACCGCGAAGTACGCGAAGTTGCCCGCGGTGATACGCGAGTCCTGGAGCGGCTGCGGCACGGTCGCGGTCGGCTCGGCCGACCCGCCCGCGTCGACCGTCGCGGTCTGGACCTGGTAGGGCGCGGCATCCGCGATCGTGAGCCCGGTGACGCGCACGCCGTTGGCTGCGGCGACCGCGTCGACCTCGCGGAGGTACTCGGGGATGCCCGTGCCGTCGGGAATCGACTTCGAGGCGGCAGCCCACTGCGACTCGAGGTCGGTCGTGTTCGCGGCATCCTCCTCGAGGGCCGCGAGCGTCGCGGCCTGCGCGGTGTTGCCCGCCTCGACGGTGGCACGCTGGCCGTCGGCCGACGCCTGCATCGCGAGCTGCGGCTGGATGCCGAGCACGAAGCCGAGCGCGACGATCGCGATCATCCCGACGACGAGGACGAGCTGGATGATTCGGTTGCGGTTCATTCCGCGTCCTCGCTCTCAGGCTGGAACCGGCCGGAGTAGGCCTCCTGGTCGACGTTCAGGGTGATGGTCGCGGTGTAGACCTGCGTCTCGTCGTTGAAGCTGGCCTCGTCGAGCTTCGCGTCGGCGTAGCCGGGGAGGCTGCTCAGGCCGTTCAGCCAGTCGGAGGTCGCGGGCAGCTGGCCGCTCTCGGCCGTGAACGTGACGGTCGCGACCTTCGCGCCCTTGAGGGGGCCCGATGCGGCCGAGAGCACGGTCATCGGCGTGGCCGACTCGACGCGCACGCCGGTGATCGCGACGCCTGCGGGCAGCGTGCCCTGCACCTGCTCGAGGTACGCCTTCCAGTCGATCTCGGTCGAGACGCCGACCTGCTGGCCGGCCTCGACGAGCGCGAGCTGGTTCCGGAGCTGCGCGACGTCGGTGTACTCCGCCTGCGCGGCGACGAGGTCGGAGGTCTTCGCCTGCGCGGCCGCGAGCTGGAACTGCGACTGCAGGTTGAGGAAGACCGCGCCGCCAGTGAGGCCGAGCATCACGACGGCGACGACCACCGTGACGGCGCCGAGCCGGCGGGTGGTGCGCCGCGAGGCGCGCTCCTTCAGGATCTCGGGCGGGAGGAGGTGCGCGCGGGGCGCGCCGCCGAGGACCACGGGGGTCTGCTTCGCGCTCATGCGGCCCACCCCAGCGCGAGGCCGACGGCCACGGACATGCGGTCGCGCGCGGCGTTCGCCAGGTCGGCGTTCACCGAGCGGGCGACCTTGACGCCCTTGAGCGGCTGGGCGACGACGACCTGGAGCTGCGTGAGCTCGCTGAGCGCCTCGCGCAGGCCGGGCAGGGTCGAGCCGCCGCCGGTGACCACGAGGTGGCTGACCGGGTCGTTCGGATGCGAGGTGGTGTAGTACACGATGGTGTTCCTCAGGCTCGTGAGCTGCTCGCCGACCACGCGCTGGATCACGTCGGCGGCGGGGCGGCCGTCGACGGTCGTGGTGGTCGACGTGTGGAGGATGCCGAGCTCGCGCTTCACGCCTTCGGCGTGCGACGGGTCGAGCTCGAGCTGGTTCTGGAGGGCGGCGGTGATGTCGTCGCCGCCGGTCGGCACGATGCGCACGAACTGCGGCACGCCGTCGCGGGCGATGACCGTGCTCGTCGTCTGCGCGCCGATGTCGACGATCGCGACGGTCCCGACCGCGGCGCCGGCGGCCGTGACCGACCGGCTGAGCGCGAACGGGATGAGGTCGACGTCGTGCGGCGTGAGGCCCGCGCTCTCGACGGCGCGGACGTTGCCGAGCACGGCCTCCTTGACGGCTGCGACGAGCAGGCCGTTGAGGACGAGCCCGTGCTCGCCGCGCGTCTCCTGGATCGGGTGGAAGTCGAGGATCGCGTCGGCCGCCGGAACGGGGAGCACGTCGCGCGCCTCGAACGGCAGCGCCTCGCGGATCTGCTCGATCGGCATGCTGCGGATCGAGAAGTCTCGCGCGAGCACGCGCTGGTTGCCGATGCCGAGCACGACGTCGCGGGTCGAGAACTTCCCCTTGCTCCAGAGGCGGCGGAGCGCCTGGGCGACGGTGGTCGGCTCCTGCACCTCGCCGTTCACGACGGCGCCGGCGGGGAGTTCCTCCTCCGCCCAGCGGGTGAGGGTCGGCCGCTTGGCGGGATCGGAGATCTCAGCGGCCCGGATGGATCGACTGCCGATGTCGATGCCGACGATGCTGTGTGCCATATCGGTTCCTTCGGGTGTTCGGGCGGGTTCGGGTCTGGTTCGGTGGATGGGTGTCGCGCGGTGGCGGTGGTTCAGGTCGTCATGTTCGGATGCCTCACCCGACGCCGAGGGCGACGAGGTACCGGTCGACGAGCAGGGGACCGGCGACGAGGCCGACCCACGCGCCCGCGAGCATCCAGGGTCCGAACGGGATCGCGGTCTTCCGGCCGGCGCGGCGGACGAGGAGCAGCGCGATGCCGAAGACCCCGCCGAGGAGGAATCCGGCGAACGTGCCGACGAACAGCTGCCCCCACCCGGCCCAGCCGAGGTAGAGGCCGAGCACGCCGGCGAGCTTCACGTCGCCCATGCCCATGCCGCCCTTCGAGACGAACGCGAGCACGTAGTAGAGGGTCCACAGCGCCGACATGCCGACGAGCGCGGGGATCAGGCGTTCGGCCTGACCGGCGAGCAGCGCGGATGCCACGAGCAGCGCGCTGCCGACGACGTAGGAGGGCAGCACGATCGCGTTCGGCAGGCGCTTCGTGTCGAGGTCGATGAGCGCGAGCGCGATGCTGATGGCCGCCAAGTAGAGGAACGCGGTGCAGGCCAGGATGAGCGCGATCACGGATGCCGCGCCCGCGGCATCCCCGTTCGCCGCGGTCAGTACCCACCAGGCCACCGCGCCGAACGCGAGGCCGGTGCCGAGCTCGACGAGCGGGTAGCGCGCCGAGATGGATGCCCCGCAGTCGCGGCACTTGCCGCGCAGCACGAGCCACGAGAGCACCGGGATGTTGTCATAGCCGCGGATCTCGTGGCCGCACTGCGGGCAGGCGCTCGCCGGTGCGACGATCGACTTGCCGGCGGGCACGCGGTAGATCACGACGTTGAGGAAGGATCCGACGGCGAGGCCGAGCACGGTCGCGAGCGCGACGATCACGGGGGTGAGGGCGATCATTGCGGCGCCCCACTCGCTGCGAACGACGTGTTGGTCTCGGCGTACTGCACGATGTCGTAGGTCGAGGCGACCGGGTTGATGAACTTCGGCGGCGTCACCTTGGCGAGCTTCGGGTCGTAGTCCCAGTTCTTCGACGGGTACCCGGTCGAGCCGCTGTACGAGTTGGTGTAGCGGCCGCGGTACTTCTCGGCGATCGAGCCGAACACGTTGAGCGTGCCGCGGTTACCGCCGCGATCGAAGTTCTGCACCATGAAGGTGTGGTTCAGCGAGATCATGGCTGCGTCGATCTGCGTGACGGCGGCGTAGCCCGACAGGCTCGAGTAGCCGAGGCAGAAGAAAGTTGCACTGCACCGGGTTGCGCACGACGATGCCGTTCTCGCCGACGAGGCCGAGCAGGTCGGTCGCGTCGTTCGCGTAATTGATGCTGCCGTTGACGTAGACCCAGTTGGCGGCCGCCGTCATGGTGCCCTTCATCGTGCCCTTGATGTAGAGGTCGCCGCGCGTGCACCCGTAGGGTGCCGCGCTGACGTCGCCGGCTGCGGCGACCTCGTCGGTCGCGGGGTACTTGAGGGTCACGCCGCTGACGGTGAGCGCCCAGCCGGCATTCGAGTTCTGGCATGAGAAGCCGGTGGGGTAGGTCGTGCCCGTGTAGTCGCCGACGTAGACGAGGTTGCCGCTCGGCACGTTGACGGTGGCCCCGGCTGGCTTCTGCAGATCGGCTATCGCCCCGCACGCGGCACCACCCGGCCCGGTGGTCGTCGTGAGCGGCGAGACGACGGTCATCGTGCCGCCCGCGTTGAGCGTGATCTGGGTCGGCCCCTGGTACGTGCAGCGCGCGTCGGTCTTCATCGTGCTGTTGGTCGTGGGCATCGTGATCTTCGCGACCGTCTGCGGTTCGCCCTTCACGAACGTCGTCGTCGCCGACGACGAGCAGCTCAGGCCGAAGAGGCTGAGGATCCACCCGAACAGGCCGGACGAGTTCGCCTTCTCCCAGTTGGGGTTGCCCGGGTCGGCGGTGGTCACCGTGTCTTGGAAGGTCGCGCCGCACGAGGCGATCGTGTCGTTCGAGTGCACCGGGCCCGCGATGTCGTCGTCGGGCAGGAACGGATAGCGACTGCAGCCGGTCGCCGTTCCCTCCCACGCGTACTTGACCGTGCACGACCCGGCGATCAGCGGATCGACGAGCTCGTAGTCAGAGAAGTAGAGGTAGCTCACGAAGCCGTGCTGGCGGATGTTCGCGAGGATCGAGCGGGTCGCGTCGCCCACCTTACCGGTCACGCGCAGGCGGATGACGCCCGTGGCGGCGACGTCGGAGTTGTCGACCTCGTAGCGGAAGCTCGCTCGGCCGCCGGAGCCGGGCACGCTCGCCCAGGTGCCGCCGGTCGCCACGTCGAACGCCGGGTTCGCGGTGGTGTTCGTGATGAGCGAGACGCTGCCCGACGCGATGGTGAAGGGCGAGAGCTTGTTGCCGTACTTCGAGTAGGTCGGGTCGTTCGAGAGCCGGTTCGAATACTCCTCGGCGCCGCCGTACGCCGCGGCAAGCGCCGCCGACCAGTCGGCGTCCTGCTTCGACTTTCGCAGGCCCGCGACGGTGAACGAGGCGCAAATGGCCACGATCACGAGCAGCACGGCGGCGACGCCGACGACCGTCAGCAAGGCCGAACCCTCGTCGTCTCGGCGGAATGCGCGGTTCAGGGTGCGCATGTCAAGACCTCCGGTCGATCGCGAGATTGGCGAGGGAGACGTCGTTCTGAATCACGACCGCCTTGCCGGCGCCGGTGACGGGCACGACGTTGAGGTTGAGCCGCACGGTCGCGACATCGGCGACCGCGGCGAGGCTCGTGTTCGGGTCGGTGGGCGGCGTGAGCACGGTGATTCCGTCTGCCTTCAAGTAGGTGAACAGCGTCGCGGATGCCACGGGGCCGATCTTGCCGCCGACGGTTCGCGTCGACGTGGCTGTGGCGGTCTTCCAGTCGGGGAAGGTCCAGGCGTTGTTCGTGAGGGTCGCGGCCCAGCGGCGTTCGACGAGATTCCGGTTCGCGTCGAGCGCGTATTCGACGATGGTGGGCTGCAGATTCACCCCGGTGAGGTTGACCTTGCTGTCGACGTCGACCGTTGAGATGAGCACCAAGCGCTCGTTCTGGGCGAAGAGCACGGCCGGCGTGGTCGAGCCGTCGGCGTTCGCGTTGGTCGTCGCCTGGCGAATGCCTTTCGACACCTCGTTCGCGATGTTCGAGGCGTTGGCCGTCGACTCGTGCATGAGGCGGCTCTGTTCGGAGCTCGTGGTCGCAGCGATGAAGAGGTTGGCGACCATGGTCATGACCACGCCAAGAATCACCATGCTCACGAGCAGCTCGACGAGCGTCACGCCGGCATCGTCGGCGCGCGTGGGGCGGAGCGAGCGCATCATCAGAACTTCCTCGGATCGAGCACGACGACATCTTTTACGGTCGCCGAGCCGGTCGTGGGAACCGCGCCGGTGGTGTTGTTGCCCTTGCCCGAGACGATCGTGAGTCGGCTACCCGGGATCACTTCTTCCTGCGTGCCGAAGAACGAGTACTGGCCGTACACCTTCCACGAGCCCCACGGCAGGGCGATGCGCATCTTGGTCGAGCTGGAGTTCGGGATGGTGCCGGGAAAGGTGTAGGTGAGAGTCGTGGTGCAGGTCGGCCGGCCGGTGGCGGAATCGCCGTTGGCGACGCTCTTCACGACCAGCGTGCGTGCGATCGCCACCGAGGCTCCGGTCACATCGACGATGCCCATCGGCACGTTCACCGTGGCGCTACCGCCGGGAGTCGCGAGCACGCCGGCACCACGCGTGCCGGCGGGCAGCGCGCCGTTTGCGTCCCACGCCTGCGGGTCGGTGGCGACGCAGCCATTGCTGAACTTGTTCTGACCCGAGGTGAGCGCGGTGTACGGGCCGCCCCAGGCCTGATAGGAGCGGGTCGGGTAGACGGTGATGGTGCCGGTACCGTTCGTCGGCACCGAGTAGGCCCACACGTCGGTGCGGGCGTCGCTCGTGAGGTTCGTCTGGATCGCGGGCGACGATGGGAAGATGACGGTGGGCGTAACCGGCGCATTGGTCGCGTACTTCATCGCAAGCGTCGACTTCTGGTCGTAGGTGAAGCTCACGGGCACCGCCGAGCTCTTCGTCACGGTGACGGTCGAGGTGGGTCGCTCGTCCATCTCGGTGCCGACGTAGCCCGAGCGGAAGATCTCGACGGTGTAGACGAGGCCGGCGGTGAGGTCGGTCACGACGCTGCACCCGGCCGCGTCGGTCGCCGACCCGGTCTTCACGGTGACCGAGCCGTTCTTGATCGTGGGCACGACGCCCGCGAGTGCGGTGCCGGCCGCGTTCTTGACCTCGATGTAGATCGTGCCGGTGTTCGGCTTGTCGGAGTGCGATGGAGCGACGAGGGTGTCGGACGTGACTTTCTGCGTTCCGCCCACACCCGCCCACGAAACCGTGACGTTCACTCGCTTGTAGCTGAGTTCGCCGCCCGTGCTGCAGGTGACGGCCGCGCCCGCGGGAGTGACCCAGTCGACGTCGCGGGTGATGCTGTAGGTCACCCCGTCGACCGGCTTGGTGGAAGAAGCGCTCACGAGCGCGTACGGGTCGAGCGCAGCGCGGGCGGTGTCGATCTCTTGTGCGGCCAGGTTGGTGGCGACCTGTGCCAGCTTGGTGTTGCGCGTCAGGGTCGCGGTGTTCACGAGCGAGTAGGCGATGCCGACCGCGACGATCGCGAACACGAGCATGGCGGCGAGCACCTCGACGATGCCGAGACCGGAATCGTCGGAGAGCTTGCCGTCATGGCTGTGGCGGGAGTGGTGAAGCACGGTCAGCCTCTCGGCAGGAGTACTTGATGCGGGAGTGGGGAGGGTGGGAGCGGAGCGCCCCAATGGCGATTGGGCGCCCCGCTCTCGGTCGGCTTACGGGCAGCCGGCCGTTGACGACTTGGTCGGCTTCGGAGCGGCCGCGGTCAGGTTGTAGTAAACGCTGCCGCTGCTCGACTTGCTCTTCACAGAGACGCAGAAGTCATCCACCTTCGTCGAGGTGATGGTGACAGTGCCGCTCTCGGTCTCGGTCGCGCCGTACTTCGCCAGGGTCGCAACGGAGTTCGCCGGGCCAGGCTCGCCCGCGCCGTAGTAGGCGACGAGCGCGATCTTCGCGTTCGTTGCGTCGGACTGGGCTGCGCTGTCCTTTGCGCTGTCCTGCACGCCCAGGTAGACCGGGATGGCGATCGCGGCGAGGACGCCGATGATGAGCACCACGACGAGGAGCTCGATGAGGGTGAAGCCCTTGTCGCTGCTGCGAACGGCCTCGCGGCGGGAGGCGAGGGCCTCCGTGATCGTTGAAATCATTTCGAATCCATTCATGCTTGAGTTCCGAAATCGTGATGCGGCCGCTTTCGGTCTACCGACAGTTCTCCATCCCGCACGACGGTCGTTCGCCAGCGGTACGGGAGCTCGCGTAGTCGGAGCTCCCGTACCACTCAACTAGCAAGCTGTGTCGACCTTGGTGACCGCAGGCGTGGTGTTCGTCGACTTCCAGAACTTGCCGGATTCGACTGCCGGAGCCGAGACGCAGAACGTCGACGCGTCGCTTCCAGTGATCTTGACGGTGCCGGTCATGCCGAACTTAGGCAGATCGGTCGTCGTCTGCGTGACGGCGCCAGTGTTGCCAGCGGTGTAGTAGGCGACGACGGCGATCTTGCCGTTGGTCACATCGGACTTCGCCGAGGCATCCTTCGCGCTGTCCTGCACGCCGATGTACACGGGGATGGCGATCGCGGCGAGGACGCCGATGATGAGCACCACGACGAGGAGCTCGATGAGGGTGAAGCCCTTGTCGCTGCTGCGAACGGCCTCACGGCGAGAGGCGAGGGCCTCCGTCAGTCGCTGAATCATGTTGATTCCGTTTCTGTTTTCGGGTTGCGGTCGGCGGGGCTCCATCGACCGTGTGGCGAACCTACATTCGCCGGGCTCCACCGGAAAAGCCCTCGTCAGGGGGGATTTTCGATGGATCTGTCCCCTATTCCGGGGAAGCTCGTTGTTTCTGCTCACGCGCCCTGCACCGCCGTGGCGATGCCGAAGATGGGCAGGTAGAGCGCGACGACCATGCCGCCGATGATGATGCCGAGGAACGCGATCATGAGCGGCTCGATCGCCGCGGTGAGCTGCTCCGACGCGGCATCGACCTCGGCCTCGTAGAAGTCGGCGACCTTGTCGAGCATGGGCCCGAGCGAGCCCGAGTCCTCGCCGACCGAGATCATCTGCACGACCATGGGCGGGAACACCGGCTGCTCGGCGAGAGGGCCCGCGAACGAGCGGCCCTGGCGCACCGACTCGGCGACGTCGTCGAGCGCCTTCTCGATGACGTAGTTGCCCGACGTGTCGCCCACGATCCGGAGCGACTGCAGCAGCGGCACGCCCGCCGCGAGCATGTTCGAGAGGTTGCGCGCGAAGCGCGCGATCGCGATCTTCCGCACGAGCGGCCCGAACACGGGTGCGCGCAGCTTCCACGGGTCGATCGCGCGACGCACGCTCGGCTCACGCTTGTTGCGGCTCCACCACACCCCACCCACGATCGCGATGACCGCCACGACCGGCAGGATCCAGATCATCTGCTCCGAGAGCCAGACCAGGATCTGCGTGGGGATCGGCAGTTCGCTCCCGAGCCCCGCGAACATGTCCTTGAAGATCGGGACGATGAAGACGAGCATGCCGATGACGGCGAGCACCGCCATGCCGAGCACGATGAGCGGGTAGGTGAGTGCCGCGCGGATCGTGCCGCGCAGCTTCACGTCCTTCTCGAGGTTCACCGCGACCGAGTCGAGCGCCCGGTCGAGGAATCCGCCGGCCTCGCCCGCGCGCATCATGCTCACCATGATCGGCGGGATGTCGCGCCCGCCCGCCCTCGCGAACGCGTCCGAGATGGACGAGCCCTGCTCGACGAGGTCGCGCGCCTTGCCGAGGATCGCCGCGAGCGGCTTCGACTCGGTCTGGTCGGCGAGCACCGTGAGCGTCTTCAGCACCGAGAGCCCCGCCGCGAGCATGGTCGCCATCTGGCGCACCATGACCGCGAGGTCCTTCAGCTTCGGCTTCTTCCGCAGCAGTTCGACGTTGATCTCGCGGTTGAGGCCGGTGCCACCCGTGTACTCGTCGACCGACACGGCCGACAGGCCCTCGGCCGCCATGCGAGAGAGCACGGTCGCCTCGCTCGGGGCATCCATCTTGCCCTTCACCAGCTTGCCGCGCTGGGTGCGGCCGACGTAGGCGTAGGTCTGGGGCATCAGCGGGTTCCTCTCGCGGAGTAGGCGTCGCCGTAGTCGACATCGCTCTCGGCGATGACGCGGGCCGACGTCTGGGAGGGCGTCTCGAGCCGGCGGATCAGGCCCGCCAGCAGTTCGCGGTCGTGCGCCTTCTGCTCGGCCGTGTGGCGCGTGATCACGCCGCGGTTCACCAGGTCGGCGAGCGACTGGTCGAGCGTGTGCATGCCGATCGTGCGGCTCGACTGCATGACCGACGGGACCTGGAACACCTTGTTCTCGCGGATCAGGTTCGCGACCGCCGCGTTCATGACCATGACCTCGGTCGCGACCACGCGGCCCTCGCCCGTCGCGCGCTTCACGAGCGTCTGCGCGAGCACGCCCTGCAGCGTGCCGGCGAGCTGCTGGCGCACCTGCTCCTGCTGGTGCGTCGGGAACACGTCGATGATGCGGTCGATCGTCTGCGCCGCGTTCTGCGTGTGCAGCGTCGCGAACACGAGGTGCCCGGTCTCGGCGGCGGTGAGCGCGGCTGAGATCGTGTCGAGGTCGCGGAGCTCGCCGATGAAGATGACGTCCGGGTCCTGCCTGAGCGCGTGCTTCAGCGCCGACGCGAAGCCGTGCGTGTCGTGCTCGACCTCGCGCTGGTTCACGATCGAGCGCTTGTGGTCGTGCAGGAACTCGATCGGGTCCTCGACCGTGATGATGTGGTCGGCGCGCGTGCGGTTGATCAGGTCGACCAGGGCCGCCATCGTCGTCGTCTTGCCGACCCCCGTCGGGCCGGTCACGAGCACGAGGCCCCGCGGGAGCGTCGCGAACCGCGCGACCGCCTCGGGGATCCCGAGCTCGTCGAGCGAACGGATGTGCGTCGGGATGAGCCGGAACGCGCCGCCCATCGCGCCGCGCTGCTGGTAGAAGTTCACGCGGAACCGGTAGCCCGACGCGAGCGCGAAGCCGAAGTCGAGCTCGAGCTTGCGCTCGAAGCGCTCGAGCTGGGTCTGCGTCACGATCGTCGTGAGGGCGCGCGCGACGCGCTCCTCGTCCCACGGCGCCATGCCCTGGATCGGGCGCAGCATCCCGTCGACGCGGAGCACGGGCGGCGTGCCCGCGGTCACGTGGAGGTCGGATGCCCCGAGCCGCACGGCCTCGCGGAGCGCGCCGATGAGATCGCGATCGGCGCGCGCGAGCGTCAGCCGCTCGTTCGTCGTGAGCCGACCGAGGTCGTCCATGGGATCCGCGGCGACCGCGCCAGGGAAGCTCGTCATCGTGTTCTCCACCATTCCTAGATCGCCACCCGGAGCACCTCGTCGACCGACGTGACGCCGGCGCGGACCTTGTCCCAGCCGTCCTCGCGGAGCGAGCGCATGCCCGCCGCGCGCGCCGCCTGCGCGATCTCCGACGCCGAGGCGCGGGCGACCGCGAGGCGCTCGATCTCCTCGTCGACCGGCATGACCTCGTGCAGCGCCACTCGGCCGCGGTAGCCCGTGCCCGAGCACACGGTGCAGCCCACCGCGCGGTGCACCTTGGGGGACATCCACGCCTCGAGCGAGAAGCCGAGCGCCTCGACCTCCTCGCGCGTCAGCGTCGTCTCCTCCTTGCAGCGGTCGCACAGGCGACGCGCGAGGCGCTGCGCGACCACGCAGTCGAGCGCCGAGCCGACCAGGAAGGGCTCGATGCCCATCTCGATGAGTCGCGTGACCGCGCTCGCGGCGTCGTTCGTGTGCAGCGTCGAGAGCATGAGGTGGCCGGTGAGCGCGGCCTCGACCGCGATCTGCGCGGTCTCGTGGTCGCGGATCTCGCCGACGAGGATGATGTCGGGGTCGCTGCGCAGGAAGCTCCGCAGCGCGCTCGCGAACGTGAGGCCGGCCTTCGGGTTGACCTGCACCTGGTTGATGCCGGGCATCCGGTACTCGACCGGGTCCTCGACGGTCAGGACGTTGACCTCGGGGCGCGCGATCGCGTTCAGCGTCGCGTAGAGCGTCGTCGACTTGCCCGAGCCCGTCGGGCCCGTCACGAGGATCATGCCGTGGGGCTTCACGAACGAGCGCTGGAACACCTCGCCGTTGCGCGGGCTCAGCCCCAGGTCGGCGAGCTCGAGGCTCGCACCCTGGTTGTCGAGGATCCGCATGACGACCTTCTCGCCCCACACCGTGGGCAGCGTCGCGACACGGAGGTCGACCTTGCGGCCCTGGATGGTGACCGACATGCGGCCGTCCTGAGGCTTCCGACGCTCGGCGATGTCGATGTCGGCCATGATCTTCAGGCGCGACACGAGCCCCGCCTGGATCGACTTCGGGGCCGACTGCATCTCGTGCAGCACGCCGTCGATGCGGATGCGGATCCCGACGTTCCGCTCCCCCGGCTCGATGTGGATGTCCGACGCGTGGTCGTTGATCGCCTGCGTCACGAGCATGTTCACGAGGCGCACGATCGGCGCGTCGTCGCCCGACGCCTCGGCCACGCTGAACGCGTCGCCGAGCTCGCCGACCGTGTCGTCCTCGAGCTCGGTCGCGAGCTCGGAGATCTCGTCGTCGGCGCGGAGGAAGCGGGAGATGCCGTCGAGCACCTGCTGGCGCTGGGCGACCACCGGATGCACCGGCAGGCCCGACTCCGCACGGAGGTCGTCGATCGCGAAGACGTCGCCGGGGCGGACCATCGCGACCACGATGCGGTCCTGGCTGCTGATCGCGATCGGGAGCACCGAGTGCCGGCGGCAGGTCGCCGCGCTCACGAGTGCGACGGCGTTCGCGTCGACCTCGATCTCCTCGAGGTCGACGTAGGCGACGCCGTGCTGCGCGGCGCGCGCCTTGGCGATCTGCTCGTCGCTGACGATTCCGCGGTCGACGAGGGCCTGGACGGCGGTGTCGTCGCTCTCGTCCATCGCCATGATCAGGTCGAGGTGCTCGATGGGGAGGTCGCCGTGGAGGATCAGGATCTCGCCGAGTGCGGGCACGCAGGGCTCCTCGCGGTTCGGGGGGCGGTGCGCGGATTCGGGGGTCCGGGCTCCGGATTCGGGTGGGGCGGATCGACCCTACGTGTCCGCACAAGTGCGGACCATTCCCCCATAGGGGGTTCCCCCCATCGGGGGTCGCGTCGCACCCACCTGATTTCAGCGGGCTCGCGCTCGGCCGGAGACCACCGGGCGGCCGCGCTCCGCCGCAGACCGCCGGCTGTGGACGGCGGCCCGAGGCGCATGCCTTGGCGGAAGAACCGCAGATCAGCGCGCGGAAACGTCGGCGCCGGGTGCGTCGGCGTCGATCGTGGGTGCAAGGTCCCGGGCCGGGGCGGGGGGAGCCACGGCCCGGGGTACGGGTCTTGCGTTCATGAGACTACGTGTCCGCAGAATGGGGGACAAACCCCCACAACTGGGGGAGCATGCAGGTGCATGGATCGGTGGTCGAGGGCGCCCACGCGAAGCGGCGACCACGGGCCGGTGGTCGAGGAGCGCCGACGCGAAGCGGCGACGCGTCTCGAGACCCGGTGCGTGCCGGACATCGAGGAGCCTTGTGGAGAACTCGCTCGCGAAGCACGACGGCATCGCAGGCTGACCGGATGCCGTACCTGTACATCCTCGAGTGCGCCGACGGAACGACGTACGTGGGCAGCACCACCGACCTCGACCGGCGACTCGCCCAGCACGCGACGGGCGAAGGAGCCGCGTACACCCGAAGAAGGCTGCCGGTGAAGCTCGTCTACGTCGAGGAGTATTCGCGGATCGACGACGCGTTCACCCGGGAGAAGCAGATCCAGAACTGGGGCCGCGCCAAGCGCGACGCGCTCATCCAGGGTCGAATCGCGGACCTCCAGCGGTTCGGCCGTCGCCCTCGACCCAGGAACACCTGAGCTCCGGTGGTCGAGGAGCGCCGACGCGGAGCGGCGACGCGTCTCGAGACCCCCGCGAGATGGGGCGGAGAGCCTGGTCTCGAGACGCGTCCGACTCCGTCGGGCGCTCCTCGACCACCGGAACAGATGCGGGCGCTCCTCGACCACCGGAACAGATGCGCACGCTCCTCAACCACCGCGAGCGGCAGGACAGCACCGCAGCCCCACCCGACCACCCGGGAGGGGCGACCACCCACCCGTGGGTCGAGGAGCGCCGACGCGGAGCGGCGACGCGTCTCGAGACCCCCACGAGCCGGGGCTGTGAGCCTGGTCTCGAGACGCGTCCGACTCCGTCGGGCGCTCCTCGACCACCGGAACAGTTGCGGGCGCTCCTCGACCACCGAACCGAGGCGGGCGCTCCTCGACCACGAGGGGCCGCGCCGGAGGCTCCGCCGACGCTCCTCGACCACCGGCAAGGGCAGCGCCGGAGGCTCCGCTCCCGCGGGACGCGGAAGGGCCCCGCATCCGAGGATGCGGGGCCCTTCGTGGCGATTCGACCGCCGGCGACTAGCTGTAGTTGCCGGGGGTGAAGTCGTCGCTCGAGAACGCGTCGAAGTCGACGAAGCTGAGGTCTCCCTCGGTGAAGGTCGCGTCGTCGGTGAAGATGCGGTTGGGGTAGCGCTCCTGGCGCGCCTCCTCCGTGGCATCCACCGACACGTTGCGGTACTTCGCCAGGCCGGTGCCGGCCGGGATCAGCTTGCCGATGATGACGTTCTCCTTGAGGCCGAGCAGCGGGTCGCTCTTGCCCTGCATCGCAGCCTCGGTGAGCACGCGGGTCGTCTCCTGGAAGGAGGCGGCCGACAGCCACGACTCGGTCGCGAGCGAGGCCTTCGTGATACCCATGACCTCCTGGCGCGCCGAGGCGGTCTTGCGACCCTCGGTGAGCGCCGTGCGGTTGATGTCGTTGTACCGCGAACGGTCGACGAGCTCACCCGGCAGCAGGTCGGTGTCGCCGTGGTCGACGACGGTGACCTTGCGGAGCATCTGGCGGACGATGACCTCGATGTGCTTGTCGTGGATCGGCACGCCCTGCGAGCGGTACACGTCCTGGACGCCGTCGACGAGGTGCTTCTGCACCGCGCGGACACCCTTGACCCGGAGGACTTCCTTCGGGTCGACGGTGCCGACGATGATCTGCTGGCCGAGGTCGACGTGCTGGCCGTCCTCCACGAGCAGCGTCGAACGCTTGAGCACGTTGTACGCGATCGGCTCGTCGCCGTTGTCGGGCGTGAGGATGACCTTGCGCTGACGGTCGGTCTCGTCGATCGTGATGCGACCCGGAGCCTCGACGATCGGCGATGCACCCTTGGGGGTACGCGCCTCGAAGAGCTCCTGCACGCGGGGCAGACCCTGCGTGATGTCGTCCGCCGACGCCGAACCACCGGTGTGGAACGTACGCATCGTCAGCTGCGTGCCGGGCTCGCCGATCGACTGGGCGGCGATGATGCCGACCGCCTCGCCGAGGTCCACGAGCTTTCCGGTCGCGAGCGAACGGCCGTAGCAGGCGGCGCAGACGCCGACCGCCGACTCGCAGGTCAGCACCGAGCGGACCGTGATCTCCTCGACGCCGGCCGCGACCAGCTTGTCGATGAGCACGTCGCCCACGTCGGAGCCCGCCTCGGCGATGACCTCGCCCTTGGCGTCCACCGCGTCGGCCGCGAGCGACCGGGCGAACACCGAGTTCTCGACGTTCGGGTCGCGCACGAGCTCGCCCGAGGCGTCCGTCACCGCGATCGGCAGCTTCAGGCCCTTGGTCGTGCCGCAGTCGTCCTCGCGGATGATGACGTCCTGCGAGACATCCACCAGACGACGCGTCAGGTAGCCCGAGTCCGCGGTGCGGAGCGCGGTGTCGGCCAGACCCTTGCGCGCACCGTGGGTCGCGATGAAGTACTCCGCCACCGACAGGCCCTCGCGGTACGAGGAGATGATCGGGCGCGGGATGATCTCACCCTTCGGGTTGTTCACCAGGCCTCGCATGCCCGCGATGTTGCGGACCTGCAGCCAGTTACCACGCGCACCCGACGTCACCATGCGGTTGATGGTGTTGTCGGAGTTGTTGGCGAACTCCTCCTGCATGGACTTGGCGACCTCGTCGGTGGCCTTGGTCCAGATCTGGATGAGCTCCTGGCGACGCTCGAGGTCGGTCGTGAGGCCCTTGTCGAACTGCGACTGGACCTTCGCGGCCTGCTTCTCGTACTTCGAGACGATCTCCGCCTTCTGCGGGAGCTCGACGATGTCCGACAGCGCCACGGTCACGCCCGAACGGGTCGCCCAGCGGAAGCCGGCGTCCTTGATCCGGTCGAGCGTCGCGGCGACCTCGGTCTTCGGGTAGCGCTCGGCGAGGTCGTTGACGATCTGCGAGATCTGGCCCTTGCCGGCCTGCTCGTTGAAGAACGGGTAGTCCACCGGCAGCGCCTCGTTGAAGATGGCGCGACCGAGGGTCGTCTCGTACAGGAACGGCTTGCCCGACTCGAAGCCCTCCGGCTCCTCGCCCTCGGCGAAGTGCAGGCCCTCGAGGCGGATGCGCACGCGCGCGCCGAGGTCGAGCTGGTGCTCGCCCGGGCGGTTCTGGTCGAACGCGAGGATCGCCTCGGCGATCGACGAGAACGCGCGGCCCTCGCCGGCGGCGCCGGCCTTCTCGGTCGTCAGGTGGTGCAGGCCGATGATCATGTCCTGCGAGGGCAGGGTCACCGGACGGCCGTCCGACGGCTTCAGGATGTTGTTCGACGCCAGCATCAGGATGCGGGCCTCGGCCTGGGCCTCGACCGACAGCGGCAGGTGCACGGCCATCTGGTCGCCGTCGAAGTCCGCGTTGAACGCGGCGCAGACGAGCGGGTGGAGCTGGATGGCCTTGCCCTCGACGAGCTGCGGCTCGAACGCCTGGATGCCGAGACGGTGCAGCGTGGGCGCACGGTTGAGGAGCACCGGGCGCTCGCGGATGATCTCCTCGAGCACGTCCCAGACCTCGCCGCGCGACCGCTCGACCATGCGCTTGGCAGCCTTGATGTTCTGCGCGTGCGACAGGTCGATGAGGCGCTTGATCACGAACGGCTTGAACAGCTCGAGCGCCATCTGCTTGGGCAGGCCGCACTGGTGGAGCTTGAGCTGCGGGCCGACGACGATGACCGAACGGCCCGAGTAGTCGACGCGCTTGCCGAGCAGGTTCTGGCGGAACCGGCCCTGCTTGCCCTTGAGCATGTCGCTCAGGGACTTGAGGGCGCGGTTGCCGGTGCCCGTGACCGGGCGGCCGCGGCGGCCGTTGTCGAACAGCGCGTCGACGGCCTCCTGCAGCATCCGCTTCTCGTTGTTCACGATGATCTCGGGCGCGCCGAGGTCGAGCAGTCGACGGAGGCGGTTGTTGCGGTTGATCACGCGACGGTAGAGGTCGTTCAGGTCGCTCGTCGCGAACCGGCCACCGTCGAGCTGCACCATCGGGCGCAGCTCCGGCGGGATGACCGGGACGACGTCGAGCACCATCGCGGCCGGCGAGTTGCCGGTCTGCAGGAACGAGTTGACGACCTTGAGCCGCTTGATCGCGCGGATCTTCTTCTGGCCCTTGCCCTCGGCGATCTGCAGGTGCAGGTCCTCGGCCTCGGCCGCGAGGTCGAAGGCGAGGAGGCGCTTCTTGATCGCCTCGGCGCCCATGTAGGCCTCGAAGTACGAGCCGAAGCGGTCCTGGAGGTCCTGGAAGACGGTGTCCTCCGCCTTCAGGTCGCCGACCTTGAGGGTGCGGAAGTCCTCCCAGACGCGCTCGAGGTGCGCGATCTGCTCGTCGGCGGAGCGACGCACGAGCGCCATCTCCTTGTCCTGCGCGGCTTCCGCCTTCTTGCGGACGTCCGCCTTGGCGCCGTCGGCCTCGAGCTCGGCGAGCTCGTTCTCCTTGCGCTCCATGAGCTGGGCGATGCGGACGTCGCGCTGGTTGCCGATGGTCTCGATCTCGCGGCGGATCTCGTTCTCGAGGCCCGGGAGGTCGGCGTGACGGCCGTCCTCGTCCACGTCGATCACCATGTAGGCGGCGAAGTAGATGACCTTCTCGAGGTCCTTCGGCGCCATGTCGAGCAGGTACCCGAGGCGCGAGGGCACGCCCTTGAAGTACCAGATGTGCGTCACCGGGGCGGCGAGCTCGATGTGGCCCATCCGCTCACGGCGCACCGAGCTCTTGGTGACCTCGACGCCGCATCGCTCGCAGACGATGCCCTTGAACCGGACGCGCTTGTACTTGCCGCACGCGCACTCCCAGTCGCGGCTCGGCCCGAAGATCTGCTCGCCGAAGAGGCCGTCCTTCTCCGGCTTCAGCGTGCGGTAGTTGATCGTCTCGGGCTTCTTGACCTCGCCGTAGGACCACTTGCGGATGTCGTCGGCAGTGGCCAGACCGATGCGAAGCTGATCGAAAGTAGTTGATTCGAGCACTAGTTCTCAGTTCTCCTGTGTCGGAATTCCGTCGGCTGGCCGGTTCAGATCTCGTCGATCGACGAGGACTCGAAACGGCTGGAGATGTTGATGCCGAGCTCCTCCGCAGCGCGGAAGGCCTCGTCGTCGGTGTCGCGGAGGCTCACCGTGGTGCCGTCGGCCGAGAGGACCTCGACGTTCAGGCAGAGGGACTGCATCTCCTTCATGAGCACCTTGAACGACTCGGGGATGCCGGGCTCCTGGATGTTCTCGCCCTTGACGATCGCCTCGTAGACCTTGACGCGGCCGAGGATGTCGTCGGACTTGATCGTGAGGAGCTCCTGGAGGGCGTAGGCGGCACCGTACGCCTCGAGCGCCCACACCTCCATCTCGCCGAATCGCTGGCCACCGAACTGCGCCTTACCACCGAGCGGCTGCTGGGTGATCATCGAGTACGGGCCCGTCGAGCGCGCGTGGATCTTGTCGTCGACGAGGTGGTGCAGCTTCAGGATGTACATGTAGCCGACCGAGACCGGGTACGGGAACGGCTCGCCGGAGCGGCCGTCGAACAGCTGCGCCTTGCCGGACTCGCCGATCATGCGGTCGCCGTCGCGGTTGGGGATCGTCGCCTCGAGCAGGCCCTTGATCTCCTCCTCGGTCGCGCCGTCGAACACCGGGGTCGCGACCTTGGTGCCGGGGGCGGCCTCGTGCGCGGCCTTCGGCAGGCGCTTGGCCCACGCCGGGCTGCCGTCGACCTTCCAGCCCTGCTTGGCGATCCACCCGAGGTGGGTCTCCAGGACCTGGCCGAAGTTCATTCGACCCGGGATGCCGAGCGGGTTGAGGATCACGTCGACCGGCGTGCCGTCCTCGA